>NZ_JBNNPF010000013.1:51622-132563 GCF_050275515.1 Streptomyces sp. NPDC004126 | reverse complement strand
GGGCCGCCCGGGAACGTTCCCGGGCGGCCCCCGCGTCGAGTTCCGGCCATGGTCCGGCCGGCCGGGCTAGGAGCCCGACTCGCCCGCGTGGGGGCTGAGCACGTCCGTGCCGATGAGCACGAACAGCGCGATGCCGAGCAGGATCCGGTAGACCACGAAGGGCATGAAGCTCTTGGTGGAGATGAACTTCATGAACCACGCGATGACCGCGTAGCCGACGAAGAAGGCGAGCACCGTGGCGAAGATCGTCGGTCCCCAGGAGATGTGGCCGGGGTTCTCGGCCACGTCCTTGATCTCGAACGCGCCGGAGGCCAGCACGGCCGGGATGGCCAGGAGGAAGGAATACCGGGCCGCCGCCTCGCGGGTGAAGCCGAGCAGCAGGCCGCCGGAGATGGTCGCACCCGACCGGGAGACGCCCGGGATCAGGGCCATCGCCTGGCACAGGCCGAAGATCAGGCCGTCCTTGACGCCCAGTTCCCGCAGCGTCTTGCGCTGCTTGACCACGCGGTGCCGGCCGCCCTCCTCGTCGCGCGAGGCCAGCCAGTCGGCGAAGCCGAGGACGAGGCCCATCACGATCAGGGTGGTCGCGGTCAGCCGCAGGTCACGGGCGGGGCCGGTGATCTGGTCCTTGAACAGGACGCCGAGGACGCCGATCGGGATCGAGCCGACGATGACCAGCCAGCCCATCTTGGCGTCCTGCTCGGAGCGCAGCGACTTGGTGAACAGGGAACGGAACCAGGTGGAGATGATCCGGCCGATGTCCTTGCGGAAGTAGATCAGCACGGCGGCCTCGGTGCCGATCTGGGTGATGGCCGTGAAGGCCGCACCCGGATCGTGCCAGCCCGCGAAAGCCGCGGTCAGCCGCAGGTGGGCGCTGGAGGAGATCGGGAGGAACTCCGTTAGCCCTTGGACGAGACCGAGGATTAGGGATTCGAACCAGCTCATGTCGGTGTGCGCTCGTCCTTGTGATCGTCGGGCAGTTCGGGTCCGATGCTAGGGCCCGTGGGGAGCGGCCGTGACCACTGGGGGGTGCCCGGCGGCGGGCTCGGCTTCGACGGCGGGTGCGAGGCGGTGCCGCTTGCGCCAGGCGACCGCCGCCGCGACCGCCCCGGAGACCGTGATGAAGCCGAACGAGACCAGGAACGCGGGCGATCCGGGGGAGGAGGCGCTGGCTCCGGCGATCACGTAGGCGGCGGTGTTGGGCACCGTACCGAGCGCCGTCGCGAGGAGGAAGGGGAGCCAGCCGCAGCGGGACACGGCGGCGAGGTAGTTGGCCGCGGCGAAGGGCACCCCGGGGAAGATCCGCACCGCCAGCACCGAGCGGAAGCCGTGCCGGCTGAGCTGGCCGTCGGCCGCCTCCAGCCAGCGCCCGCGCAGATACGGACGCAACGCTTCCTGCCCCATGACCCGGCCCAGCCCGAAGGCGAGCCCCGCCCCGACCACGGTGCCGCCGACGGCCGCCACCAGACCGAACTGGGATCCGAAGACCGCCCCCGCGGCGAGGTTGAGCAGCGGCCGGGGCACGAACGCGGCCGTGCACACGCCGTACGCACCCGCGAACAGCAGCACTCCCGTGCCCACCGGCAGCCCCGGCGGCCAGCCCTGCGACAGCAGCCGCTGGGGCTCGTAGAGCAGGACGCAGGCCCCGGCCGCGACCAGCAGTACGACGAGCAGCGCCAGCCGCGCCATCGGCGCGAGGAGGAGGGACATCCGGGGAGACTAACCGACACATATGGCGCCCCGCCGTAATCCAGGCCTCATCCGGACGGCATCCAGACCTCGACCGGGCCCCGGCCACGCCCCGTGCGGCCACCGTCCGGGCACCCCCCCCGGCATCGCCGCGGCCCGCTCCGGCCGGCGCGCGGGCCCGCCCCGGACGGCGTCCCGGCCTGCTCCGGGTGCGGCCGCCGCGGTAAATCGTTCGACGCCGGCCCCGCCCTCCGGCAGGATCTGCGGCATGTCCCGGTACGCCTTCCCCGCAGAGCCGTCCGCAGTCGCGGACGCGCCGAAGGCTGCCGTCCCCTCCTCGGCCTTCGCCGCAGCGGCACTCGCCGCGTTCGACGGCGCACGAAGCTGACCCTTCCCGGATAGTCCGGCGGACCCCGCAGGGGGAGGGTCGGCCGAATCCAGGGGTCCCGATCCAGCTTCGAGCCACGGGAAGAGATCATGGCCAAGACGGCCTTCACCCGCACCAAGCCGCACCTCAACATCGGCACCATGGGCCACGTCGACCACGGCAAGACCACCCTCACCGCCGCCATCACCAAGGTCCTCGCCGAGCGCGGCGGCGCCTCCTTCGTCCCGTTCGACCGCATCGACCGGGCCCCCGAGGAGGCCCGCCGCGGCATCACCATCAACCTCACGCACGTCGAGTACGAGACCGACACCCGGCACTACGCCCACGTCGACATGCCCGGCCACGCCGACTACGTCAAGAACATGGTCACCGGCGCGGCCCAGCTCGACGGGGCGATCCTCGTCGTCTCCGCCCTCGACGGGGTCATGCCCCAGACCGCCGAGCACGTCCTGCTCGCCCGCCAGGTCGGCGTGGACCACATCGTGGTGGCCCTCAACAAGGCCGACGCCGGCGACCCCGAGCTGACCGACCTGGTCGAGCTGGAGGTCCGCGACCTGCTCTCCGAGCACGGCTACGGCGGGGACTCCGCGCCGGTCGTACGGGTCTCCGGGCTCCGCGCGCTGGAGGGCGACCCGCAATGGACCGGGGCGATCGAGGCGCTGCTCGACGCCGTGGACACGTACGTGCCCATGCCGGTGCGGTACACCGACGCGCCGTTCCTGCTGCCGGTCGAGAACGTCCTGACCATCACGGGCCGGGGCACCGTCGTCACCGGCGCCGTCGAGCGCGGCACCGTACGGCTCGGCGACCGGATCAGCGTCCTCGGCGGCGACGGGGAGCCCGTCGAGACCGTGGTCACCGGCCTGGAGACCTTCGGCAAGCCGATGGAGTCCGCCGAGGCGGGCGACAACGTCGCGCTGCTGCTGCGCGGTGTGCACCGCGACGGGGTGCGCCGCGGGCACGTCGTCGTGGCGCCCGGCAGCGTGGCGCCGAGCCGGCGCTTCACCGCGCGGGTGTACGTCCTCTCCGCCCGCGAGGGCGGGCGGACGACGCCCGTCTCGACCGGCTACCGGCCGCAGTTCTACGTCCGCACCGCCGACGTGGTCGGAGACGTGGACCTGGGCCCGGCGGGCGTCGCCCGGCCGGGGGAGACGGTCGAGATGACCGTCGAGCTGGGCCGGGACCTGCCCCTGGAGGCCGGGCTCGGCTTCGCCATCCGCGAGGGCGGCCGCACGGTCGGCGCGGGGACGGTGACCGAGGTCCTCGGGTAGCCCCGGCAGTGGTGGCGGCGGTCCGGCTTTGCCAGACTGCCGTCACCGCCGCCGGCGGGCGCGGACGCGAGGGAAGAGGGGCCGACATGGGCGACGGAACGGCACTGGTGCTCGGCGGCGGAGGCCTGACGGGCGTCGGCTGGGAGTCCGGGATCCTGTACGGGCTCGCCCGGGCGGGAGTCGACCTGACCACCGCAGACCTGGTCGTCGGCACCTCGGCCGGCTCCGTGGTCGGCGCGCAGCTCACCGCGGGCCTCACGGCCCGCGAACTGTACGAGCGCCAGCTCGGCGACGCGTCCGGGGAGCACCCGGCCCGCCTCGGCGCGGGGGTCTTCGCCCGCCACGCCCTCGCGATGGTGCGCTCCCGGGACGCCGCCGCGTACCGCCGCCGCGTCGGCGCCTTCGCCCTGGCCGCGGAGACCGGCGCGGAGGCGGCGCGGCGCGAGGTGCTGGCGGCCCGGCTGGTGTCGCACGAGTGGCCCGAGCGCCGGCTCGTCGTCACCGCCGTCGACGCGCTCAGCGGGGCCCCCGCCGACTTCGACCGGGAGAGCGGGGCCGGGCTCGTCGACGCCGTCGCCGCGAGCTGCGCCGTACCGGGCGTCTGGCCGCCGGTGACGGTCGGCGGGCGCCGCTTCATCGACGGCGGGGTCCGCTCGGCGACCAACGCCGACCTCGCGGCCGGATACGCGCGCGTGGTGATCCTCGCCCCGATCGCGCTCGGAACCGCCCTGGTCCCCTCGCCCGCCTCCCAGGCGGCCCGGCTGCGGGCGGCCGGCGCCCGGGTGCTGCTGATCACCCCGTCCCCGGCGGCCCGCAAGGCCTTCGGGCGCAACGTCCTGGACCCCGCGCGGCGCGACCCCGCCGCCCGCGCCGGCCTCGCGCAGGCCGCCGGGCACGCGGCCGACGCGGCGGCCGTCTGGGCGGCCTGACAATGGTGGGGTGAGCGACGAACAGATCCCGGTGATCCGGGAAGTGGGCCAGGGCACCGCCAAGCTGATGCCGGACGTGGACCGGGAGCGGGCCTGGCTGCTCACCGTGGACGGGGCGCCCCAGTCGTACGTCGACCTCGACGAGCCCGAGCACCTGGAGTTCGAGTACGTACGCCGCCTCGCGCACGTCCTGGACTGCGCGGCGGAGCCGGGGGCGGCCCTGGACCTGCTGCACCTGGGCGGGGGCGCGCTCACCCTCCCGCGCTACGCCGCGGCCGTCCGCCCGGGGTCCCGGCAGGACGTGGTCGAGTTCGACGGCGCCCTGGTGGAGCTGGTCGAGGAGCACCTGCCGCTGGCCGCCGGGGCCCGGGTGACGGTGCACGCCGCCGACGCGCGGGCCTGGCTGGAGGCGGCCCCAGAGGCGGGCGCGGACGTGCTGGTCGCCGACGTGTTCGGGGGCTCGCGGGTGCCGGCCCAGCTGACCTCGGTGGAGTACGCGCGGCAGGCGGCGCGGGTGCTGAGGCCCGGCGGGCTGTACGCGGCGAACCTGGCCGACGGGGCGCCGTTCGGCTTCCTCAAGGCCCAGCTGGCCAACTTCGCGGCCGCCTTCGCGGAGCTGGCCCTGATCGCCGAGCCCGGGGTGCTGCGTGGGCGCCGCTTCGGGAACGCGGTGCTGCTCGCCTCGGACGCCCCGCTGCCGCTGGCCGCGCTGGCCCGGCGGTGCGCCGCCGACGCCTTCCCCGCCCGGGTGGAGTCGGGGGAGGGGCTCGCCCGGTTCATGCGCGGGGCGCGTCCGGTCGCCGACGCGGACGCGGTCTCCTCTCCGGCCCCGCCGGAGGGCGCCTTCAGCCTGGGGTGACCCCCACGGCCCCGACGGCCCCGGCGGCCTCCGCCGGGGCCGGGGCGGAACCCTTCACGGGCGGGGGCCTGCGGGTGATCCGGCGCACCTCCGGGACCAGCAGGACCAGGGCGGTGGCGGCGACCACCAGCCCCGCGCAGCCCCACAGGGCCTGGGTGCGGCCGAAGGCGGTCTCGGCCGGGCCGGCCAGGGCGGTGGCGAGCGGCAGCATGGACACCGAGCCGAACCAGTCGTAGGCGGAGACCCGGGAGAACTTCTCCTCGGGTATCTCCTGGTGCATCGTGGTCATCCAGTTCACGCCGAACACCTCGATGGCGGCGCCGCTGAAGAACATCACCGCGCACAGCCCCCAGACCGGCAGCGGCACCGCCAGGCCCGCCGACGGCAGCGCCAGCGGGAACACGCACAGGGTGCCGACCAGCAGCAGCCGGCGCGGCTTCCACACCATCATCAGGACCGCTCCGGCGATGGTGCCCGCACCGAAGAAGGCCAGGGCCACGCCCCACGGCGCCGGCCCGCCCAGCCGGTCGCGGGCGACGAGGGGCCCGTACACCGCCTCCGCCGCCCCCACGACGGCGACGACCACGGAGAACTGGAGCACGATGCTCCACAGCCAGGGCCGGGTCCGGAACTCCACCCAGCCCTCGCGCAGGTCGGCGAGCAGGCCCCCGCCCGGAGCCCGCCGGGTGGTGGGGCCGACGTCGAGGAAGGCGCGCAGGGCGCCCGCGACGGCGAAGGCCGCCGCGTCCACGGCCAGTACCCAGCCGGGGCCGACCACGGCGATCAGCGCGCCGCCGAGGGCCGCGCCGCCGATGCCGGCGCCGTTCATGGCCATGCGGAAGAGGGCGAAGGCCCGGTTGGCGTGCTCGCCGGAGACGCTGGACAGGAGCATGCCCTCGGCGGCGGGGTTGAAGAAGGCGGTGCCGGTGCCGCAGAGCGCGGTCAGCAGCATCATCTGCCACAGCTTCGGGTCGCCGGCGAGGACGAGAACGGCGAAGGCCGCCTGCGAGACGCAGTTGAGGGCGTTGGCCGCGACCATCACGCGGTGCCGCGGCAGCCGGTCGGCCAGCGCCCCGCCGATGAGCAGGAAGAGGACGAGGGGCAGCGTACGGGCGGCGGCGACGAGGCCGACGTCGGCGCCGCTGCCGCCCGCTTCGAGCACGGCGAAGGAGGCCGCGATGAGCGCCCCGTGACTGCCCAGGTTGGTGACGACCGCGGCGCCCGTCAGGAGGCTGTAGTTGCGTCCGGCCCAGGCGGGCCGGCGGCGGGGGGTCCGGGGGACGGTGTGGGGGCTCACCCCGGGACTATCCCCTGCCCCGGGCCGAGAATCCAAACGAAATAACGGAAAACGGATGATCGGCCCGGGGATCGTGCGGGGTCTTCGGCCCGGCGGGGCCGGGGTCAGCCGCCGCTGAGGCGGACCGAGCTGAGGATCTTCTCGTAGGTGGCCTGGTCGACCTCTCCGGGGACGCCGGCGGCGCCGTAGAGGACCCAGCTGGCGAAGTCACCCTGGGAGTTCTTGAAGCTGAAGGCGATGCTCTTGCCGTCCGAGGAGCACTTGTTCTCCTTGGGGACGCCGCTCACGGTCGCCGTGGCGACGTGCCCCTTGAGGCCGGAGAGGGTGGTGTACTCCTTGGTCTCGGAGATCTTGACGTTCTCCTTGGGCAGCTTCTGCGAGTAGGCCGCGTAGACCCAGCTGCCGGCCTCGTTGCGGGCGGCCTCGGCGGTGTCCTTGGCGCCCTGGCCGCCCCTGGTGCCGGTGCCGGCCAGGGAGGTGGTCTCGTCGCGCCCGTCCTTGTTGGAGTCAACCTTGCACCACTCCTCCTTGAAGTAGGCGGGTGCGGAGAACGCGACGAGCAGGGAGCCGTCCTTCTTGGTGTCGTCTTCGAAGCCGGCGATGTAGCCGGAGCCCAGCGCGTTCCACTCCGGCGGGACGTCGAAGGCGGTGCCGTGCTTCGGGTTGATGACCACCTTCCAGCCCGGGATCACGGGCTTCACGTCGCCGCCCGCGCGCGGGTTGGCGCCGCTCGGGGCGGCGGGCGCGACCGGGGTGACGGGCGCGGAGGAGGCGGCGGCCGGCTTGCTGTCGGCCTCGTTGCCGCCCTTGTCGTCGCGGGTCAGCACGAAGGCGGCGGTGGCGGCCGCGGTCACCACGACCGCGGAGGCCGCGACGATGGCCACGGTCCGGGTGGAGAAGGGGCTCCCGCCGGACGGCGGCGGCGGGGGCTGCTGCTGGGGGGCGTTGCCCCACGGCTGGACGGGCGGCGGGGTCTGGTAGCCCGCCTGCGGGTATCCGTAACCGGGCTGCTGCTCACCGAATCCCGGCTGCGGCTGCTGCTGGTACGGGTTCGGCTGTCCCGGCTGCTGCTGGTACGGGTTCTGACGCGGGTCCTGGGGGTTCTGTTCGCCCCCGGGCTGCTGCTGCTGTCCTGGCCACATGGCCGGTAACCATAGTGGGAGCGGCTGACAGGAGCCACGTCCGCCCCCTGTCAGGCTCTGGCCAAGCCCTTCTACTCGTGGGTAACATCGCGTGCCATGAGCGCAGAACAGATGAACGTGGGCGAACTGCTCGCCCAGACGGTCCCGATGGCCCGCACCCTGAACCTGGAGTTCCTGGAGACCACCCCGGAGCGCGCCGTCGTCCGCCTGCCGGACCAGCCCGACTTCCACAACCACGTCGGCGGCCCGCACGCCGGCGCCATGTTCACCCTCGCCGAGTCCGCGAGCGGCGCCATCGTCCTGGCCGCCTTCGGCGACCAGCTCTCGCGCGCCGTGCCGCTCGCCGTCAAGGCCGAGATCGGCTACAAGAAGCTCGCCAAGGGCGTCGTCACCGCCACCGCCACCCTCGGCCGCCCGGCCGCGGACGTCGTCGCCGAGCTCGACGCGGGCGGCCGCCCCGAGTTCCCCGTCACCATCGCCATCCAGCGCGAGGACGAGGCCGTCACCGGCGAAATGGTCGTCGTCTGGACGCTGCGCCCGAACGCGTAGGACACACCCCGCGCGGCGCGTCACGCCGCGAGCGGGACCCCGGAACGGCACAGTGGGGGCGGGAGCGGTCCGGCGCGGGCCGCTCCCGCCGTGCTGTCCGGGGCCGGTACGGGCGCGTCGCCGGAACCCGCGGCGTTCGCCGGTCGTTCGTCCCGAGAACGCCCGCTGTGGACGGAGGGCGTCGCGGGGAGCGGATAGGCTGCCCGTTCGGCGTGTCTCGGGGGCGCGCCGGAGGCGACGAGGGAGGACGTACCGGTGCACATCCAGGAATGGCTGGAGGAGATCCCGGCGATCAGTGTCTATCTCCTGGTGGGACTGGTCATCGGGCTGGAGAGCCTGGGCATCCCGCTCCCGGGCGAGATCATCCTGGTCAGCTCGGCCCTGCTCGCCTCGCAGCACGGGCAGATCGACCCCGTGGTCCTCGGCCTGTGCGCGATCGCGGGCGCCATCATCGGCGACTCCATCGGGTACGCCATCGGCCGCCGCGGCGGCAAGCCGCTGCTGGAGAAACTCGGCAGGCGGTTCCCCAAGCACTTCGGGCCCGACCAGGTGGCCATGGCCGAGCGCTCCTTCGACCGCTGGGGCATGTGGGCCGTCTTCTTCGGGCGCTTCGTCGCCCTCCTGCGCATCTTCGCCGGCCCGCTGGCCGGCGTACTGCGGATGCCCTACTGGCGCTTCCTCGTCGCCAACGTCCTCGGCGGCATCCTCTGGGCCGGCGGCACCACCGCCGTCATCTACTCCGTCGGCATCGTCGCCGAGCCCTGGCTGAAGCGGTTCTCCTGGCTGGCCCTGCTCGTGGCCCTGCTGATCGGGCTCACCGTGACCCTGGTCCTGCGCAGCCGGATGAAGAAGGCGGCCGCAGAGGCCCGCGCGGCCGAGCCGTCGCCGCAGCCGGCCGCCGCCCCGGCGGGCGCCCCGGACTGACGCCGAGGCCCCCGGCCGGCCGGACGGTCAGGCGCCGGGGGCCACCGAGGCGCGGTGCTGCTCCGCCAGCTCCGTGTACATCGCGGCGTTCACCCTGATCCCCTCGCGCTCCTCGTCGGTGAGCTCGCGCCGCACCTTGGCCGGCACGCCCGCGACCAGGGAGCCGGGCGGGACCACCATGCCCTGCGGCACCAGGGCCTGCGCGGCCACCAGCGAACCCGCGCCGATGACGGCGCCGTTCAGCACGGTCGCGCCCATCCCGATCAGGCAGTCGTCCTCCACCGTGCAGCCGTGCACCACCGCGTTGTGCCCGATGGAGACGCGCTCGCCGATGGACACCGGGAAGCCGGGGTCCACGTGGACCGTGCAGTTGTCCTGGACGTTGCTGTCCGCCCCCAGCGTGATCGGGCCGCAGTCGCCGCGCAGCACCGCCGAGTACCAGATGCTCGCGCCGGCGCCGAGCGTGACGTCGCCGACGACGACGGAGGTCGGGGCGGTGAAGGCCGTCGGGTCCACCGACGGCTTCCGGTCCCCGACGCCCGCGATGAGAGCCCCCGGGTGCGCCTGGTTCGGCTGATCGGTCATGGTCACTTCCCTCGTGTGATTCCGGCTGGTTCCGGATGCCGCGCCAAGTGCACCGTAGGGCACGGGACGCCGCCGCCCCGCGATGGGGTGAAGATCACAGGATCCGGGTCCCGACCTCCGGCGCGGGGCGCACTACCGTGGCCGGGTGCCGAAGAACCAGAACACGTTCTCATCCCTGGCGGCCCTGCGCGGCCGGATCGCCAGCCGCGCGGTGCACGCCGGCTGGCGCTGGATGCAGCGGGCCGGCGCGGTCACCGCCGAGCACCCGGGCCGGCTGCGCTTCGGCGCGATCGGCGAGGGCACCCGGCTCGCCTTCCCCCAGGGCACCGTCTTCGGCGAGCGCTGGATCCGGCTCGGCGGCCACTGCATCATCGCCGAACAGGTCACCCTGACCGCCGGAATGATGCCGGACCTCGACCTCGGCGCCGACCCGGTCCTGGTGCTGGGCGACGGGGTGGTCCTCGGCCGGGGCAGCCACGTCATCGCCGACGCCCGGATCACCATCGGCAACGACACCTTCTGCGGGCCGGGGGTGTACATCACCTCCACCAACCACAGCTACGACGACCCGCACGAGCCCGTCGGACGGCAGTGGCCCCGCAGCGCCCCGGTGGAGATCGGCCCGGGCTGCTGGCTGGGCACGGGGGCGGTGATACTGCCCGGTGCGAAGCTGGGCCGCAACGTCGTCGTGGCCGCGGGGGCCGTCGTACGGGGCGAGGTGCCCGACCACGCCGTGGTGGCGGGCGCGCCGGCCAGGATAGTGCGGCGCTGGGAGCCGGAGACCGGCTGGCAGCCGCCGCTGCGCACGCCCGCGCCGGTGCCGATCCCCGACGGGATGACCCCCGAGCAGCTGCGCGGGCTGGCCCTGCTGGCGGAGGCCGAGCAGGCCTGAGCCGTCCTGCGCGGGCCTCAGCCGGCGGCCAGCAGGACCGTACCCGCCAGGGCCAGGCCCGCGCCCGCCGCCTGCACGCTGCGCAGCCGCTCCTTGAGCACGGCGAACGCGGCGAACGCGGTCACCACCGGGTAGAGCGAGGACAGTACGGCGGCCACGGTGACGGGGCCGTTCTGGGCGGCGATGGAGTAGGTGCCGTTGGCGGCGACGTCGGCGAGGCCCACGAAGGCCAGGGCGGGCAGCATGCTCCACAGCACCCGCGGCCCGGTGCCCTCGGGCAGTGCCGGGACGCCGCGCCGGGTCTGGGCGAGCAGGGCGACGCCGCCGACGGTGACGTTGGTGACCCGCTGGACGAACAGGGCGAGGAACAGCCCGGTCAGGCTGGTGGAGGCCTCGGCGATCAGGGCCATGACCGCGCCGAAGCCGAAGGCCGCGACGAGGGTCAGCACCACCGCCCGCCGCTGCACGGGGGCGCCGCGCAGCTCGGGGCCGCCGGCCAGGATGATCCCGGCGACGGCCACGGCGATGCCCGCGAACTGGCCCGGGCCCGGCCGCTCGCCCACGGCCAGTCCCACCCCGACCGGCACGACCACGCCGAGGGAGCCGAGCGGGGAGACCACTCCCATCGGCCCGAGGGCCAGGGCCTTGTAGAAGGCGAGCATCGCGGCGGGGCCGACGAGGCCCGCGGCCACCGCGAACCACAGCTGCGGCCCCGCCTCGCTCCAGGCGCCGGTGCCGAGCACGATCGCGCCGAGCACGACGACCGCGGCGACCTGCGAGACCACCAGTACCGTGAGCGCGGGTATCCGCCGGGTCAGCAGGCCGCCGCCGAAGTCTGCGAGGCCCCACAGGACGGCTGTGGCCAGGGCGAAGAGGGCGGTCATGACAGGGGGCCTCGCAGTACAGTGCGGTGAACGGTGGAGTGCAGCATCGAATACACCGCAGGTTAGTTCAGTCTGTTGGACTGTGTCATCCAAAATATTGGACGGAATGGTGTCGGACCTCGAACAGCTCACCCAGGCGCTCGCCCGCAACCTCAAGCGGTGGCGGGGCGAACGCGGCTTCACGCTGGACGCGCTGGCCGCCCGCGCGGGGGTCAGTCGCGGCATGATCATCCAGATCGAGCAGGCCCGTACGAACCCCAGCGTGGGCACCACGGTCAAACTGGCCGACGCCCTCGGGGTCAGCATCACCACCCTCCTCGACCACGACCGGGGGCCGCAGGCCCGCGTGGTGATGCCGGGACAGGGGGTGCGCATGTGGTCGAGCGGCGAGGGCAGCGAGGCGCACATGCTCCTCGGCGACGACCGACGCGGGCCCGTGGAGATGTGGACCTACCGCCTGGAGGCCGGGGACGGCACGGCCTCCGACCCGCACCCGGCCGGAACCTTCGAGATGCTGCACGTGACGGAAGGCGAACTGACCCTCGACCTCGCCGACGACCGCTACGTGGTCCCGGCCGGCGGCGCCGTCTCCTTCGAGGCGAACCTCCCGCACGCCTACCGCAACGAGGGCCCCGTCCCGATGGTGATGACCATGGCCGTCTCGATCCCACCGGTCCAGGGCGCCGGCGGCCGCCCGTCCTGACCGGCTACAGGGCGGGGATCTCGATGGCGGGACAGCGGTCCATCACCATCTCCACCCCCGCCGCACGCGTCCGGGCGAAGGCGTCCTCGTCGACCACGTTCAGCTGGAACCAGACGGCCTCCGCCCCGGCGGCCACCGCGTCGTCGGCGACCTGGCCGGCCAGCGCGCTGTTCACGAAGACGTCCACCACGTCGACCTTGAACGGGATCGCCTCCAGCGACGGGTACCCCGGTTCGCCGTGCACCGTCTCCGCCTTCGGGTGCACCGGCACCACGCGCTTGCCGTACCGCTGGAGCACCCTCGCCACCCCGTAGGCGGCCCGCTCCTCGTTGTTGGACAGGCCCACCACGGCCCAGGTGTCACCGAGCTCGGTGAGGATCCTGCGGATGGTCGCCTGGTCGCCGTACACGTGCGCCGCCTCCTGCCGTGGCCGTCCGTCGGGCTCGCCCCGCCGGACCGTTCGGCAGGATCAACGGCACGGACACCCGTCCGATTCCCCGTTCCGAATCCCCGTAGGGTGGAGCGGTGAAGGCAGACCATTACGTGACCGTGGCCCGCGAAGGGACGCACGAGGCGGAGATCAACCGCTCCCGGTTCCTGTGTTCGATCGCGCCCGCCGCGACCGAGCAGGAGGCGCAGGAGTTCATCGCCCGCGTCCGCAAGGAGCACCCCACCGCCACGCACAACTGCTACGCCTACGTGATCGGCGCCGACGCCTCCGTCCAGAAGGCCAGTGACGACGGCGAGCCCGGCGGCACCGCCGGCGTGCCCATGCTGCAGATGCTGACCCGGCGCGACGTCCGGTACGCGGTCGCCGTCGTCACCCGCTACTACGGCGGTGTGAAGCTCGGGGCCGGCGGGCTCATCCGGGCCTACGGCGGCGTCGTCGGCGAGGCGCTCGACGCCCTCGGGACCATCACCCGCCACCGCTACCGGCTGGCCACCGTCACCGTCGACCACCAGCGCGCCGGCAAGACCCAGAACGACCTGCGCGCCACCGGCCGCGCCGTGCTGGACGTGCGCTACGGGGAGGCCGTCTCCATCGAGATCGGCCTCCCCGAGGCGGACGTCGACGCCTTCAGGGCCTGGCTCGCCGACGTCACCGCCGGCAGCGCGGGCTTCGAGCTCGGCGGCGAGGCCTACGGCGACGGCTGAACCCCGCGCCCGCCTCCGCCGAGCAGCCGGTCGGCATTGCGCAGGGCGTGGCGGGCGACCGCCTCGCCGAGGCGCACCCCCGCCTCGTCGGCGGTCCGGGTGTGGATCCCGGACCAGACCCGGGCGTCCACGTTGTCCCGGGTGAGCCCGCTCCACGCGGTGTACGTGCGGCGCACCCCCGGCGCGGTCGGGCTGGTGATCTCGAAGGGCGCCGTCACCGGCCCCACCAGCGCGTCCAGCACGGTCTGCGCCGCGCCGGCGTACGTGGCGTGGCCGCTGGGGTAGTCCGGGTGGGCCGGCGTCTGGTGCAGGGGCCGCCAGGCCGGGTCGGGGTCGATCGCCCCGGTCCGGATCGCGGTCACCGGCCGCCAGCGCAGGTACGTGTACTTGCCGTCGGAGGTCGCGATCTGCGTGTCGACCGAAGCCGCGTGGAAGAGCGCGACCAGCGACGCCCGGTCGGCGACCGAGCCGTGCGAACGGGCCACGGCCACCCGCAGCGGCTCCGTGAACAGGGTCAGCGAACCCCCGTACCAGAAGGAGGCCGTCTCGGTCTGGCGCGGCGTGCGCACCGTGCTGTCGGCCGAACCGTACGCCCGCACCTCCGCCAGGTCGGCCCGGTAGCCGCGGGAGTCCAGCGCGGGCGGCGGCCCCGGCCGGAACTGGTCGGCCCGCTCCAGCAGGAAGGGCCGGCCGAGCCGGTTGCCGTACTGCGCGGCCGGCGCGTAGCCGTCCGGGGTGGGCTGCCACACCCCGGGAGCGGCCGCCGGCACGCCGAACGGGGCGTTGGACGAGGCCGGGTCGAGGCCGTCCCCGGCACGCTCCGCGAGCACCGCGGCGGCCTGCCGGGCCCCGGCGGCCACGCCCCGGTCCTCGGCGGGCCCGTCCGGGATCGCGCCGAGGGTGGCGGCGAGGGCCGCGTCGAGGTCGGCCCTGCGGGACGGGGCGAGCGCGACCAGCGAGTCGTGCACGGCGGAGGCGACGGCCGCGTCCTGGAAGCGGCCCCGGCCGGAGCCGCCGGGGGCCTCGCGGGCGGCGCGGGCGGCGGCGATCCAGCCGATCGCCCAGGTGCGGCTGTTGGTGATCTGGGTCGGGGCGGCCGCGGCGGCGACCGTCCGCGCGGTGGCGTCGTACCAGTCGAGCACCACCGACCCGGCGGCCGGGCCGGGGGCCGGGGGCGCCGCGGCGGAGGGCACGGCGGCGGTGAGCGCGAGCAGCGCGGCGGCGCCGGCGGCGAGCAGCGCGGGACGGAGGCGCGGAGGTCCGGAGAGCGGCATGCCGCGAAGCCAACCAGCGGGCCGCGGGGCCTACAAGTGCCCGCAGCCGCCACCGGAGTTCGGCCACGGAGGTTTCGCACCGCCGCCACGCTCCCGCAACACCGGGCCCGCTCCGCGTCCGGGAGCGGGCGGATTTCCCGGTCGGGCGGGGGCGCGCCCGCGCACGGGTTAGCCTGGATGGTCGGTGCGGAGCCAGAGGAGAGCAAGCGTGCGGGTCGGAGCGGTCGAGTGAAGTTCCTGCACACCTCCGACTGGCACCTCGGCCGGTCCTTCCACCGCGTGAACATGCTCGGAGCCCAGGCCGCCTTCGTCGACCACCTCGTCGAAGCCGTCCGGGAGCACGAGGCCGACGCCGTCCTCGTCGCCGGCGACGTCTACGACCGGGCCGTTCCCCCGCTGCCCGCCGTGGAGCTCTACGACCGGGCCCTGCACCGGCTCGCCGACCTCGGCGTCCCGACCGTGATGATCTCCGGGAACCACGACTCGGCCCGCCGCCTCGGGGTCGGCGCCGGGCTGATCGGCCGGGCCGGGATCCACCTCAGGACCGACCCCGCCGGCTGCGCCGACCCCGTGGTGCTGGCCGACGTACACGGTGACGTGGCCTTCTACGGGCTGCCCTACCTGGAACCGGCACTGGTCAAGGACACCTTCGCCGCCGAGAAGGTCAGCCACGAGGCCGTGCTCGGCGCGGCGATGGACCGGATCCGGGCCGACCTGGCCGGCCGCGCCCCCGGCACCCGCTCCGTGGTCCTGGCCCACGCCTTCGTCACCGGCGGGCAGGCCAGCGACAGCGAACGCGACATCGCCGTCGGCGGGGTCGAGGCCGTACCCGCCTCCGTCTTCGACGGCGTCGACTACGCCGCCCTCGGCCACCTCCACGGCTGCCAGACGATCAACGAACGGGTCCGCTACTCCGGTTCCCCGCTCGCCTACTCCTTCTCCGAGACGGCCCACCGCAAGACCATGTGGCTGATCGACCTCGGCCCGGCCGGGGAGATCACCGCCGAACGGCTCGACACCCCCGTGCCCCGCCCCCTCGCCCGGCTGCGCGGACGGCTGGAGGACCTCCTCGACGACCCCGCGCACACCGCGTACGAGGACTCCTGGATCGAGGCCACCCTCACCGACCCCGCCCGCCCCGAGGACCCCATGGCCCGCCTCG
Source organism: Streptomyces sp. NPDC004126 (assembly GCF_050275515.1). Classification (NCBI taxonomy): domain Bacteria; kingdom Bacillati; phylum Actinomycetota; class Actinomycetes; order Kitasatosporales; family Streptomycetaceae; genus Streptomyces; species Streptomyces sp. NPDC004126. The sequence continues at coordinate 116,860 of NZ_JBNNPF010000013.1, read as the reverse complement.
CCGCCCGCTTCCCGCACACCCTCAGCCTCGCCTTCGACCCCGAGGGCCGCGAGGAGGACGGCACGGCCTCCTACGCCCAGCGCCTCAAGGGCCGCAGCGACCAGGAGATCGCCGAGGACTTCGTCGCCCACGTCCGCGGCGGCGGCAGCGCCGACGAGGCCGAGCGGGCCGTGCTGCGCGGAGCCTTCGAGGCCGTACGGGCCGAGGACGGCCGCGCGGAGGCCGGCCGATGAGGCTCCACCGGCTCCACATCACCGCCTTCGGACCCTTCGCCGAACCCCAGACCATCGACTTCGACGCCCTCTCCGGCGCCGGGATCTTCCTGCTGCACGGCCCCACCGGAGCCGGCAAGACCTCCGTCCTCGACGCCGTCTGCTACGCCCTCTACGGATCCGTCCCCGGCTCCCGCCAGGCCCCCGGCACCAGCCTGCGCAGCGACCACGCCGCCCCCGACACCCCCACCGAGGTCACCCTCGAACTCACCGCGGGCGGCCGCCGCCTGGAGATCACCCGGCGCCCCGAACAGGACCGCCCCAAGAAGCGCGGCACCGGCACCACCAAGGACAAGGCCCAGTCCTGGCTCCGCGAGCACACCGGCGAGGGCTGGACCGCGCTCAGCCGCTCCCACCAGGAGATCGGCGAGGAGGTCGAGCAGCTCCTCGGGATGAGCCGGGAGCAGTTCTGCCAGGTCGTCCTGCTCCCCCAGGGGGAGTTCGCCCAGTTCCTGCGGGCCGGCGCCGAAGCCCGCGGCCGGCTCCTCGGCCGGCTCTTCGACACCCGCCGCTTCGCCGCCGTCGAGACCCTCCTCGCCGAGCGGCGCCGCGCCGCCGAGGCCAAGGTCCGGGCCGGCGACGAGAAGGTCCTGGCCGCCGCCCAGCGGCTCGCCCAGGCCGCCGGACACAGCGCCGACCTGCGGGCCTGGCCGCTGCCCGGCCACCAGCCCGGCGACCCCGGCCTCGCCGGGGCCGTCCGCGCCTGGGCCGCCGTCGCCCGATGCTCCGCCCGGGAGCGGCTCACCGTCGCCGAGTACGCGCTCGCCGCCGTCGAGGGACGCCACGCCGCGGCCCGGCGCGACGCCGAGGAGGCGCGGGAACTCGCCCGGCTCCAGCACCGCCACGCCGAGACCGCCCGCCGGGCGGAGCTGCTGGCGCAGGCCGCGCCGGAACGCGAGCGGGTACGGGCCCTGCTGGACCGGGCCCGCCGGGGCGCCCTCGTGGCCCCCGCCCTGGAACTGCGCGGGGCCGCGGCCGCCGCCCACCTCACCGCCGCGCACGCCGAGACCCTGGCCCGCGCGGAGCTGCCCCCCGCCCTCGCCGGAGCCGGCACCGAACAGCTCTCCGCCGTCGAGCAGCGCCTGCGCGAGGACCTCGGCGCGGCCGGCGCCGCCCAGCGGGCGGAACAGCGCAGCGCCGAGATCGGCCGGGAGCGGGCCACGCTGGAACGGGAGTCCCGGGACGCCGACGAGCGCTACCAGGAGTCCGCCGAGTGGCTCGCCCGCTGGGAGGCCACCCGGACCGCCCTCCGGGAGAAGGTCGACTCCGCGCAGCAGGCCCTCACCCTCGCCGAGCAGCTGGCGGGGCGGCTGGAGCCGGCCCGGATGCAGCTGACCGCCGCCCGGCGCCGCGACTCCCTCGCCGCCGACGCCGGAGCCGCCGCGGGCGAGCTGCTGCGGGCGCGCGAGGAGTCGTCCGCCGCGCGGGAGAGCTGGCTGGAGCTGAAGGAGGCCCGGCTGCGCGGCATCGCCGCCGAGCTGGCCGGCGCGCTGACCGCCGGGGAGCCCTGCACGGTGTGCGGGTCCGCCGAGCACCCCGCACCGGCCCGCCCCGCCCCCGGGCACGTCGACCGCGCCGCCGAGGACGCCGCCCACGCCCGCTTCGAGCAGGCCGAGGAGCGCAGGGCCGCCGTCGAGCGGCGGCTCGCCGCCGTCCGGGAGGCGGAGGCCGAGGCGGCCTCCGCCGCCGGGGACGCCACCACTGCCGAACTCCTCGACCTCACCGCCGACCTGAGCGCCCGCCACGCCGCCGCCCACGCGGACGCCGCCGCGCTCCACACCGCCCGCGAGCGGCTCGCCCGCGCCGAGCGGGAGCACCAGGCGCGCAGCTCCGACCGGCTCGAAGCCGAGCGCCGGGCCGCCGCCCGGGCCTCCCGGCGCGAGGCCCTCGACGAGGAGCAGGCCTCCCTCGAAGCCGAACTGGTCCTGGTCCGCGCGGACTCGCCCAGCGTCGCCGCCCGCGCCCGCACCCTGGAGGACCGGATCCGGATGGTCACCACGGCCGCCGCCGCGCTGCGCCGGGCCGAGACCACCGCCGCCCGGCTGAAGGAGGCCGACGGCCAGCTCGCCGACGCCGCCTTCAAGGCCGGGTTCGACACCACCGAGCAGGCCGCCGACGCCGTGCTCCCCGAGTACGAGCGCACCGCCCTCCAGCACCGCCTCGACGCCTGGCAGGCCGAGGACGCGATGCTGGCCGACCGGCACGCCGAGCAGGACACCGCCGCCGCGGCCGCCCTGGCCCCCGCCGAGCCGGCCGCCGCCGCGGCCGCCGAGGAGCGGGCCGCCGCACTGCTGCGCTCCGCCGCCTCGGCGGTGGACGCCGCCCGGGTGCGGTGTGCCGAGCTGGACCGGCTCTCGCGCCAGGCGGAGCAGGAGCTGCGCGCCCTGGGCCCGCTGCGCGAGGCGTACGAGCGGGTGGCCCGGCTGGCGGGGCTCACCGCGGGCACCTCCGCGGACAACGAGCGCAAGATGCGCCTGGAGGCGTACGTACTGGCCGCACGGCTGGAGCAGGTGGCCGCCGCCGCGACCGTACGGCTGCTGCGCATGTCCGGCGGCCGTTACACCCTGGTCCACTCCGACGCCCGGTCCGGCGCACGCGGGCGCTCCGGCCTCGGGCTGCACGTGCTGGACGCGTGGACCGGCAGCGAGCGGGACACCGCCACCCTCTCGGGCGGCGAGACCTTCTTCGCCTCCCTCGCCCTCGCCCTCGGCCTGGCCGACGTGGTCACCGACGAGGCCGGCGGCATGCGCCTGGACACGCTCTTCATCGACGAGGGCTTCGGCAGCCTCGACGACCAGGCGCTGGACGAGGTGCTCGACGTACTGGACTCGCTGCGCGAGCGGGACCGCAGCGTCGGCATCGTCAGCCACGTCGGCGACCTGCGCACCCGGGTCCAGGCGCAGCTGGAGATCGTCAAGCAGCGCGGCGGCTCCGTGGTGCGCCACCGCACGGCGGGCGTCACGGACTGAGCGGCCGCCGGGCGAGCGGGGACGAGTACACGACGCTGGTGGTCACCGGGCCCAGCCCGGCGATCCGGCCCGTGACCTCCTCCAGGTGGGACATCGAGCGGGCGGCCACCTTGAGGACGAAGCAGTCGTCACCGGTCACGTGGTGGGCCTCCAGGATCTCGGAGGTGGCCTCCAGGAAGTCGTGGAACGGCTTGTAGTTGCCGTGCGGATAGCGCAGCCGCACCAGGGCCAGGATCGCCTTGCCCAGCTTCTCGTGGTCGACCACCGCCGTGTAGCCGGTGATGATGCCGGCCTCCTCCAGGCGGCGGACCCGCTCGGTGACGGCGCTCGCGGACATCGAGACCGTGCGGGCGAGTTCGGTGAAGCTGGCGCGGCCGTCCTGCTGGAGCGCCGCGAGGATCCGCCAGTCGGTGGCGTCGGGGGAATAACCGGTCATGCCGGAGGTCTAGCAGGGGAATCCCCGGGGGATCAAGGGAAAGGCCGGGGAAATCGACTTCTCGGCTTGATCATCGGATCGTAGATTTTGAGCCATGACGACGACGCAGAACCAGAACAGCACCCCCGCCACCGTCAACCCCGTGCTCCGGGTCCCCCCGGCGAGCCCGGCCGCCGCGGCCGCCTACTTCGCCGCGAGCCTGGCCTTCCACGCCGACGTGTCGGACGTCGCCGCCGCGTTCAAGGCCCACCGCGAGCAGGGTGCCGACCTCGGGTTCCAGCTGATCGACTCCCGCTCCACCCCCTCCTGGGACCAGGCCCACGTGCCCGGCGCGATCCACCTGCCCACCGCGCTGATCCCCGAGCAGGCCGAGAAGCTCCTCGACAAGGACGTCCCCGTCGTCACCTACTGCTGGGGCCCCGGCTGCAACGGCGGCACCCGCTCCGCCCTCGCCCTGGCCGAACTGGGCTTCCAGGTCAAGGAGATGCTCGGCGGCATCGAGTACTGGATCCGTGAGGGCTTCGAGGTCGAGACCTGGGAGGGCAGCCGGCAGCGCGCCGAGGCCGACCCGCTGACCGCCCCCACCGACTCGGACGACTGCGGCTGCTGAACCCGCACCGCCCGCGCGACGACGGAGGGCCGCCCACCCCCCACCAGGGGGAGCGGGCGGCCCTCCGTCATGTGCTCAGAGCCGCGACAGCTCGTCCAGCAGGTCGTCCAGACCCAGCGAACCCTGCGACAGCGCCGCCATGTGCCACTTCTTCAGGTCGAAGGACTCACCGTGCGCGGCACGGGCGTTTTCCCGCCCCAGCAGCCAGGCGCGCTCGCCCAGCTTGTACCCGATGGCCTGACCGGGCATCGACAGGTAGCGGGTCAGCTCGCTCTCCACGAAGTCGGCCGGCCGGCCGCTGTGCAGCCCGAAGAACTCCTGCGCCAGGTCGACGGTCCAGCGCTCGCCCGGGTGGAACGGCGAGTCCGCCGGGATCTCCAGACCCAGGTGCATGCCGATGTCCACGATCACGCGCGCGGCGCGCATCATCTGGCAGTCCAGGTAGCCCAGCCGCTGCTCGGCGTCCTTGAGGTAGCCGAGCTCGTCCATCAGGCGCTCCGCGTACAGCGCCCAGCCCTCGGCGTTGGCGCTGACGAGGCCCACGGTCGCCTGGTACCGGGAGAGCTGGTCGGCGACGTGCGTCCACTGCGCGAGCTGCAGGTGGTGGCCCGGAACGCCCTCGTGGTACCAGGTGGAGACCAGGTCGTACACCGGGAAGCGGGTCTGGCCCATCGTCGGCAGCCAGGTGCGGCCCGGCCGGGAGAAGTCCTCGGAGGGGTTGGTGTAGTACGGGGCCGCGGCGCCGCCGGGCGGGGCGATCATCGACTCGACCCGCTTGACCCGCTCGGCGAGTTCGAAGTGGGTGCCGTCGAGGTTCTCGATCGCCTCGTCCATCAGCCCCTGCAGCCAGGCGCGGACCTCCTCGACGCCCTCGATGTGGGTGCCGTGCTCGTCCAGGTGGCGCAGGGCGTCCCACGGGTTCGGCTCGCCCGGCAGGACCTTGGCCGCCTCGGCCTTCATCTCCGTGAGCAGCCGGTGGTACTCGGCCCAGCCGTAGGCGTACGCCTCGTCCAGGTCCAGGTCCGTGCCGTTGAAGTAGCGCGACCAGCGGGCGTAGCGCTCGCGGCCCACCGGGTCGGGCGCGTCGGCGACGGCCGGCGCGTACACGTCGCGGATCCAGTCGCGCAGTTCGACGACGGCGGTCGTCGCGGCGGCCGCCGCCCCGTCCAGCTCCGCGCGCAGGGACTCGGGCCCTGCGGAGGCGAACTCGCCGAAGAAGTCGCGGGAGCCGTCGCCGTCCTGACCGGCCCAGGTGGTGAGCTGCTCGACGAAGGTGGCGGCGGGACGCGGGCTGCCGAGCAGGCCGCGCTCCAGGCCGAGGGCGAGGCTCTCGCGGTAGCCGGCGAAGCAGGCCGGTACGGCGCGCAGCCGTTCGGCGATCGCGGACCACTCCTCCTCCGTGTCGGCGGGGGTGAGCGTGAACACCTCCCGGACGGCGTGCGCGGGGGAGTGGATGTTGCTGACGGCCCGCAGGTCTTCGTCGGCCGCGTGCACCGCGAGTTCGGCGTTCAGCCGCTCGCGCAGCAGCCGGGCGCAGCGGCGCTCGGCGTCCGTGCCGGCACCGGGCAGCCGCTCGGCGGCGTCCAGCCGGGCGAGGGTGGTGCGCAGCAGGTCGCCGAGCGCGGCGCGGCCGGCGGGGGAGTAGTCGGGCAGCCGGCCGGAGCTGGCGGCCACACCGAGGTAGGTGCCCTGGATCGGGTCGAGTGCGATGAGGTCGTCTACGTAGGCATCGGCGACCTGGCGGGGCAGACGCGCTGCGCTGTCGGTCTGGAGGGTCTCTGGCATGCGGACATCTTCGTACGGGGGAGGCCCCCTCGTCATCACCATAAGCGCTCAGCCTCCTGACGGATCGGCTGGGCGACCGGAGGCACAGGACCTGCGGTCAGCGCCCGGGGTGCTGCCGGTTCCCGTACGGGGCCTGCGCGCGCGGGAGTCCGTACGGCAGGCGCGAGACGACCGGGGTCGCGTCGAGGCGGGCGGTGATCACCAGGGTGCCCTCCTCGATCTGGTAGTCGAGGGGCAGGCCGAGGCCGCGCATGGCCGCGACCATACCGGTGTTGGAGGCCTGCGTGACGGCGTACACGCTGTCGCAGCCGGCCTCGACGGCCATCGCGATGAGGCGGCGCAGCAGCTGCGAACCGATGCCGCGGCGCTGCCAGTCGTCCTCGATGAGCAGCGCCACCTCGGTCTCGTCGCCGTCCCACAGCAGGTGGCCGAGGGCGACGAGCTTGCCGGAGGCGGTGGTGGCGGCGAGGGTGCGGCCGAAGCGGGGGCTCAGCAGGTGGCCCAGGTAGCGGTCGGCGTCGGCGACCGGGCCGTGGTAGCGCAGGCCGAGGGTGCGCTCGCTGCACCGCTCGTGCATGGCGCGGGCGGCCGGCAGGTCGGAGGCGTCGGCGCGGCGCACGGTGATCTCGTTGCCCTCGGGCAGGGTCAGCACGTCCTGGCTCCGCGGCATCCGGTGCCCGAGGCGCGCGTCGAGCTCGACGAGGGCGCGGGCGCGGGCGAACTCGGTCGGGGTGAAGGGCAGGTAGGGCCGCTCCACGGTGATCGCGCCGCCCGAGGGGTCGCGCAGCCGCATCACCGTGGCCTCCAGGACGCCCTCGACGGGGGCGTCGGCGCCCGCGTTGGGGCGGCCCGAGAGGGTGGTGGCGGGGATCGACTGGATGGTGCAGCGGCCGAGCAGCTGGCGCAGCGCGAGCGGGAGTTCGGCGGCGTCCAGGGCGGTGCGGGTGGCCAGGCCCAGGACCCGGGTCGGGGCGTCCACCAGGTCGTGGGCGTCGGCGCGCTCGATCCAGGTGCTGCGTCCGCCGGCCTGGGCGACGGCGCGGGTCAGGTCGGCGGCCGCCAGCTCGCGCGGGGCGCGCAGCAGGAACTCGTCGACCGTGCCGCCCTCGGGGAGGGGGTGCGTCTGCAGGGTCAGGATGTCGACGCCAGCGCGGGCGAGCGCGGTGCACAGCGCGGCGAGGCTGCCGGGCTCGTCGCGCACGGTCGTCCGCATCCGCCAGAGCGCGGGGTTGGCGGGCGCGGCCCCCGGAGCGGGGGCGGCGGGATCGGAGGGGGCCTTGGCCGCCGGGGGCGGCGCATGGCTGTGCCGGCGTGCCCACCAGGTGTGGAAGGCCGCCGTGACCAGGAGCGCGACGGCCGAGGCGACCAGCAGGACCGGGCCGTCCGGGCCGTGCGCGACGAGGTTGGCGATGCCGTCGGCGACCGCGACGGCGCAGAAGAGGGCGGCGAGTTCGACGAGGTCCCGGCGCCAGTGGTGGCGGTGGGGGCGCTGGGCGGCGGAGGCAGGGTTACGGTCAGTCATGCACACCACTCTGGCTCAGGGGTGTTGCGTGATCACGAACGATCTGTGACCGACTGGTTAAGCGTCGATCCAGCCGGTTTCGCCTGGTTTTCCAGCGGATTTCCACTGGTGACCGGCCGGTCGCCGGAGAGTCGGCGGAGAGTCGCCGGTCGATGGCCGGCCGGTCACCGGGCACGGGTCAGGACTGACCGACGCGGCCCGGCTGCAGGACCCGGGTGAAGAGTACGCCGCCTCCCTGGCGGCGCAGCCGGACGGTCAGCTCCCCGCTGCCGCCGTCGATCTCGACCTCGCCGTAGTACGGGGGGTTCTCCGCCGGGGACATGTTGGCGACCGGCGCCGACTGGACGAACTCCGTCTTCGGGCCGAAGGTCGCGTCGAGCCGGCCCGCCGGGAAGCCGCCGGCGCCGATCGGCCCCGACACGAACTCCCAGAAGGGCGCGAAGTCGGAGAAGGCCGCGCGCTCGGGCGCGTAGTGGTTGGCGGCGGTGTAGTGGACGTCGGCGGTGAGCCAGAGGGTGCCCGTGATGTGCTGGTGCTTGATGTGCCGCAGGAGTTCGGCGATCTGGAGCTCGCGCCCCAGCGGCGCCCCGGGGTCGCCCTGGGCCACCGCCTCGAAGTCCACCGCGCCGTCGGGGACGACGATGCCGAGCGGCATGTCCGCGGCGATCACCTTCCAGGTGGCGCGGGAGCGCGAGAGCTCCCGCTTCAGCCAGGCCAGCTGCTCGGCACCGAGGATGCCGACCCGGTCCTCGCTCTGGCGGCCGGGGGAGTTGGCGTTCCGGTACGTCCGCATGTCCAGCACGAACACGTCCAGCAGCGGGCCGTGCCGCAGCACCCGGTACATCCGCCCCTCGGTGCGCCCGCCGCGCAGGTCCGTGACCGGGAAGTACTCGCCGAAGGCCTGGCGGGCGCGGGCGGCGAGGGTGTCGACGTCCTTGACGGTGTAGCGGGGGTCGTCGAGCAGCTGCCCGGGGTACCAGTTGTTGCGCACCTCGTGGTCGTCCCACTGGGCGACCACGGGGACCTGGGCGTAGAAGTCCCGCAGGTTGCGGTCCAGCAGGTTGTACCGGAAGTTCCCGCGGAACTCGTCCAGGGTCTCGGCGACCTTGGACTTCTCCTCGGTGGTGACGTTGTGCCAGACGCGGCCGTCGGGCAGCGGCACGGCGGCCTTGATCGGCCCGTCCGCGTAGATCGTGTCCCCGCTGAAGAGGAAGAAGTCGGGGTCGCGCAGCCGCATCTCGTCGAAGACGCGGTAGCCGCCCAGTTCCGGGTTGATGCCCCAGCCCTGGCCCGCCAGGTCCCCGGACCACAGGAAGCGCACGTCGTGGCGGCGGGAGGCGGGAGTGGTGCGGAAGCTGCCGTGCACCGGCTCGCCGGAGCGGCGGGGGTCGTCGGGATCGGTGAGCACGACCCGGTAGTGGATGCGCTGGCCGGGCGGCAGGTCCCGCAGGGTCGTGGTGCCGGTGTGGTCGGTGGCGGGGCCGAGGAAGGGGCCGCCGTGGCGGCGGACGCCGTAGCGGAACGACTCGCTCGGCGAGGTCTCCACGTACATCCGGGCGGGACGGTCGGAGCGGGTCCAGACGGCGGCCGAGTGGGAGGTGACCTCTCCCGACTGGGTGCCCCACAGCGCTGCCGGGCGGCCGGATCGGACGAAGGCGGCGGCCCTGCGGGGGGAGGCCAGGGCGGGGGAGGCCAGCGCGGTGGACAGGGCCAGGCCCAGCGGGACGGCCAGGGAACCGCCGAGCAGGGTCCGGCGGGTGTGCGGCATCGGTGCCATGGGGTGCGTCTCCAGGGGCCGGCGGGGGCGGGCCGGACCAGTGTGCCTTCGCACACGGGACCGACCGCGTCGCCCACGCGAACCGTGGATGAACAGCCGTCAGCCGGTCATGTGCGGCGTGCCGGCGCCCCTGTCGTCCCGCTGCGCCTTCGCCGTGTCCCGGATGACGCGCGCCACCAGCGCCGGGTCGTCGTTCATCGGCACGTGGCCGCAGCCCGGGAGCCGCACCAGCCGCGCCCCGGGGACGGTGTGCTTGGCCCGCACGCCCTGGCGGCGCAGCAGCAGCCGGTCCCGGGTGCCCCAGGCGATCGTGACGGGGATGCCGGGCACGTCGTGGGTGAAGCGTACGGAGCCGCCCGCCGCCAGGGTCTCCTCGAAGCCGGCGGCCTCCCGCAGGGCGAGGGTCTCGGCCACCACCGCCTCCGGGGCGCGGTGGGCGGGGCGGGCGTAGATGGCGCCGGTGAGGGCGGCACGGCCGGGTCCGCTGCGCGAGAGCCGGTCCAGGGCCGGCAGGGGCAGCGCCCTGGCCCCGGCGCGCAGGGCGCGCAGCGCGGTGAAGGCGTAGCGCCGCTCGGGCTCCGACCAGAACCCGGCGGGGGAGAGGGCGGTGACCGAGCGGGCGAGGCCGGTGCGCCCCATGTTCAGGGCGAGCAGCCCGCCCAGGGAGTTGCCCGCGACGTGCGGGCGCTCGACGCCGAGCGCCGCGCAGAGCGCGCCGAGGGCCGGGGTGACGGTGGCGAGGTCGTAGGGGACGCCCGCGGGCAGGGGTCCGGAGGCGCCGAAGCCGGGCAGGTCGACGGCGATGACGTCGTGGTCGGCGGCCAGGACCTGGGTCACCGGATGCCAGGCCTGGAGGTGGTGGCCGATGCCGTGCAGCAGGAGAAGCGGTTCGCCGGCGCCCTTGCGCTCGTAGGCGACGGTGGCGGTGCGGGGGCCCAGCGGCGAATCGATCGTGAAGGAGACCGTGGCGGTCATGCTGCTCCTCGTCGGGTGGACGCGTATGAGACAGGCCGTCAGTAACGACTGCGTCCATGATTACCGTCGAGTAGCGTCCGGCTACAAGCCTTTGCGAAGTCCGCGCGACGAGCAGGTGCCGAGCGAGAACATCCTGTGAACGGGTTGCTACATATGCCCGATCTGCCCGGCAAAGCGGCGAGGATTGGTCTTGACCAAGGGGGTGCGCCGTCCTATCGTCGCGGATAGTGCAGGAACCTTTAATAAACAAGGGCGCGGAACTGCGGCGCGAAACAGCCGCTGGAACACGGCGATGCCGGACACGGTGACAGCGGCGATTGCAGGAGGAGTCAGGGTGGGGACGACGCAGCTCGAATCGGTGCCGGAGCCGAAGTACTGGCACCTGAAGACCGTGCTCAGCGACGCGCTGGACCAGGACTTCGCGGTCGGCGAGGTCCTGCCGAACGAGCGTGAGCTCGCCGCGCGCTTCGGAGTCGCCCGCGCCACCCTGCGGCAGGCCCTGGAGCAGCTCGAACTCGAAGGCCGCCTGCAGCGCCGCCGCGGCGTCGGCACCACCGTGGCCCCGCCGCGCGTGGGCGTCGCCGTCGGCAGCGCGCAGCAGGGCTGGCCCGGCGAGGGCGCCGACGGCTGGGAGGCCGTCGACGCGGTCGAGACCGTCCCCGCCGCCGCCGTCCTGGGGGTCCTCGGGACCGCCGCCGACGAGCCCGTGCACACCGTGCGCCGGACCCGCGTCACGCAGGGCCAGGCCGTCGCCGCCGAGCTGCTGTACGTGCCCGCCGCCTCGGTGCCCGGGCTCTCCGCCATCGACGCCCCCGCCGGCCCCGCCCGGGCCCGCGCCGTCATGCGGGAGCTCCAGCGGCTCCCCCTGGAAGGGCAGGACCGCTCGGTCGAGCTGGGCTCCGCCCGGGCCGACGACGCCAAGGAGCTGGACCGGCTGCCCGGCGCTCCCGTGCTCCTCGTGACCACCCGCTACTTCACCGCCGCCGGCACCGCCGCCGTCTCGGTGGCCACGTACCGCGCCGACACCTGCCGCCTGACCTTCGGCGACTCGGGCGTGGAGATCACCGAGACCCGCGCCGCCTCCTGACCGCCCCGCACACGGACCCCGGGCGCCCCACGGGCCCCGGGGTTCTCCGTACCCGGCCGCGCCGCCGCCCCCGCAGGGTCAGCGGCGGGCGGTGACCGTCCGCTCCACCGCGAAGAGCTCTTCCTCCACGTGGCCCAGGGCCAGCCGCAGGGCGCCCGTCGCCACGGCGGCCTCGCCGAGCATGGACAGCGCCACCCGGGGCGGGCGCAGGCAGTAGCGCTCCAGCTCCCGGCGCAGGGGCTCCAGGACCCCGTCCAGTCCGGCCGCCCAGCCGCCCACGACCACCAGCTCCGGGTCCATCGCCAGCACCAGCGCCGCCACGTCGTGCACCAGCCGCTGCAGGAACCGGTCCACCGCGGCCACCGCCCGCTCGTCGCCCCGCTTGGCCATCGCGAACACCTCGGCGACCGCCGGCTCGTCCAGCGGGTGCAGGGGCTCGCCCGTCGTCGACAGCAGCCGCTCCGGGGTGGCCTCCCGGCCCAGCAGGTGCAGCGCGCCGATCTCGCCCGCCGCCCCGCCGAAGCCCCGGTGCAGCCTGCCGCCGATCAGCGAACCGGCGCCCGGGCTGAGCCCGGCCATCACGAACACCATGTCGTCGATGTCGCGCGCCGCGCCCTTCCAGTGCTCGGCCAGCGCCGCCGCGTTGGCGTCGTTCTCCACCTGGACCGGGCAGCGGAAGGAGCGCCGCAGCCGCTCGCCGAGCGGCAGTCCCGTCCAGCCCGGCAGGGCCGTGCCCAGGCGGACCGTCCCGTCCGCCTCGACGATGCCGGGGCTGCCGACACCGACCGCGCGCAGCGAGTCGCGGGGGATCCCGGCCCGGCGCAGCAGTTCGGCGACCGCCGTCCTGACGCGTTCCAGGCGCTCATCGGCCGAAGCGGTCTCCGAGACGTCCTTGGTGCCGGCCCCGATGACCCGGCCGTCGAGCCCGGACAGCAGCACCGCGATCCGGTGCGAGCCGATCTCGATGCCGAGCAGGTGACCCGCCTCGGCGCGGAAACGGAACCTCCGCGCCGGCCGGCCTTGGCGGCGGGCGCCTTCCTCGGCGACCGCCTCGACCACCAGGCCGGTGCCGATCAGCCCCTCCACGACCCCCTCGACGGTCGGCCGGGAGAGCCCGGTCACCCGTGTGAGATCGGTGAGGGTGGGCGATCCGGCCGCCCGCAGCGCGCGAAGCACCACGGCCGAATTGATGCGCCGGAGCAGAGAGGGATCCCCGCCGGTCAGCTGCCCCAACGTGTGTCCTCCCAGCTAACGACCTTGTCAGGCGGATCGTACTGCGCCCCCGGCGCGGCGGCGAGAAGCGGCCCCCCGCCGGCCGGAACCGGCCCTCGTCTCAGGCCGGCGAGACGAAGCCGGACTCGTACGCCGCGATCACCGCCTGGGTCCGGTCGCGCGCCCCCAGCTTGCCGAGGACCGCGCTCACGTGGGACTTCACCGTCTCCGTCCCGACGATCAGCTCGCGGGCGATCTCCACGTTGGTCAGCCCCCGGGCCATGAGCCGCAGCACCGCCTCCTCCCGTTCCGTCAGCGCGGCCCGCTCCAGGACCGCGCGGGCCTCCCGGTTCCCGTACTCGGCGGCGAGGGCCCGCACGGCCGCGGGGAAGAGCAGGGTCTCGCCCTCGGCCACGAGCCGCACCGCGTGCACGATCTCCGAGGGGCGGGCCCGCTTCAGCAGGAAGCCGTCGGCTCCGGCGCGCAGCGCCTGGTACACGTACTCGTCGTTCTCGAAGGTGGTGACCACGAGGATCTTCGGAGGGGAGTCCACCGACCGCAGGACCGCCCTGGTCGCCTCGATCCCGTCGAGCAGCGGCATCCGTACGTCCATCGCCACCACGTCCGGCCGCAACTGCCGCACGAGCGGGATGACGGACGCCCCGTCCGCCGCCTCGCCCACCACCTCGATGTCGGGCTGGGCCTCCAGGACGGCACGCAGACCCGCGCGCACCAGGGGTTCGTCGTCGACGAGCAGTACGGTAACCGGCATCCGGTCAGGGTATTCGCTCCAGCGGAAGCCGCGCGCACACCCGCCAACCACCCTCGTGGAGCCCGGTTTCGGCCTCGCCGCCGAGCAGCGCCGCCCGCTCCCTCATGCCCCGCAGACCGCTCCCGCCGCCCCTCGTGACGGAAGGACGATCAGGCAGCGGGTTCGTCACCTCCAGTTCCAGCCGGCCCGCGGCCATGTCCACCCGAACCCGGACGGGAACGGGACCGCAGTGGCGCAGCACGTTGGTGAGCGCCTCCTGCAGGATCCGGTACCCCTCACGGGTGACCGGTCCGGGCAACTTCTCCAGCGGACCCGTCAGCCGGGCGTCGACCTCCGCCCCCGAGGCGCGGGCCGACTCCAGCAGCCGGTCCGCCTCCATCAGGGTCGGCCGCTGCGACGGCGGCTGCGCGGACTCCCGCAGCACCAGCAGGACCCGCTCCAGATCCTCCAGCGCGGCCCGGCCGGTCTCCTCGATCGCGCTCAGCGCGCGGTCGGTGAACTCGGGATCTCCGGCGGCCCGCGCGGCACCCGCCTGGATGACCGCCACCGTCAGGGCGTGCCCGATGGAGTCGTGCAGCTCGCGCGCGATCCGGGTCCGCTCCAGCAGCTGCTCCGTCCGCGCCTCCAGCGCGGTCAGCCGCTCGGCGGCAGACGGCCCCAGGAGGAGCCGGGCGATGGTGGTGATCAGCTCGCCGAGCAGGACCACGATCAGGACGAGCAGGAGGAGCGGCACCGGCACGAGGAGGGCCGCCGCCCAGCGCGACGGGGCGAACGGCACGGCGAGGTCCGAGCCGAGAGGGTGCCCGAGGGCGATCGTGATCAGCTCGATGGCCTGGACCGGCAGCCACACCGTGGCGAACATGGCCGCACCGGCGACGACGAGGCGTATCTCCAGCCACAGCACCGTCCGCCACCGGTCCGCCCAACGCGCCGACGGGGCACTGCCGATGAGGCCGTCCTCATCGCCCCGGTCCTGCGGAGTGAGCAGGAACCGCGCCTGGAGCCCCTCGGCCAGCCGCACCCACGGCACGAAGCCGAACGGTATGACGATGAGCAGCGGCATCCACGGGGCGCGCGGGTTGATGAACATCCACAGGGCGAGCAGCAGCACCGGGACGCACAGGTGCAGCCAGCGCGAGTACGTCACCGGCCGGAACGGGGCACGGAGCAGTCGGATCATGCCCCCCATCGTGGCAGCGGACGGGTCGGTGCCGTCTCCCCCACGTGGGGGAGAGGGCACCCTCGCACGGGGGAGGGAGGTGGCCGGGGCGGACGGCGAATCTTGAGCCATGAACCGCATCGAGATCCGCGAACTGACCAAGGACCACGGCACCCGACGGGTCGTGGACCACCTCACCTTCGACGTCCTGCCGGGCAGGGTCACCGGGTTCCTGGGGCCCAACGGCGCCGGCAAGTCCACCACCATGCGCCTGATCCTGGGCCTGGACCGGCCCACCACCGGCAGCGCCGTCATCGCCGGGCGCCGGTTCACCGACCTGCGCGACCCGCTGCGCGAGGTGGGCGCCCTGCTCGATCCGCAGGCGCCCCGCGCCGGGCGCAGGGCCCGGGACCACCTCCTCGCGCTCGCCGTCGCCAACGGCATCCCGGCGGCCCGGGTGGACGAGGTCCTCGAACAGGCCGGCATCGCGGCGGTCGCCCGCCGTCGGACCGGCACCTTCTCACTCGGCATGCGCCAGCGCCTGGGCATAGCCGCCGCCCTGCTGGGCGACCCGGCGGTCCTGCTGCTGGACGAGCCGACCAACGGCCTCGACCCGGAAGGGATCATCTGGATCCGCGAGCTGATGCGAAGCCTCGCCGCCGAGGGGCGGACGGTCTTCGTCTCCAGCCAC
Organism: Streptomyces sp. NPDC004126; assembly: GCF_050275515.1. Classification (NCBI taxonomy): domain Bacteria; kingdom Bacillati; phylum Actinomycetota; class Actinomycetes; order Kitasatosporales; family Streptomycetaceae; genus Streptomyces; species Streptomyces sp. NPDC004126. Next base: position 101,593 of record NZ_JBNNPF010000013.1, on the reverse strand, counting down.
CTGATGGCCGAGTCCGCCTCTTTCGTGGACCACCTCGTCGTCCTCGGGCAGGGCAGACTGCTCGCCGACACCCCGCTCCGGGAGTTCATCGACGCCCGCAGCACCCCGAGGGTGCGGCTGCGGACCGCCGACCCGGACCGGCTGGCGGCCGCCCTGGCCCGCGAGGGCCTGCACATGGCCGCCGCCGAGGACGGGCGCTGGACCGTCGACGGCGTACAGGCCGAACGGATCGGGGCCCTCGCCGCCCGGGAGGGCATCGCCGTACTCGAACTCTCCGACGAGCGGGCCTCACTGGAGCAGGCCTACCTGGAACTCACCGCCGACCGCACCCCCTACTCCGCCACCGCCGCCTGAACCCGATGGGAGCCACCGCCGTGACCGCCGCCGCCCTGCCCACCGCCCCCGTCCTGCACTCGGAATGGATCAAGATACGGTCCGCCCGCGCGGTCCTCGGATCGCTGGTGGCCGTTTTCGCCGCCACCGCGGGCGTCACCGTCCTCACCGCCGCCGCCATCGGCACCTCCGAGCCCGGAGCCATGGGCGAGGACCGCCTGCTCGGGGCGTTCTTCGGAATCAACTTCGGTCAGATAGCGGCCATCGCCTTCGGCGCGACCGCCTTCGCCGACGAGTTCCGGCCCGGCGCGCTGAGGGTCTCGCTCACCGCCGTGCCCAACAGGACCCGCCTGTACCTGTCCAAGGCCGCCGCCGTGGCCGGCCTCGCCTTCGTCGTCGGACAGTTCACCGGCCTCGTCACCTTCGTCGCCGGGCAGGCGTTCATGGGGGACGACGCCCTCTCCCTCGGCGACCCCGGGACGGTGCGCGCCGTCTTCGGCAGCGGCGTCTACCTGACGCTGATCGCCTTGCTGTCGGCCGGTCTCACCGCGCTGGTGCGCAGCGGCGCCCTGGTGATGAGCCTGCTCATACCCTTCCTGCTGATCGTGCCCTTCGTGGTGGGCCAGGTCGTGGGCGGGGCCATGCAGTTCATGCCGGACCGGGCGGGCCAGATGGTGATGAGGGCGCAGGCGGACGGGTCGCTGGGGCCCTGGAGCGGTCTCGCGGTGGCCGGGCTGTGGGCCCTCGCGGCCCTGGCCGCGGGCTGGCTGGCCGTGCGGCGCCGCGACGCGTGACACCGGGCCAGTTGTCAGTGCTCCGCCCGATACTGACGGCATGACCACGGCAGACCATCTCGACACGATCGACCGGCTGCGGACACTGGCATTCCCGCCCGGCCCGGTCGTGTCCGGCGAACAGAGCGCGGGCCCGGGTCACCACCTGGTGCAGCTCAGCCGGACGCGCGACTTCTGGGACGACGACGGCTCCGGCTGGGAGGAGGCCGAGGAGCAGATCAGCGCCGAGTACGCCGCGCTCACCCAGGCCGTGACCGACCGGTGGGGGCCGCCGCAGGTGTTCGCCCTGGCGTCGCTGCTGGACCGGGGGTTCGACGGGGAGGAGATACCGGAGCCGTGGGACGAGCTGTGCAACACCACCGACCACGTGCACCTGTGGCGGGTCGGGGACCGGTGGCTGGTGGTCTGCGTGACCCAGTGGGACAGGGAGTTCCCCTTCATGCTGACGGCAGGGGTCACCGTCGTCGACCCGCCGTAGCCGGCGGCGGGAGTCAGGAGCCGTCGGATTCCGCGGCCAGGCGCAGGCGGGCGTATTCCTCGGCCATGGACTCGGCGGTCCAGTGGGCGTTCAGGCCGCTGGGGTTGGGCAGGGCCCAGATGCGGGTGGCGCCGATGGTGCGCTCCTGGGGGCCGATCCGGGCCTTCCGCTCCCCGAAGGCCGTGCGGTACGCGGTGACGCCGACCACGGCGAGCCACTGGGGGCGCAGCCGCTCCACCTTGGCCGTCAGGATCCGGCCGCCCTCGCGGAACTCCTCGGCGCTCAGCTCGTCGGCGCGGGCGGTGGCCCGGGCGACGACGTTGGTGATGCCCAGGCGGTAGGACAGCAGCTCTTGCTGCTCCTCGGGGGCGAGCCTGCGGGGGGTGAAGCCCGACAGGTGCAGGACCGGCCAGAAACGGTTGCCGGGGCGGGCGAAGTGGTGGCCCGTCGCGGCGGAGAGGAGACCCGGATTGATCCCGCAGAACAGCACACGCAGACCGCCCGCGACCACGTCCGGGAGGACGCGGCCGCGGGCGGCTTCGAGCTCGTCGGGGGTCAGAGGATCGACCCCGGAGCGTAACCGGCGGCCTCCGGGTGCTCCTTGGCTACGGCCTCGATACGGGAGACCACGGCGGCGACCTGGTCACCCGCGGCACCCGTGAAGGAGAGCTTGTCGGCCATGAGGGCGTCCAGCTGCGCACGGTCCAGCGGCATCCGCTCGTCGGCCGCCAGCTTGTCCAGCAGCTCGTTGCGCTCGGCGCCCTGCTCGCGCATGGCCAGAGCGGAGGCCACGGCGTGCTCCTTGATGACCTCGTGCGCGGCCTCGCGGCCCACACCGGCCCGCACCGCGCCCATCAGCACCTTGGTGGTGGCGAGGAACGGCAGGTAGCGGTCCAGCTCGCGGGCCACGACGGCCGGGAAGGCGCCGAACTCGTCGAGGACCGTCAGGAAGGTCTCCAGCAGGCCGTCGAAGGCGAAGAACGCGTCGGGCAGGGCCACCCGGCGGACGACGGAGCAGGAGACGTCGCCCTCGTTCCACTGGTCGCCGGCCAGCTCGGCCGTCATCGAGGCGTAGCCGCGCAGGATGACCATGAGGCCGTTCACGCGCTCGCAGGAGCGGGTGTTCATCTTGTGCGGCATCGCGGAGGAGCCGACCTGGCCGGGCTTGAAGCCCTCGGTGACCAGCTCGTGGCCGGCCATCAGGCGGATCGTCTTCGCGATCGAGGAGGGGGCGGCGGCCAGCTGGACCAGGGCCGAGACCACGTCGTAGTCCAGCGAGCGCGGGTAGACCTGGCCGACCGAGGTGAACGCCTGGGCGAAGCCGAGGTGGGTGGCGATCCGCTGCTCCAGGTCGGCCAGCTTGGAGGCGTCGCCGCCCAGCAGGTCCAGCATGTCCTGGGCGGTGCCGACCGGGCCCTTGATCCCGCGCAGCGGGTAGCGCTGGAGGAGGTTCTCCAGGCGGTCGTAGGCGACGAGCAGCTCGTCGGCGGCGGTCGCGAAACGCTTGCCCAGCGTGGTCGCCTGCGCGGCCACGTTGTGGGAGCGGCCGGCCATGACCAGCTCGGCGTGCTCGCCGGCGAGCTTGCCGAGGCGGGCCAGGACGGCGACCGTGCGGTCGCGCACCAGCTCCAGCGAGAGCCGGATCTGCAGCTGCTCGACGTTCTCGGTGAGGTCGCGGGAGGTCATGCCCTTGTGGACGTGCTCGTGGCCGGCGAGGGCGTTGAACTCCTCGATCCGGGCCTTCACGTCGTGCCGGGTGACCTTCTCGCGCTCGGCGATGGAGGCGAGGTCGACGGTCTCCAGGACGCGCTCGTAGTCGGCGAGGGCGGCGTCGGGGACCTCGATGCCGAGGTCCTTCTGGGCGCGCAGCACGGCGAGCCACAGCCGCCGCTCCAGCGTGACCTTGTACTCGGGGGACCACAGGACGGCGAGCTCCGCGGAGGCGTAGCGGCCGGCCAGGACATTGGGGATGCGGGGCTTGGCAGTCACGTGTAGGGATTCTACTTGGGCCGCGGCTGTGCGTTTACGCAGGTAGGGGCAGCCCTCGGGATTGTGGGTTGCTACGAGAGCGGCGGGGTCCCGTACGGCAGCAGCTCCGGCCGCTTCGCGGGGCGGCCGTCCCCCGAGGAGCGGCCCGTCAGCCGGCGCCCGATCCAGGGGAGCAGGTGCTGCCGGGCGAAACGCAGGTCCTCGGCCCGGCGCACGGGCCAGCCCGGCGCGGTGGCGGGAGGCAGCGGCGCCCGCCAGTCCTCCTCGGCCGGCAGGCCCAGAGTCTGCCAGACGGCCTCGGCCACCCTGCGGTGACCCTCCGGGGTCAGGTGCAGCCGGTCCACGTCCCACAGCCGCGGGTCCCCGAGGACGGGCGCCCCGTACAGGTCCACCAGCAGCGCCCCGTGCCGTGCGGCGAGTCCTTCGAGGATGCCGAAGAGCTCCTCCATGCGCGGCCGGAAGCGCTCCATCACCGGGCCGTCCCGGCCGGGCGAGCGCATCAGCACCAGGTGCTTGCACGACGGGGCGAGGAGCTCCACCGCGCCCTCCAGGTGCGCCCGGACCCGGCCCATGTCCACCTTGGGGCGCAGCGCGTCGTTGAGCCCGCCCACCAGGGTCACCACGTCCGCGCCCATCGCGGCGGCGGCAGGGGCCTGGTCCTCGGCGATCTGGCCGATCAGCTTGCCGCGCACCGCGAGGTTCGCGTAGCGGAAGCCCGGCTCGCGCGCGGCGAGCCGGGCGGCCAGCAGGTCGGCCCAGCCCCGGTAGGAGCCGTCCGGCAGCAGGTCGGACATCCCCTCGGTGAAGGAGTCCCCGACCGCGACAAAACTGGTGTACGACGCATTCATCTCCATGGCGGAGCGATGCTACCGCGCGGTACGGCTTCCTTCCCAGGCCCTCTAGGCGGAGGCGGGCCGGCCGAACAGCTCGCGCAGCACGTCCTCCATCGTCACCAGCCCGGCGAGGGCCCCGTCCGCCCCGAGGACCGCTGCCAGGTGCGTACGGCTGCGCCGCATGGCGGTCAGCACGTCGTCCAGCGGGGTCTCCGCCCGTACCTGCGCGATCGGGCGCAGCGCGGACTGCGGGAAGGGCTCGTCCCGTTCCAGCACGTCCAGGGCGTCCTTGACGTGCAGGTACCCCAGGATCCGCTGCCGGGCGTCGACCACCGGGAAGCGGGAGTACCCCGACTCGGCGGACAGCGCCTCCAGAGCGGCCGCGGTGATGCCCTGCCGGGCCGTGACGACCCGGTCCACGGGCAGCGCCACGTCCGTGACGGGGCGCCGGCCCAGTTCGAGGGCGTCGTGCAGCCGCTCGCTCGCCCGGTCGTCGATGAGCCCGGCGTCACTGGAGTCCTTCACCATCCGGGCCAGCTCGTCGTCCGAGAACGTCGCCGCGACCTCGTCCTTCACGTCCACCCGCAGCAGCCGCAGCAGGGTGTTGGCGAAGGCGTTCACCGTGAAGATCACCGGCCTGAGCCCGCGGGTCAGGGCGACCAGCGGCGGCCCCAGCGCCAGAGCGGTGCGCACCGGCTCGGCCAGCGCCACGTTCTTCGGGACCATCTCGCCGAACAGCATGTGCAGGTACGTGGCCAGCGCCAGGGCGATCACGAAGGAGATCGCGTGCGTCACTCCGGACGGCACCCCGACCGCGTCGAGCAGCGGGCTCAGCAGATGCGCGATGGCCGGCTCGGCCACCACGCCGAGCACCAGGGTGCACAGGGTGATGCCGAGCTGCGCCGCCGCCATCAGGGCCGACACGTGCTCCAGGCCCCACAGCACCGCGCGGGCCCGCCGGTCGCCCTGCTCGGCGTACGGCTCGATCTGGCTGCGCCGGACGGAGATCAGCGCGAACTCCGCGCCGACGAAGAAGGCGTTGACGACCAGCGTCGCCAAGCCGATCAGCAGCTGGATCGCGGTCATCGGGTCTCCTCCCCGGTCTCGTCGCCGACGGGTCCGTCCGGTTCGTGCAGGAGCACGCGGGCGGCCCGGCGCCCACTGGCGTCGACCACGTCCAGGCGCCAGCCGTCCAGCTCCAGGCGGTCGCCGACGGCCGGGATCCGGCCCAGCTCGGTGGCTATCAGCCCGGCCAGGGTCTCGTACGGTCCCTCGGGCACCCGCAGGCCGATCCGCCGGAGCTGGTCGGTGCGCGCGGCGCCGTCGGCCGAGTACAGGGCCCGGCCCGCCTCGTCCGTGCCGGCCGGGGCCAGGTCGGGGGTCTCGTGCGGGTCGTGCTCGTCGCGCACCTCGCCGACGACCTCCTCGACGATGTCCTCCAGCGTGGCCACTCCGGCCGTGCCGCCGTACTCGTCGATCACCACGGCCATCGTCTGCCTGCCCGACAGCCGGTCCAGCAGCCGGTCCACGGTCAGCGACTCCGGTACCAGGAGCGGCTCGCGCAGCAGCCCGGACACCGGATGGCGGTGCCGCTCGGCGGCGGGCAGGGCCAGTACGTCCTTGATGTGGACGATGCCGACCACGGTGTCGAGGCTGCCCCGGTAGACGGGGAAGCGCGACAGCCCGGTGGCCATGGTCGCGTTGGCCACGTCCTCGGCGGTGGTGTGCACGTCGAGGGCCGTGACCTGGACGCGCGGGGTCATCACGTTCTCCGCGATCAGGTCGGCGAGGTTCAGGGTCCGCACGAACAGCTCGGCGGTGTCCTTCTCCAGCGCGCCGGCCTTGGCGGAGTGCCGGGCCAGCGCCACCAGCTCCTGCGGGCTGCGGGCGGAGGCCAGCTCCTCGGCGGGCTCCATGCCCATGCGCCGGACCATGTGGTTGGCGGTGGTGTTCAGGTGGCTGATCAGCGGCCTGAAGGCGCGCGAGAAGACCCGCTGCATGGTCGCCACGCGTTTGGCGATCGCCAGCGGCGAGGAGATCGCCCAGTTCTTGGGGACCAGTTCGCCGACGACCATCAGGACCACCGTCGACAGGGCGGTGCCGAGGACCAGGGCGGTGGAGGACGCGGCGCCGGCCGACAGGCCCATGTCCTGGAACGGGCCCGTGAGCAGGGCCGCGATCGAGGGCTTGGAGATCATGCCGATGACCAGGCCGGTCACGGTGATGCCGAGCTGTGCTCCGGAGAGCTGGAAGGTGAGGCTGCGGACCGCGGCCAGGGCGCTGTCCGCCCCGCGCTCGCCGCGCTCGACGGCCCGTTCGAGCTCGCTGCGCTCGACGGTCGTCAGCGAGAACTCGGCGGCGACGAACACTCCACAGGCGAGACAGAGCAGCAGCGCCACGATGAGCAGGAGTACCTCGGTCATCGATCGTTCACCTCCGTCCCATGTTCGGTCAGGAGGAGGGGGGCCGCGCGATGTCGCGTGCCGGGATGTCGGTGACTGGGAGGCTCGCCCATGGGCGGACGCTCACACCTTTCGTCGTGGATCGGGGAAACCGTTCACCACATGGTAAAGGAAAGGCAAAGGGAATGGCTCATCCTTTTGGGCGAGCGGCCGCGGATGGTGGGATCCGGGAATGAACGATCTTCACATCGGCCCCGCTTCGCCCCCTGACCTGCCCGCCGTCCTGGAGTTCTGGAAGGGCGCCGCCAAGGGCGCGAGCATCAGCGACGACCTGGCCGGAGTCGAACGGATGCACGCGCGCGACCCCGAGGCCCTGCTGCTCGCCCGGCGCGACGGCGAGCTCGTCGGCACCGTGATCGCGGGCTTCGACGGCTGGCGCTGCCACCTCTACCGGCTCGCCGTGCACCCCGGCCACCGCCGGCAGGGCATCGGCTCCGCGCTGCTGGCGGCCGCCGAAGAGCGGTTCGCGGCGCTGGGCGGCCGGCGCGCCGACGCGATGGTGCTCGACGGGAACGGGCAGGCGCACGGGGCGTGGCGGGCGGCCGGCTACGGCCCCGAGGACATCTGGACCCGCTGGGTCAAGCCGCTCGCGGGCTGAACCGCACCCCGGACGGCCGACCGGGTGAACTCATTTCTCGCACTGGGCCGTCAGGTTCCGTTCCTCCTCCGTGAGGACGGAGTCCTCCCCGTTCTCCCCGGCGTTCTTGGCACAGGCCGAGGCCTGGAGGCCGAGCTGCGCCGCCCGGGCCCGCGCCTCGTCGAGACCGTCGGCCGTGATCGTCGCCTCCACCTGCTTGCGCTGGTACACCGGCAGGTACCGCAGCTCGATCTCGGGGTGATCGGTCTCCAGCTCCCACAGGGGCGTGCCGCCCAGCTTCTGGCTGATGCCCCGGAACACCGCGACGTGCCCGTCGTTCACGCCGACGAAGTACTGAGTCCGGGTCCACTGGTAGCCGCCGTACGAGCCCCCGGCCACCAGGACCGCCGCCACCGCGAACAGGACCACGCCGCGCAGGGCCCTGCGCGGTGGCGGCGCCTGCCGGGGCGGCGTGTAGCGGGGGCCGGGCGTCCTCCCGGCGGAGGCGCGGCGCCGGGAGGGGAGCGCTGCGGCGGCACGGCCCCCCGACGCGGCCGCGGGCCGCGGCTCCGGCTCCGGCTCCGGCTCCGGTACCGGCCTCGGCGTGGTCGGCGCGGCCTCCGGAGCGGAAGGAGGGAAGGCGGGCTTCGGCGGCACGACCGGCGCGAGCAGCTCCATGGCGCCGGCCACCGTCAGCCGCGCGTCCGGGTCCCTCTCCAGCAGCCCCATGATCAGCGGCTCCAGGCGGCCCGCGTGCCGCGGCGGCGGGACGGCCTCGTGCACGACCGCGTACTGCGAGCCGACCTTGGTCTCCCGCTTGAACGGCGACACGCCCTCGACGGCCTCGTACAGGGTCGTCCCGAGGGAGAACAGGTCACCCGGGGCGCCGCCCTTCTCGCCCCGGGCGCGCTCCGGCGAGAGGTACGGCATCGAACCGATGACCACACCGGTCCCCGTCAGGCCGTCGTCCGCCTCGTTGAGGGCGATCCCGAAGTCGGCCAGCAGGATCCGGTCGTCCTCGGTCAGCATCACGTTGGCCGGCTTGACGTCGCGGTGGACGATGCCCTCCGCGTGCGCCGCGCCGAGCGCCTTCAGCAGCGCCGACGCCACCTGCGCGACCTCCTCCACCGGCAGCCGGTGCTCCACCCGCAGGCGTTCCTGCAGCGTCGAGCCGCTGACGAGCTCCATCACGATCCACGGCACCCCGCCCACGAGGGTGACGTCGTGGACCGTGACCACGTTCGGGTGATCGCGCAGTCTGGCCGCGCTGCGGGCCTCCCGCAGGGCGCGCTCCAGACGGTCCGCCGGGTCGGGGGCCGAGGGCCCCGAGGGCAGGAGCAGCTCCTTGACGGCCACGTAGGTGTCGAGCTGTACGTCGTGCGCCTTCCAGACCCGCCCCATCCCGCCGGCCCCAAGGGCCCGGACCAGCCGGTACCGGTGGTTGACCAGCTGTCCCGGCTGCGCCTCGTGTGCCACGCTCCCCCTCCGCTCCACTCCTGACACGACCCCGGGCCGCGCCGGACCGCGCGGCCCCGGCTCGATTGTGGTGCCTGCCGGGGGCGTCTGACTGCCGGTCCGCCGGAAGGGGTACGGGAACGGTCCGGCGGTTCAGTCGTCCAGGCGGCGGGCCGAGCCGATGACGCAGTACGACGTGGGGAGCGCCGGGCCGCGCTCGGGCAGGCGGAAGGAGCGGTGCGAGGTGATCCGGAATCCGGCCGCCTCGATCGCGGCGAGCGGGTCGCGCGCCGTGTGGCAGCCGCCGAACAGGCGGGGCCACACCGTCCGGTCGAGTGCCCGCTGGACGCCGGCCATCCCCGGGCCGGGAGCCAGCCCGTGCTCCAGGAACCGGAGTTCGGCGCCCGGGCGCAGCACCCGGTGCAGTTCGGCGAGGGCGCGCGGCAGGTTGCGTACGGTGCACAGCACCAGCGAGGCGACCGCGACGTCGAAGGCCTCGCTCTTGACCGGGAGCGCCTCGGCGACACCCGGTACGAGGTCCACCGGCACCTCGGCGCGCAGCGCGGCGGCCGCGGCGAGCCGGCGCAGGGTGCGCTCCGGCTCGATGGCGACCACCTCGGACACGGCGGCGGGGTAGTGGGCGAAGTTCAGGCCGTTGCCCGCGCCGATCTCGACGACCCGCCCGGAGACGCCCTCCAGGAGCTCCCGGCGCAGGGCGCCGATGCCGGCGCGGGTTTCGGCGGCGGTGCTGGCGCGGGCGTAGAACCGGGCGAAGTACGGGTGGTGGACCGGATCGGGGACGGGGCTGGGCATGGCGGGCCTCCGGGCGCGGACGGGCGGCGGACGGACGACACGGCTGCGCGTGCCCTTCGGGGCTGTTCCCCACCCGGGCCCGCCCCGAAACCGGCTCCGTTCGGGCGACGGAAGCGATAATCGGCTCTCCGGCCACCGCACTTGGGGCCGCGCACAGGAGGAGAGCGGAACCTTGACATCCCGTACGACAGCCGTCCGGGGCGCGGCCGCCGCGCTGCTCGCCGCCGCGGCCCTCCTGCTCGCCGGCTGCGATTCCGCCCCGGCGCCGGCGCCCCGGGCCCAGGCGCCCGCGGCCGATCCGAACGCCGCGTTCCTCGCGGAGGTCGCCGCGCGCTGTGCCACCGCCACGGCCCCCGCCTCGCCGACGGCCGCCGCCACCGGGGGCACGCCGGCGGATCCGGAGTCGCGCAAGTACGCCGAGAACCACGCCTACCGGCAGCAGACGGAGCTGGGCCCTGCCGCCCGCTGCCGAGGGGAGGCCCACGCGGCCCGGATCAGGGCGAAGCTGGCCTCCGCACCCGCGGCGAACCCGGCCGAGCTGACCGGGCTGCTGCGCGGCCTCGGCTACCCCGTCGGCAGCGGTGACGTGTACGAGGGGAACCCCGCCCAGGGACCGGGCTTCGCGCTGATGCTGCCCGGCACGGGCCCCTGTGTGTCGGGGCGGGCCGCGGACCCCGCCCGGGTCGAGGCGCACGGGGTGTACGTGGAGGGCGGCTGCAAGGAGCCGGCGGGGGGCCACTGACCCGCCGCCGGCGCCCGCCGCGCGTCACGTCAGGCGGGCCGCTTCAGGCCGGCCACCGGGCGAGGAAGGACTCCGCCGACCAGGTGCCGTCCAGCGGGGCGCCCAGCCACTCCGGCGCGGCCGCGCGGAAGGCGGCGGGCTCCAGGGCGCCGGCCCCCTCCGGCACGGCCCCCAGCAGCGGGAGCCCGGACTTGGGGAGGTCGGCGAGGTTGCACCGGGAGGCCAGGTCGGGGGCGGCGGGCCAGCTGCCGACCACCACCCCGAGCGCGCTGACGGACCGGGCCGCGAGGGCCTCGGCCGTCAGGTCGGTGGCGTTCAGCGTGCCCAGCCCCGCAGGGGCCACGACCAGCACCGGCGCCGCCATCAGCCGCGCGACGTCCGCCAGGGTGTGGCCCTCCTCGTCGAAGCGCACGAGCAGCCCGCCCGCGCCCTCCACCAGCACCAGGTCGTGCTCGGCGGCCAGCCGGGCGGCCGCCTCCGCGATCCCGGCGGGGGTCAGCGTCGCCAGCCCGGAGCGCCGCGCGGCGGTGTCCGGGGCCAGGGGCTCGGGGTAGCGGGCCAGCTCCCGCGCCGTCACGGCCGGGCCGGCGAGCCGTACGACCTCGGCGGCGTCACCGGGCTCGTCCGGGCCGACCCCGGTCTGGGCGGGCTTGAGCACCGCCACCGAGCGCCCGGCGGCCAGGGCGGCCGTCGCGACGGCCGCGGTGACCACCGTCTTGCCGATCTCCGTGCCGGTACCGGACACGACGACTACGGACATCTCAGCCTTCCTGCGCCGCTGCGACGGCCGCGCGGCAGATCCGGGCCACGTCGGCGTCGCCGGTGACGAACGGGGGCATGGTGTAGATCAGGTCGCGGAACGGGCGCAGCCAGACGCCCTCGCGGACCGCCGCGCGGGTGGCGGCCCACACGTCGACCGGGTGGTCGAGCTGGATCACGCCGATGGCCCCGAGCACGCGTACGTCCTTGACCCCGGGCACGGCGCGGGCCTCGGCGAGGCCCTCGCGCAGGCCCGCCTCGATCCGCTTGACCTCCCCGGCCCAGTCCTGGCCGAGCAGCAGGTCGATCGAGGCCAGGGCCACGGCCGTGGCGAGCGGGTTGCCCATGAAGGTCGGCCCGTGCGCCAGCAACGGGACCTCGCCCTGCGAGATCCCGTCGGCGATCCGCTCGGTGCACAGGGTGGCCGCGAGGGTGAGGTAGCCGCCGGTCAGGGACTTGCCCAGGCACATGACGTCCGGGGTGATGCCCGCGTGGTCGGCGGCGAAGAGCGCGCCCGTGCGGCCGAAGCCCGTCGCGATCTCGTCCAGGATCAGCAGGACCCCGTACTCGTCGCACAGTTCGCGCAGCACCCGCAGGTGGCCCGGGTGGTGGAAGCGCATGCCGCCCGCGCCCTGGACCACCGGCTCCACGATCACCGCGGCCAGCTCGTCGGCGTGCGCGGCGACCAGCGAGCGCAGGTGGTCCGCGTACGCGGGGTCCACGGGGGTGTCGAAGTCCCCGGGCGGGGCGTCGGCGAAGACCTGCCGGGGCAGGTGGCCCTGCCACAGCTCGTGCATGCCGCCGTCGGGGTCGCACACGGCCATCGGCTGCCAGGTGTCGCCGTGGTAGCCGCCGCGCCACGTCAGCAGCCGGGTCTTGCCGGTGCGGCCCAGCGAACGCCAGTACTGCAGGCACATCTTGACGGCGACCTCGACGGCCACCGACCCGGAGTCGGCGAGGAAGACGTGCTCCAGCCCGGCCGGGGTGATCTCCACCAGCCGGGCGGCCAGCCGGACGGCGGGCTCGTGGGTGAGCCCGCCGAACATCACGTGCGACATCCGGCCCAGCTGCGAGGCCGCGGCCTCGTTCAGCACCGGGTGGTTGTAGCCGTGGATCGCCGACCACCACGAGGACATGCCGTCGACCAGCTCCTCCCGCCCCTGGGCGGGGGAGGCGAGCCGCAGCCGGACCCCCGAGGCGGAGGAGACCACGAGGGTCTCCTGCCGCCCGGGCATCGGGCCGTACGGGTGCCAGACGTGCTGCCGGTCCAGGGCGAGCAGGTCCGCGGTGTCCGACGCGGGGTCGAGCGGGTCGTGCAGCGGGAACCGGTCACGCATTGGGGGCGATGTCCGTCCCCGCGCCGCGGCGGCGCACCGCCACCAGGTCCGAACGCACCTCTCCGGCCTCCGCCTGGGCGGGCGCAGGTGCCTGCGCGGCGTGTCCGGAGCAGCCGCCGCAGGCGGAGCCGCAGCCGTGGGCCCCGGCGTCGGCGCCGGCGTCGGCACCGGCCGCGGAACCGCAGCCGCCGGCCGAGGAACCGCACATGCCGCCGGCGGGCGCGGCGGCCGCCGCGGCGTCGGCGCGGTGCGCGGGCAGGGTGGTCGTACCGGCGCCCTCCACCTCGAAACCGGCGTCCGCGATCATGTCGAGGTCGGCCTGGCCGGCCTGGCCCTCACTGGTGAGGTAGTCGCCGAGGAAGATGGAGTTGGCGATGTTCAGCGCGAGCGGCTGCATCGAGCGCAGGTGCACCTCGCGGCCGCCGGCGATCCGGACCTCCACGTCGGGGCAGACGAAGCGGACCATCGCGAGGATCCGCAGGCAGCGCTGCGGGGTGAGGTTCCACTCCTTGGCCAGCGGGGTGCCCTCGAAGGGGATCAGGAAGTTGACCGGGACGGAGTCCGAGTCCAGCTCGCGCAGCGAGTAGACGACGTCGACCAGGTCCTCGTCGCTCTCGCCCATGCCGGCGATCAGGCCGGAGCAGGCCGACAGGCCCGCCGCGTGCGCCTTCTGCACCGTGTCGACGCGGTCCGCGTAGGTGTGCGTCTTGGTGATCTGGCCGTACGTGGCCTCGGAGGTGTTCAGGTTGTGGTTGTAGGCGTCCGCACCCGCCTCGCGGAGCTTCTCGGCCTGGCCCTCGGCGAGCAGGCCCAGGCAGGCGCAGACCTCGACGCCCTCGTTCTGCTCCTTGATGGCGGCGATCGTCTCGCCGACGCGGGCGACGTCGCGGTCGGTCGGACCGCGGCCGCTGGCCACGAGGCAGACCCGCTTGGCGCCGCCGGCGACACCGGCCGCGGCCGCCTTGGAGGCCTCGTCGGGCTTCAGCCACGTGTACTTGAGGATCTCGGCCTTCGACCCCAGGCGCTGGGAGCAGTACGAGCAGTCCTCGGGGCAGAGCCCCGATTTCAGGTTGACCAGGTAGTTCAGCTTGACGCGGCGCCCGAACCACTGGCGGCGCACCTTGCCGGCAGCGGCCACCACGTCGAGCAGTTCGTCGTCGGAGGTCGCCAGTACGGCGAGCGCCTCCTCGCGGGTCGGCAGCTCGCGCCGCAGTCCCTTTTCCACCAGGGTGTTCAGCAGGTCCATGCGCCCGATCCTGTCCCACGCGACCACTCCCGGCCAAGGAGAGATCGGACAACATGGCCGGAAGGAGGTGTGTGGATCGCCACACCAGCCCCTCGCGTCACGGCGGATAGGGTCGAGCAGATCTGTCGACTGCCGACAAAACGCGAGACACATCGCGAGACGCGACGCGAGGACCGCCGATGACCCAGCACACCCCGCAACCCGAGGACGTCTTCGCCTGGATCGACGGCGCGGAGCGCGTCCGAGAGCAGGCGGGGCTGGTGCGGACCCTGCGCCCGAGGCCCGCCTCCTCGCCCCTGCTGGACCTGGCGAGCAACGACTACCTGGGGCTGTCCCGGCACCCGGAGACCGTACGGGGTGCCTGCGCCGCGGCCGAGCGCTGGGGTGCCGGTGCCACTGGATCACGCCTGGTCACGGGCTCGACCGAACTTCATGCCGAACTGGAGCGGGAGCTCGCCGCGTTCACGGGCTTCGAGTCCGCTCTGGTGCTTTCGTCCGGATACGCCGCGAACCTGGCCGCCGTGACCGCGCTCAGCGGCCGGGGCACGCTCGTGGTCTCCGACGCCGGGAACCACGCCTCCATCGTCGACGGCTGCCGGCTCTCGCGGGCCGAGGTCGCGGTCACCCCGCACGGCGACCCGGAGACGGCCCGCAAGACCCTGGCCGGGCACGAGGGCCGGGCGCTGCTGGTGACCGACTCGGTCTTCTCCGTCGACGGGGACGCCGCCCCGCTCGACGGCTACCACGCCGCCTGCCGGGCCGAGGGCGCCGCGCTGGTCGTGGACGACGCGCACGGGCTGGGGGTGCTGGGCGAGGGCGGCCGCGGCGCGCTGCACGCCGCCGGGCTCGCGGGCGCGCCGGGGGTGGTCGCCACGGTGACCCTCTCGAAGTCACTGGGCAGCCAGGGCGGCGCGGTGCTGGGGCCGGCCAAGGTCATCCGGCACCTGGTCAACACGGCCCGCGCCTTCATCTTCGACACCGGGCTGGCCCCGGCCGCCGCCGGTGCGGCGCTGGCGAGCCTGCGCCTGCTGGAGCGGGAACCGGAGCGCGCGGCCCGGGTCCGGGAGGTGGCCGCCGAGCTGCACGGGCGGCTCACCGCGTCCGGCCTGACCGCGGCCCGGCCGGACGCGGCCGTGGTGTCGGTTCGGGCCCCGTCGGCTTCGGCGGCACTGCGCTGGGCCGCCGACTGCCGCGAGGCAGGTCTGTCCGTGGGGTGCTTCCGTCCGCCGTCGGTGCCGGACGGCATCTCCCGGCTGCGGCTGACGGCTCGGGCGGATCTCACGGGGGACGAGATCAGCCGGGCCGTCGGCACGGTCCTCGGGACCGCTCCGGCCGGGGCCACGGACCGCTAGGCGTCACGTCACACGTGCACGTCCGCCCTTACGGAGGCGAGGAAGCCGTCCCAGGCCGGCCCGGTGAAGAGCACGGCCGGGCCGTCCGTCCGCTTGGAGTCGCGGACGGCCAGCAGGCCGCCGCTGAGGGCGGCGGCTTCCACGCAGTTGTTCATTCCGGTGCTGCGGCTGCTCCGCCGCCACCGCGCGCTGTTCAGAAGTCCGCTGGTGGATAAGGGGGTTGCGGACACGGGGGTGCCTCCTTTTACGCGTCGTCAGCGATAGAGCTGATCAGATCCGACGAGTCACGGGGCGGGAGGGCGTGCGCCTGGATGGTGCGGAACGCGGCGCTGTACGCCTCTAGGTCTTCCTTCCGCTCCAGATAGAGGCTACTCGTCAAATGGTCGAGCACCACCACATCCAGATCGGCGATGTTCGGAAATGAGAAAATTACGAACGGTCCGGTCAGGCCGAGATGGCCCCCCACGGTGAACGGCAGCACCTGGAGCCGCACTTGGGGCAGCCGCGCCACCTCCACCAGGTGCCGCAGCTGCTCCTCCATCACCCCCGGCCCGCCGATCTGCCGGCGCAGCACCGCCTCGTCCAGCACGGCGCTCAGCTCCAGCGGCGGATCGGACCGCAGCACCGCCTGCCGGGCCAGCCGTACGTCCACCAGCGCGTCCACCTTCGGCTCCGGCAGCCCGCCCAGCGCGGCCCGGGTCACCGCCCGCGCGTAGTCCGGCGTCTGGAGCAGCCCCGGCACCACCGACAGCTCGACGGTCCGCGCCGACCGGGCACCGGCCTCCAGGCTGATGAAGTCCCGGTACTCCTGCGGGAGCAGGCCCCGGTAGTCGTGCCACCACTGCCGCCCCCGCGCCGCCTCCCCGCTCGCCGCCGGGCCGGCCGCCGAGGCGCCCAGGGCCTCCAGCAGTGCGCGCTGCTGGGCGCTCACCACGTCCCCGTAGGCGTCCAGCAGCAGCCGGATGTCCTCCGTCTTCACACCGCTGCGGCCCGTCTCGATCCGGCTGACCTTCGACTGGTGCCAGCCGACGATGCGGGCCACCTCGCCGCTGGTGAGTCCGGAGCGGTCGCGCAGGGCGCGCAGCTCCTCGCCGAGTTTGCGCCGACGTACCGCGGGACCGTGCTGCATACCCGCTCTCCTTCCACCGGCACACCTCGCACCAGTCTGCCGTCCAAATACGCTCTTCCGTAGCAGAGTTCACCGCATTGAGCGACAGATATATGCATATCTTGGGGGAACGGCGGAAACGGCGGCACGATGGGTGGCACTCTGGCGCTCAGCGTAGATCCGGGGCGGCTCCGTCCCGGTGGGAAAGGGACGTCGCCATGGCAGATCAGCTGGAAGCATCCGTCACTCTGCCGAGCGATCCGGTGTCGGTGGCCGCCGCCCGCCGCTACGTGGCGCGGGTACTGAGCGACTGGGGACTGCCCGAGGACGCGGGCACCGCGGACACCGTCCGGCTCATCGTCTCCGAACTCGCCACCAACTCCGTGCAGCACACCTTCGGCCAGTCGCCCACCTTCACCGTCGACGTCCGCCTCGAACGCGAGGAATGGCTGCGCGTCGGAGTGACGGACAGCCACCCGCGCTGGCCCAAGCGGCTCCCCGCCGCCGTCCAGCAGGACAACGGCCGCGGCATGGTCATCATCCGCTGGCTCGCCGCCGAGGCCGGCGGCCGGCTCTCGGTCACGCCCACCGAGGACGGCGGCAAGACCGTGTGGATCGCCCTGCCCTGGCCCGCCGACGCCTCCGCGCGCACCCTCAGGGGCTGTTGACCCGCCGGCCGCCGGCCGTAGCCGTATACGAACCGCCCCGCCGGGACCGGGGCGGAACCGAACCGAGTGCCTCCCCGAAACGTGGGTTAACTCGGCGGAAAACTGCGCGCCCTACGGTATGTTCCTCGCTCTTCCGCCAATGATCACCCACGCTCCGGTAAAGCGGCGGTGATGGGAGCGGAAAGGCTCGGCCTGTGTTGGGCAAGAGACGCTTGGCACGGATAAGCGCAGGTCAACAAAGTGTTGACGGCCGGTACGGTCGCTCCGGCGCGACGAAGACCATGTCCCGGAAGCTGGGTGATACAGGTGCAATTGACACCACATGAACAAGAGAGACTCCTGATCCATGTGGCCGCCGACGTGGCCGAGAAGCGCAGGGCGCGCGGGGTGCTCCTCAACCACCCCGAGGCCGTCGCCCTGATCACCTCGCACCTCCTCGAAGGGGCCCGCGACGGGCGGACCGTGGCCGAGCTGATGGCGTCCGGCCGCACCGTGCTCACCCGGGCGGAGGTCATGGAGGGCATCCCCGAGATGATCCACGACGTCCAGGTCGAGGCCACCTTCCCCGACGGCACCAAGCTCGTCACCGTCCACGACCCGATCGTCTGAGGGGGAGCAGCAGCATGATCCCCGGCGAGATCGTCCACGGGGACGGCCCGGTGCGCCTCAACGAAGGCCGCCCCGTCACCCGCCTCACCGTCCTCAACGCCGCCGACCGGCCCGTACAGGTCGGCTCCCACTACCACTTCGCCGAGGCCAACCCCGGCCTCGACTTCGACCGGCGGGCCGCGCACGGGCAGCGCCTGAACATCGCCGCCGGCACCGCCGTCCGCTTCGAACCGGGCATCCCCGTCGCCGTGGAACTCGTACCGATCGGCGGACTGCGCACCGTTCCCGGACTGCGCGGCGAGACCGGAGGGCCGCTCGATGGCTGAACTCTCCCGCCGGGCCTACACCGACCTTTTCGGGCCGACCACCGGTGACCGGATCCGGCTCGCCGACACCGCCCTTTTCGTCGAGATCGAACGGGACCTCAGCGGCGGACCCGGCAACTCCGGCGACGAGGCCGTCTTCGGCGGCGGCAAGGTCATCCGCGAGTCCATGGGGCAGGCCCGCACCACGCGCGCCGAGGGCGCCCCCGACACGGTCATCACCGGCGTGGTCGTCCTCGACCACTGGGGCGTCGTCAAGGCCGACATCGGCATCGCGGACGGCCGCATCTGCGGCATCGGCAAGGCCGGCAACCCCGACACCATGGACGGCGTCGACCCCGCACTCGTCATCGGCCCCGAGACCGAGATCATCGCGGGCAACGGGAAGATCCTCACCGCCGGCGCCATCGACGCCCACGTGCACTTCATCTCCCCGACGGTCGTCGACGAGGCCCTCGCCTCCGGCATCACCACCCTCGTCGGCGGCGGCACCGGCCCCGCCGAGGGCTCCAAGGCCACCACCGTCACCCCCGGCCCCTGGCACCTGGCCCGGATGTTCGCGGCCCTGGAGGCCTACCCCGTCAACATCGGCCTGCTCGGCAAGGGCAACACCATGTCCCGCGAGGGCATGCTCTCCCAGCTGCGCGGCGGAGCACTCGGCTTCAAGATCCACGAGGACTGGGGCGCCACCCCCGCCGCCATCGACGCCTGCCTGGCCGTCGCCGACGAGACCGGCGCCCAGGTCGCCATCCACACCGACACCCTCAACGAGGCCGGCTTCGTCGCCGACACCCTCGCGGCCATCGCCGGGCGGACCATCCACTCGTACCACACCGAGGGCGCGGGCGGCGGCCACGCACCCGACATCATCACCGTGGTCTCCGAGCCCAACGTCCTGCCCAGCTCCACCAACCCCACCCGCCCGCACACCCTCAACACGGTCGAGGAACACCTCGACATGCTGATGGTCTGCCACCACCTCAACCCGGCCGTCCCCGAGGACCTCGCCTTCGCCGAGTCCCGGATCCGGCCCTCCACCATCGCCGCCGAGGACGTACTCCACGACCTCGGGGCCATCTCCATCATCTCCTCCGACTCCCAGGCCATGGGCCGCGTCGGAGAGGTCGTGCTGCGCACCTGGCAGACCGCCCACGTGATGAAGCAGCGCCGCGGCTTCCTGCCCGGCGACGGCCCCGCCGACAACCACCGCGCCCGCCGCTACGTCGCCAAGTACACGATCAACCCCGCCGTGGCCCAGGGCCTCGCCAGGGAGATCGGCTCCGTCGAGGTCGGCAAGCTCGCCGACCTGGTGCTGTGGACCCCCGCCTTCTTCGGCGTCAAGCCCGAGCTCGTCGTCAAGGGCGGCCAGATCGCGTACGCGCAGATGGGCGACGCCAACGCCTCCATCCCCACCCCGCAGCCGGTCCTGCCCCGGCCCATGTACGGCGGCATCGGACGCGCGCCCGCCCTCAACTCCTTCAACTTCACCTCGCAGGCCGCCCTCGACGACGGCCTCCCCGAACGCCTCGGCCTCGGCAAGAGGTTCACCGCCATCGAGAACACCCGAAAGCTCGGCAAGTCCGACATGCGCAACAACGACGCCATGCCCAGGGTCCAGGTCGACCCCGACACCTTCACCGTCACCATCGACGGCGAGGCGGTGGAGCCGGCTCCGGCGGCCGAACTGCCCATGGCACAGAGATACTTCCTCTTCTGATGGGCTCCCGACTCCTGATGGGCTCCCGACTGCTGACGGGCTCCCGCCGATGAGCCTCGCCGCGCTGCTCGTGCTCGCGGACGGCCGATTCCCCGCCGGAGGGCACGCCCACTCCGGCGGGGCGGAAGCCGCCTGCAAGGCCGGCCGCATCCACGACGCCGCCACCCTGGAGCAGTTCTGCCGGGGCCGGCTGCACACCGCCGGGCTCACCGCCGCCGGGCTGGCCGCGGCCGCCGCCCTCGGCCTCGACCCGGCCCTGCTCGACGCCGCCGCCGACGCCCGCACCCCCTCGCCCGCGCTGCGCGCCGCCGCGCGGCGGCTCGGCCGGCAGCTGCTGCGGGCCGCCCGCGCCACCTGGCCCGCCGCCGAACTCGACGCGCTGGCCGCCGCCTTCCCGCGCGGGGCCCACCAGCCCGTGGTGCTCGGCCTCGCCGCCCGGGCCGCCGGGCTCGGGGCCCCGGACGCCGCGCACGTGGCGGCGTACGAGAGCGTCAGCGGGCCGGCCACGGCGACGGTACGGCTGCTGGGCCTCGACCCCTTCGAGGCGAGCGCCGTCCTCGCCCGCCTCACCCCCGACCTGGACGCCGTGGCCGCCCGGGCGGCCGAGGCCGCCCTGCTCGCCCGCACCGAGGGCGCGGACGTCCTGCCCGCGGCCTCCTCACCGCTGCTGGAGATCGCGGCGGAGGCACATGCCGACTGGGCGGTACGCCTCTTCGCCTCCTGAGCGCGAGCGCCCCCACCCCCTCACCCCTGGAGACCTGCCGTGCACCTCGACCACGACGTGACCTACCCCCACCGCCACACCCACGGCGCCGCCCCGCTGCGCGCCGACGGCACCCGCCGCGCCCTGCGCGTGGGCCTCGGCGGACCCGTCGGCTCCGGCAAGACCGCCACCGTCGCCGCCCTCTGCCGCGCCCTGCGCGCCGAACTGTCCATGGCCGTCGTCACCAACGACATCTACACCCGCGAGGACGCCGAGTTCCTGCTCCGCGAGGCCGTCCTGCCCCCCGAGCGGATCAGCGCCGTCGAGACCGGAGCCTGCCCCCACACCGCCATCCGCGACGACATCTCCGCCAACCTGGAAGCCGTGGAGGAACTGGAGGAGGCCTTCCAGGGCAGCGCCCCCCTCGATCTGATCCTCGTCGAGTCCGGCGGCGACAACCTGACCGCCACCTTCTCCCGGGGCCTGGTCGACGCCCAGATCTTCGTCATCGACGTGGCCGGCGGCGACGACATCCCCCGCAAGGGCGGCCCCGGCGTCACCACCTCCGACCTCCTCGTCGTCAACAAGACCGACCTCGCCCCCCACGTCGGCTCCGACCTGGAACGCATGGCCCGCGACGCCGCCGCCCAGCGCGGCGGCCTGCCCGTCGCCTTCCAGTCCCTGCGCGGCCCCGAAGGCGTCGCCCCGGTGGCCGACTGGGTGCGCGGCCGGATCGCCGCCTGGACCGTACGGTGACCAGCGCGCCCCCCGCCGCCCCCCACCCGGCCTCCCTCCGCGCCACCGCCCGCATCCGCGCCGCCGCCGACGGGCGCGGCGGCACCGCCCTGCCCCTGCTGGCCGGGGAGGGGCCGCTCGCCCTGCGCCGCACCCGCAGCGAGGACGCCGAGGCGGGAGTGATGCTGGTCGGCGCGATGAGCGCCCCCCTCGGCGGCGACCACCTCGCGGTGGAGGCCGAGGCGGGACCCGGCGCCCGCCTCGCCCTGCGGTCGGCGGCCGCCACCCTGGCCCTGCCCGGCCGGACCGGCGAGAGCGCGCGGTACGACGTGCGGATCGCGGTCGCCGACGGGGCGGAAGTGCGCTGGCTGCCGGAGCCGCTCGTCTCCGTGCGCGGCAGCGACCTGCGCGCCACCACCCGCGCCGAACTGGCCCCCACCGCCCGCCTCCTGCTGCGCGAGGAACAGGTGCTGGGACGCAGCGCCGAGCCCCCCGGCCTGCTGCGCAGCCGGCTCACCGTCACCCGGGCCGGCCGGCCCCTGCTGGACCAGGAGCTGTCGTGCGGTCCCGGGGCACCGGGCGGCTGGGACGGCCCGGCCGTCACGGCGGGCCACCGCGCCCTCGGCCAGCTCCTGGTGGTCGACCCGCGCTTCGAGCAGGACCCGCCCCGGGCCGCCGTCCTGGGGGAGTTCGCGGCGGCCACCCCGCTGGCCGGACCCGCCGTGCTCGTCACCGCCCTCGCGCCGGACGCGCTGCGGCTGCGCGAACTGCTCGACGGGGCGCTGCGCATGTACGGGTGGTGACGGGGGGACAGAATCGGGGCCAATGGGACACCGCTCAGCGGTACACACCTTTCCGGTTATCGGGTTGGCAAAGAACTGGACCGTGCTCTGTTGCCGGGTACCGGTCAGACGAAAGGATCCCCCTGTCCCAAACCTGCCGCTCCGGGCGGCACATGACCAGGGGGATCAACCACGTGATACGCAACGCGACGCTGGGGAGCGCCGCCACTCTCATCACCGGTGCGCTGGCCGCGGGCCTGCTGCTCGCGCCGCCGGCCTCGGCGGCTCCGGCCGGCCGGGACAGCGGCGGTGCCGAGGCGATCGGCGTCCAGATCGCCGCCGCGCGCGCCGCGCGCGCCGGCGTCGACTGGAAGGACTGTCCTGCCGACTGGGGCTTCGAGAAGCCGATCCAGTGCGGCTGGGTCAAGGTCCCGCTCGACTACACCAAGCCCTTCGGCAAGACCATCGAGCTCGCCGTCGACCGTGCCGTCAGCACGGGCACCAAGGAGGAGCGCCAGGGCGCCCTCGTCTACAACCCGGGCGGCCCGGGCGGTTCCGGCATGCGCTTCCCGCGCCGGGTCACCACCAAGAGCCCGCTGTGGGTCAACACCTCCAAGGCGTACGACTTCGTGGGCTTCGACCCCCGCGGCGTCGGCCACTCCGCGCCGATCTCCTGCATCGACCCGCAGGAGTTCGTGAAGGCCCCCAAGGCCGACCCGGTCCCGTCCAGCGAGGCCGACAAGCGCGCCCAGCGCAAGCTCGCCGCCGAGTACGCGGACGGCTGCAAGGAGCGCAGCGGCGAGATGCTGCCGCACATGACCACGCCGAACACCGCGCGCGACCTGGACGTCATCCGGGCCGCCCTCGGTGAGCAGAAGCTGAACTACCTCGGCGTCTCCTACGGCACCTACCTGGGCGGGGTCTACGCGACCCTCTTCCCGACCCACGTGCGCCGCATGATCGTCGACAGCGTCGTCAACCCGGCCACGGACAACATCTGGTACCAGGCCAACCTGGAGCAGGACGTCGCCTTCCAGATGCGCTGGAACGACTGGCAGGACTGGGTCGCCAAGAACGACGCCGTCTTCCACCTCGGCGACACCCGCGCCAAGGTCGAGGCCAAGTACCAGGAGCTGCGCGGCAAGGCCAAGGCCAACCCGCTCGGCGGCGTCGTCGGCCCGGCCGAGCTGATCGGCTTCTTCCAGGGCGCCCCGTACTACGACTCCTCGTGGGTCCCGGTCGCGCAGGCGTTCAGCGCCTGGGCCGCCGGTGACGAGAAGCCGCTGATCGAGGCCATCGCCCCGGACATGTCCGACACCAAGGGCAACGCCGCTTCCGAGAACAGCAACGCCGTGTACACCGCGGTGGAGTGCGCCGACGCCAAGTGGCCCACCAGCTGGGCCAAGTGGGACCGGGACAACTCCGAGCTGCACAAGAAGTACCCGTTCCTGACCTGGTCGAACGCGTGGATGAACCTGCCCTGCGCGACCTGGAAGTCCAAGCAGAGCACCCCGATCGAGGTCGGCGCCAAGCGCGGCATCGCCCCGGTCCTGATCGTCCAGTCCGAGCGTGACGCGGCCACCCCGTACGCGGGCGCCGTCGAGCTGCACCGCCGCCTGGCGGGCTCGCGCCTGATCACCGAGCAGAACGCCGGCTCGCACGGCGTCACCAGCCTGGTGAACCCCTGCATCAACACCCGCGTGGACGCCTACCTGCTCACCGGCAAGGTCGACGCCCAGGACGTGAAGTGCGGCCCGCACGCCACCCCGGTGCCCCCGGCCCCGGCCGCGGCGAAGTCCCTCGCGGAGGCCCCGGCCGCCGCGCTGCCGCAGAACGAGGAGCTCCCGGCGGTCGTCCGCTAGGACCCGGACCCGGCAGCACCCCGTAAGAAGAGCGGGAGAAGGCTCAGCGCGAGGAGCGCCGGGCCTTCTTCCGCTTCTCCTCCTCCTCGGCCTTGACCTCGGCCGCGTACCGGTCCACGTACTCCTGGCCGGAGAGGCCCAGGACCGCGTACATGATCTCGTCCGTCACGGCGCGCAGCACGGCCCGCTCGCCCTCCATGCCCGCGTACCGGGAGAACTCCAGCGGGGCCCCGAAGCGGATCGTGACCCGTCGGATCTTCGGGAGCTTCTGGCCGGGCGGCTGGATCTCGAAGGTCCCGACCATCGCGCACGGCACCACCGGCACCCCCGCGCCCAGGGCCATGGCCGCCACCCCGACCTTGCCCTTGTAGAGCCGCCCGTCGTGGGAGCGGGTGCCCTCCGGGTAGATCCCGAGCAGCTCGCCCCTGGACAGCACCGCGAGCCCCTCGCGCAGGGCCGCCTGCCCGGCGTCCTTGCCGGAGCGGTCCACCGGGATCTGCCCGGCGCTGCGGAAGAAGGCGGCGGTCAGCCGGCCCTTGAGGCCGGGCCCGGTGAAGTACTCGGCCTTGGCGAGGAAGGTGATCCGGCGCGTGAGGATCGCGGGCATCAGGAAGTGGTCCGAGAAGGACAGGTGGTTGCCCGCGACGATCGCGGCGCCCTCCGGGGGGATGTTCTCCAGCCCCTCGATCCGCGGCCGGAACAGCAGCCGCAGCAGCGGACCGAGCAGTACGTGCTTGAGCAAGTGGTAGAACACCAGGCCGCTCCCGTCGATGCCCCTATGTCACGGCCATCCTACGGACAGTCAACGCGGGGCCGGGAGGGTCAGGCGCTGCGCGAAGCGGCCAGCCCCATCGTGAGCAGCCCCAGCACCACCCAGCCGAACCACAGCCAGCCGTTGCTGCCGAGCGCCACCGAGTACGTGGAGACGGCCACCAGAGCGGCGAAGGTCGTGACGGCCATCGCCTTAACGGATCCGGTCATGCCCCATGGTGGCGCCTGATGCGGGCTGCGCGCTACTGGCCGCGCTGCTGGAGCGAGGCGAGATACGCGTTGTAGGCGGCGAGCTCCTTGTCGCCGTCCCGGTCGGCGGCCCGGTCCGAGCGCCGCGCCACCCGCTGCTCCGAGTGGTACCACTGGTAGACGAGGGCGATCAGCACCAGCACCGAGGGGATCTCGCTGAAGGCCCAGGCGATGCCGCCGCCCCACTGCTGGTCGAGCAGCGGGTCGATGTCCAGGGAGGCCGACGGGTTCGCGTACGTCTTGATCATCGGCTCGCTCGCCATCATCAGCGCGATGCCGAAGAAGGCGTGGAAGGGCATGCCCGCGAACAGCTCCAGCATCCGCATGACGTAGCCGGGGCGGTGCGGCCCCGGGTCCACGCCCATGATCGGCCAGAAGAAGATCAGGCCGACGGCGAGGAAGTGGACCATCATGCCGATGTGGCCCGCCCTGCTCCCCATCAGGAAGTCGAAGAGCGGGGTGAAGTACAGCGCGTAGAGGCTCGCGATGAACATCGGGATGGTGAAGGCCGGGTGGGTGATGATCCGCATGTACCGGCTGTGCAGCAGCATCAGGAGCAGCTCGCGCGGCCCCTTGTGCCCGCGCGCCGCCGGCGGCAGCGCCCGCAGGGCCAGCGTCACCGGCGCCCCGAGCAGCAGCAGGATCGGGGTGACCATGCTGATCACCATGTGCTGGACCATGTGCACGCTGAACATGACCATGCCGTAGTCGTTCAGCTTGGTGCACATCACCAGCATCACCGTCAGCACGCCGGTGACGAAGGCGACGGTCCGGCCCACCGGCCAGGAGTCCCCGCGCCCGCGCAGCCGCCACACGCCCCACCCGTACAGGGCGAGCCCCAGCAGCGAGCCGAACAGGAAGAAGGCGTCGAAGGAGAACTCCAGCCCGCGCCCGAGGGTGAACGGCGGCAGGTCCATGTCCATGTCCATGCCGTGCCCGCTGTGATCCATGCCTTCACTCCCTTGACTGTGGCGCCCCACCACAGTAGTGCCGCCCCCGGACGCGATCGCGTCCGGGGGCGGTCTCAGAAGGGGGGAAACATCACAGAACGGTCTGGGCCTCGTCGTAGCGGTCCGTCGGGACCGTCTTGAGGGTCGAGGTGGCCTCGGCGAGGGGGACCATCACGATGTCGGTGCCGCGCAGTGCCGTCAGCATGCCGAACTCGCCGCGGTGCGCCGCCTCCACCGCGTGCCAGCCGAAGCGGGTGGCCAGGACCCGGTCGTAGGCGGTGGGCGTGCCGCCGCGCTGGACGTGGCCCAGGATGACCGGGCGGGCCTCCTTGCCCAGGCGCCGTTCCAGTTCGACGGCCAGGATGTTGCCGATGCCGGCGAAGCGCTCGTGCCCGTACTGGTCCTTGCCGCCCGCCTGGTACTCCATCGTGCCGGGGAGGGGCTTGGCGCCCTCGGCGACCACGACGATCGCGAACCGCTTGCCCGCCGAGAAGCGCTCGCCGACGATCGCCGTCAGCTCCTCGATGTCGAAGGGGCGCTCCGGGACGACGATGGCGTGCGCGCCGGCCGCCATGCCCGAGTGCAGGGCGATCCAGCCGGTGTGGCGGCCCATGACCTCCACGACCATCACGCGCTGGTGGGACTCGGCGGTGGTCTTCAGCCGGTCCAGGGCGTCGGTGGCGACC
Source organism: Streptomyces sp. NPDC004126 (assembly GCF_050275515.1). Classification (NCBI taxonomy): domain Bacteria; kingdom Bacillati; phylum Actinomycetota; class Actinomycetes; order Kitasatosporales; family Streptomycetaceae; genus Streptomyces; species Streptomyces sp. NPDC004126. Next base: position 75,260 of record NZ_JBNNPF010000013.1, on the reverse strand, counting down.
CCGACGGCGGTGTCGAAGCCGAAGGTGACGTCCGTGGAGGAGATGTCGTTGTCGATGGTCTTCGGCACGCCCACGATCGGCAGGCCGCCCTGGGCGAGCAGGTTGGCCGCCTTCAGGGTGCCCTCGCCGCCGATCGGGATGATGGCGTCCAGGCCGAGGTCCGCCACGTGCCCGCGGGCCCGCTCCACGCCGTCGCGCAGGTGCGCGGGCTGGACCCGGGAGGAGCCGAGGATGGTGCCGCCGCGGGCCAGGATGCCGGCGACGGAGTCCAGGTCGAGCTTGCGGTAGTCGCACTCCAGGAGGCCGCGCCAGCCGTCGTGGAAGCCGATGACCTCGTCGCCGTGGTCGACGACGGCGCGGTGCACGACGGAGCGGATGACGGCGTTCAGGCCGGGGCAGTCGCCGCCGGAAGTGAGCACACCAATGCGCATGGCAGGAAGAACCTTTGCAACGTGGGCCGACGACCGGACCACGTCGTCCGGTTGGAACTACCCGTCACCCTACAAGCGGTTTCCCACTGGACTGAACCATCCTCCACAGGATGGTCGGAACAAACAGAAGATCGTACGAACGCACACCGACCGAACGCACACCAGCCCCACGCACACCGGCCCGGACCCCCGAGGGGATCCGGGCCGGAAGCCGTGCGGCAGGCGCGCGAGCGCCCCTACGCGGACTGCGTGGCCGCCGCCATGCGCTCCGCGCGCAGCGCGTCGTACCAGCGGTCGTCTATGGCCGGCAGCGCGTTCACGTCGAGGGCCAGCTTCAGCAGGTGGTCCGCGATGAGCGGGTTGCGCGCCATCACGGGGCCGTGCATGTACGTGCCGAAGACGGTGTCGTTGAACGCGCCCTCGGTGCCGTCGCCGGTGCCGTTGCCGCGGCCCATCGTCACCCGGGCGAACGGCCGCGCCGACGGGCCCAGGTGCGTGACGCCCTGGTGGTTCTCGAAGCCCGTCAGCTGCGGCAGGCCCAGGCGCGGGTCGATGTCGGCGATGACGTCGCCGACGCACCGCTCGCCCTCGCCGCGCACGGTCACCACGTCCAGCAGGCCCAGGCCCGGCTGGCGCTCGCCCATGTCGTTGACGAACTCGTTGCCGAGGATCTGGTACCCGGCGCAGACGGAGAAGACGATCGCCCCGTTCGAGACGGCGCGCTCCAGGCCGCCGTCGCGCAGCAGCCGCTCGGCGGCCAGCCGCTGCGGCCGGTCCTCACCGCCGCCGATCAGGTAGATGTCGCCCGAGGTCGGGATCGGCTGGTCGCTGCGCACGTCCACGCGCTGCACGTCCAGGCCGCGCTGGCGCGCCCGGCGCTCCACGACGAGGCAGTTGCCCTGGTCTCCGTACGTGCTGAGCAGGTCGGGGTAGACCCACACCAGACGCAGGCTGTTGTCGCTCATGCTCTTGTCCTTCGAAGGTCTGGGTACTAGTTGCCGACGCGGCGGCGCACGTCCTGGAAGGCCGTGTAGTTGGCGATGAGCTCGATCTGCCCGGGCGGCGCCAGCTGGACGGCCTCGTCGAGGGTCTCGCAGACGCGGAAGTCCAGGCCCGCGACCTCCAGGCGGACCGCGAGGTCGAGCTTGCGGTCGCCGATCACGAAGATCGGGTGCCCGGCGAGGCGCGGGTAGTCCACGTCCCACAGCCAGGAGGTGTCGGTGCCGTCGGCGCCGCGGGCGTTGACCGCGAGGACCACCGGCGCCGGGGGCCCGTCGATCAGCGAAAACGTTTCGAGCCAGCCCGCCGGGTTCTTCGCGAGCAGCAGGCGCAGGTCGCGGTTCATGAAGCTGACCACGTCGTAGCGGCCGGCCACGGCCTGCACCTGGTACATGCGCTCCAGCGCGACCTGCGGCGGCACGCCGAACACGGCGGCCACGGCGGCCGAGGTGGCGGCGTTGGCCTTGTTGGCGCGGCCGGGCAGCTGGAGGTGGATCGGCCAGGCGCTGCCGTGCGGGTCGAGCACGTGGTCGCCGGAGAGCACCCAGCTCGGGGCGGGGCGGCGGAAGCCGCACTCGCCGCAGAACCAGTCGTCGCCCGGGCGCTGCATGACGCCACCGCAGGAGGGGCACGACCAGGCGTCGTCCTTCCACTCCTGGCCGGCCGCGACCCAGACCACGTTCTGCGACGAGGACGCCGACCACACGATCAGGGGGTCGTCGCAGTTCGCGACCACGACGGCCTTGGAGCCCTGGAGGCCCTCGCGCCACTTCTCGGCGAGCATGCGGGTCTCGGCCGCGCGGTCCAGCTGGTCGCGGGAGAGGTTCAGCAGGGCGATCACCTTGGGGGTGACGTCCCGGGCCACCCCGGCCAGGTACTTCTCGTCCACCTCGATGACGCCGTACTTGGCGTCCGAGCCGCCGGCGAGCGCCGAGGTGATGCCGGCGGGCATGTTCGCGCCCAGCGCGTTGGACACGACCGGACCGCTGGCCCGCAGGGCCTCCGCGATCAGGCGGGTCGTCGTGGTCTTGCCGTTCGTCGCGGAGACGAGGACGACATCGAGATGCTGCGCCAGCGCGCCGAGAAGATCGGGGTCCAGCCTGAGTGCGACCTTGCCTCCGATCACCGATCCGCTTCCGCGTCCCGCGGCCCGCGACACCGCCGCCGCGGCCTTGCCCGCCGTCACGGCCAGCTTGGCCCGCGGCGAAAGCGGCTCCGTGTTGCCTGCCATCGTCCCTTGTCCTCCTAGCGTCGGTCGCCCCAGCCTATCCAGTACCGGCCGCGGCCTTGACCGCGGCGCCCCAGGTCGCCGCGGATCTACTCATATATTCGCCCGTCGTACCCTTACCGCCATGCGACAGCGTCCCCTCCCCGGTACCACCGGTTCCGTACGCCCGATGACCCTGCTGGGCGAACCGGTGCTGCACTCTCCCTGTGCCGAGGTCACCGACTTCGGGCCCGAACTCGACCGGCTCGTCGAGGACATGTTCGCCACGATGTACGCCGCCCAGGGCGTCGGGCTGGCCGCGAACCAGATCGGGACCGGGCTGCGGGTCTTCGTCTACGACTGCCCCGACGACGAGGACGTCCGCCATGTGGGACACGTCGTCAACCCCCGGCTGGTCGAGGCGGACGGGGACGAGTTCCGCGGCCCCGAGGGCTGCCTGTCGCTGCCCGGCCTGGAGGCGGGCACCGTCCGCTTCGACCGGGCGGTCGTCGAGGGGGTCACCACCGACGGGTCCCCGGTGCGCGTGGAGGGCACCGGGTTCTTCGCCCGGTGCCTCCAGCACGAGTGCGACCACCTCGACGGCACGGTCTACGCGGACCGGGTGACCGGCCTGCGCGCCCGCCGGCTGCGCCGGGCCATCGCCAAGGCGCCGTGGGGCGCCGCCCGCGCCTGAACGGCGGCGGGGGTCAGAAGCCGGGGCCGTCCGCGCGGTTGCCCGCGGTGGCGAGGCGGCCCCAGAGCAGGTCGGTGAGGCCCTCCACCAGCGCGGCCCGCTCGCAGGGGCGCTCGCCGAGCCACCAGTCGCCGGCCGCGTGCATCATGCCGACGATGCCGTGGCCCCAGATCCGGGCGAGCTGCTCGCCGCCGGGGCCGAGGTCGACCCGTTCGCCGACCACCTTCGCCAGTTCCTCGCCGAGCCGGCGCAGCAGCGGGGCGGAGTGCAGGCCGACGTCGAAGCCGCGCTCGCTGCTCTGGGAGTCCTCGGCGGGGTGCATCAGGAACCGGTAGACCTGCGGGCGGGCCTCGATGGCGGCGAGGTAGGTGTCCAGGGTGGACTCCACCCGCTTGCGGCGCTCGGCCGGGGCGTCGAGCGCGGCCCGCAGGGAGTCGAGCAGGGCGTCGGTGTGGCGGACGGCGAGGGCCTGGTAGAGGCCCGCCTTGTCGCCGAAGTGCCGGTAGAGGATCGGCTTGGTGATGCCGGCCTCGGCCGCGATGGCGTTCATCGAGGCCTTGGGGCCGTCCCTGAGCACGACGCGGTCCGCCGCTTCGAGCAGCTCGCGCCGGCGGCGTTCTCCCGCTCCCGGCTCGCCCGGCTGCTGACTGGTCTCCATGACGTGTTTCTCTCCCCGCCCTTGCGATGTGCGTGACGCCCACGCAACGTAACACCCCGCGTACCCCCGTCACCGAATCGGCGGCGCTTGACAGTGCTTACCAGCCGGTAACAGACTGTGGCCACGGTGAGGGTTACCGGCAGTAACGGTAACCGTGTGAGACAGCTGGAGGGGACATGGCGGAGTTCACCATGGAGCTCAACGACGACCAGAAGCAGGTCCGGGACTGGATCCACGGCTTCGCCGCCGACGTGATCAGGCCCGCGGCCGCCGAATGGGACGAGCGGGAAGAGACTCCGTGGCCCGTCATCCAGGAGGCGGCCAAGGTCGGCATCTACTCGCTGGACTTCTACGCCCAGCAGTTCTTCGACCCGACCGGCCTCGGCATCCCCATGGCCATGGAGGAGCTCTTCTGGGGCGACGCCGGCATCGCCCTGTCCATCGTCGGCACCGGCCTCGCGGCCATCGGGGTCGTCGCCAACGGCACCGAGGAGCAGATCGGCACCTGGATCCCGCAGATGTACGGGACCCCGGACGACGTCAAGGTCGCCGCCTTCTGCTCCTCCGAGCCGGACGCCGGCTCCGACGTCGGCGCGATGCGCACCCGGGCCGTCTACGACCAGGCCAAGGACGAGTGGGTGCTGAACGGCACCAAGACCTGGGCCACCAACGGCGGCATCGCCAACGTCCACATCGTCGTCGCCGTGGTCGACCCGGAGCTCGGCACCAAGGGCCACGCCTCCTTCATCGTGCCGCCGAACACCCCCGGCCTGTCCCAGGGGCAGAAGTTCAAGAAGCACGGCATCCGCGCCTCGCACACCGCCGAGGTGGTCCTGGAGGACGTACGGATCCCCGGCTCCTGCCTGCTCGGCGGCAAGGAGAAGCTCGACGAGCGGCTCGCACGGGCCCGCGAGCGGGCGGCGGCGGGCGGCGGAGAGCGTGTGAAGAACGCCGCGATGGCCACCTTCGAGGCCTCCCGGCCGGCCGTCGGCGCCATGGCCGTCGGCACGGCTCGCGCCGCGTACGAGGTCGCCCTCGACTACGCGAAGACCCGCACCCAGTTCGGCCGCCCGATCATCGACAACCAGGGGGTGGCCTTCCAGCTCGCGGACATGCGCACGCAGATCGACGCCGCCCGGCTGCTGGTGTGGCGGGCGTCCTGGATGGCGGTCGCGGGCAAGCCGTTCACCTCGGCCGAGGGCTCCATGTCGAAGCTCTTCGCGAGCGAGGTGGCGAAGAAGGTCACCGCCCAGGCGGTCCAGATCCTCGGCGGCAACGGCTTCACCCGGGAGTACCCGGTGGAGCGGATGCACCGGGACGCGGCCATCTACACGATCTTCGAGGGGACGAGCGAGATCCAGCGCCTGGTGATCGCCCGCACGCTGTCGGGCATGCCGATCCGCTAGCCGCGGGCTTCCCCCCTCCGTACGTCCGCCCCCGGAGACCCCGGGGGCGGACGTACGTCACCGCAGGGGGGTGAGGCAGTTCAGGGTCCAGCCGTCCCCGCCGCCGTACTTCGGGTCGGAGAGGTAGTCGCCGGCGGCGCAGTGCTCCCCGCCGGTCAGCCGCTTGCCGACGCGGAACTCGGCCCGGGCCGACCCGCAGTCCGTGACCACCAGGTCCTGGTCCTTCCAGTCGCCCGCGTTGCGCACGCACTGGCCGACCGCCAGCACCGGCGGGGCCGCCTCGCGGAGCAGCAGGCCGGTCACGACGAGCGCCGGGATGCCGAGGGCGATCAGCAGGGCCGGTACGAGCAGGAGCAGCGCGGGCGGGCGCCGCCACAGCGGCTTCCCCGGGTCCAGCGGGGGCCGGAAGCCGCCCGCCGGTTCCGCGAGGCGCCGGAACGCCGCCCGGGGGCCGAGGTTGAGCAGCAGCGTGAACGGGGTGATGAACAGCGAAAGCGGCCCCCACCAGCCCTGCCAGAGGGTGTCCGAGGACATCCGGCGGTAGGTGGCCGTACCGCAGTCGCGGCAGAACGGCCCGGGCAGGCTGAGGAACCGCATCACCACGAGCAGGCCCTGGTGGCCGCGCACGGTGGCCGGGGCGGCGGGCCGGCACCCGCACACCCGGCAGCCGGCCCCGGCCTGCTGCGGCGGCACGGCGTACGCCGGCGGGGCGTACGACCCCGGCTGCGCGGGGTACCCGCCGGGCTGGGCGGGGTACGTGCCGGGCTGCGCGGGGTATCCGCCAGGCTGGGCGGCGTACGGCCCCGGCTGCGGGGGGTACGGGCCGTACGGGCCGGCGCCGTACCGCGGCGGGGGTGTGGCCAAGGAACCCTCCCGGGGGTGCGTGATGATCACGGCACCCTAGCCGGGCCCGTCAGGGCCGCAGCAGCCGGACCAGGGCCCGGGCGAAGAGGTGGTGGCCCGCGCGGGCCACCAGGGGGTCCAGGACGCGGGGGAGGGGGCGCAGCCGCAGGTCCTCGCGCCAGTGGACCTCGGTGCCCCCGCCGGGGGCCGGCCGGAGCTCGATCTCGGCCCAGCCCGTCACCGTCCTGCCGCGCTTCTCCAGCCGGACCAGCCGCGGGGGCTCCCAGACGACGACCTCCATGGTGTCGTCCAACGTGATGCTTCCCACTCCCGTGCGCGCCGTGAAGCGCGTTCCGGCGCGCGTCGGCGGCTCCGTCTCGATGATCGTCCGGGTCAGCGGCACCTGTTCGCCGTGGCGTTCCCAGTCCGTCAGCCGCCTCCACACCTCGGCCGGCGGGAGGGGCGTGCGGCGAATGATCCGGATAACGGGCATGAGCGCATGGTAAGCGGGCATACACACCCTGAACTGGACGTCGAATATGGCTTCCGCCGGAGGGCGGCGATCGGTAATACTCACCGCCACCGTGGATCGTGGGTTCGACCGGGTGACCACCGGCCTTCCCGCCCCACACTGCGAGGAGGTGCGCCATGTGCTCCCACCAGCCCCCCTGCCCGCCCGCCGACAGCGCCGACCACGAGGCCGCGCGCGTCGTGGCCTCCCATCCCGAACAGGGCTGGAGCCTGCTCTGCAACGGGGTGGTCATCTTCGACGACACCGGTGAACTGCTCCCCGAAGGCCGGACGGTGGAACCCCGTCGTCCGGCGCTGGTCTGAGCGAGGAGGCAGCATGCGCCAGCAGCTGATCCGCAAGCCCGTCCCCAAGCCCGCCCCCCGAGACCTGGACCTGCGCACACCGTCGGGCAGACCCCTCCCGTACTGACGGGAGCCCAGGCATTACGCGGCCCACCGGCTGCCACGTCAGCCGGTGGGTGCCGCCGCACCGCCCCGGAACGCGGTCTCGTACGCCGCGTCGCCGATCGCCGCCCTGGCCTGCCGCTCGCCCTGGTCCCGCAGGGCCGTCAGCGAGGGCGAGCCCATCTGCGGCCTGCCCACCGTGCGCCACCAGGCGTGCCCGGTGCCGAGCAGGCGCGCCGCCAGCTCCCCGTCACCGAGGGCCGCCACCGCCGCCGCGAGCAGGTCCAGGCCCAGCGCGATGCCGAAGCGGTCGCCGAGCAGCCGTTTCCCGGACAGCATGGCCCGTACGTGCCGCGCGGCCTCGCCGTACTGGCCGAGCCCCAGCGCCGCGACGGCCAGCACGTAGTCCGCGTACGCCCGCAGCCAGCGCTCGCCCAGGTCCGCGCACGCCTCGCGCAGCCCGTGCGCCTCCTCGGCGGCCTCCTCGAAGCGCCCGAGGTCGCACAGGGCGTACGCCGTCACCAGCCGGCACAGCAGCCGGCCCGGCCCGTCGGCCCGCCCCTCGTGGGAGGCCCGCGCCCGGGGCCCCGCCAGCGCGAGCGCCCCCACCGGGTCGCCCGGCATCAGGATCGACACCCCCCGCAGGTAGGCGGCGCGCAGCCGCAGCTCCGGGTCGGCGAGCAGCGCCGCCGCCCGGACGCACTCGGCGCCCATCTCCTGGGCCCCGTCCATGTCGCCCTGGAGCAGCATCGTCAGCCCGAGCGCCCACTGCGCCCGGACCCGGGCGGCCCCCGGTTCCGGGGCCCCGCGCAGGGCCCGCTCCAGGAAGCCCCGGCCCTCGTGGACGTGCCCGCACGAGAACCAGAAGAACCACAGGGCCCCGGCCATCTCCAGGGCCGCCGAGGGGTCCGTGCCGAGCAGGTGCTCCAGGGCGGTGCGCAGCTGGGCGTGTTCGGCGCTGGTCCTGCGGTACCAGTCCAGCTGGCCGGGCCCCAGCCAGCCCCGGTCGGCGGCCGCGCAGAGCGCTGCGTACCAGTGGGCGTGCCGGTCCGCGACGGCCCGCACCTCGTCCAGCTCCGCGAGCCAGTCGCGGCCGAACTCCCGGATGGTGTCGAGCATCCGGTAGCGGGCCCCGGCCCCGCGTTCCCGGGAGCGCCGTACGACGGACTTCGCGACCAGCCCCTCCAGCACCCGCTCCACCCGGGCGGCCGGCAGCGGCCCGCCGGCGCACACGGCGCGGGCGGCGGCGATGTCGAAGTCCCCTGTGAACACCGAGAGCCGCGCCCACAGCAGCCGCTCCACCGGCTCGCACAGCTCGTGGCTCCAGCCGATCGCGGTCCGCATCGTCTGGTGCCGGGGCGGGAGCGCGGCGCGGGCGGCGGACAGCACCTCGAAGCGTGCGCCGAGGCGCTGCGCCATCTGCTCCAGGCTCCACAGCCGCATCCGGGCCCCGGCCAGCTCCAGGGCGAGCGGGATGCCGTCCAGCCGCCGGCAGACCTCGGCGGCCGTCCGGGACCGCGCGGGGTCGGCGAAGACGGCCGAGGCGGCGGGGCTGGCGGCGAGGGCGCTCGCCCGGAAGAGGGCGAGGGCCTCGCTGTCGGGCCCCTCGCAGGGCAGCGGGCGGACTTCGAGCACCGTCTCGCCGGGGGAGTCGAGCCGCTCGCGGGAGGTGGCCAGGACCGTCAGGCCGGGTGCGGACTGCAGCAGTTCGCCCGCGAGGTGGCGGACCTCGGAGACCATGTGCTCGCAGGTGTCGAGGACGAGCAGCAGGGCCTTGTCGGCCATCCACGCGCACAGTTCCTCGTCGAGGGGGTGCACGGAGTGGTCGGCGAGGCCGATGGCGTGCGCGACGGTCGTGGTGAGCAGCGCGGGGTCGCGCAGCGGCGAGAGCTCCACCCACCAGATCCCGTCGGGCCAGGCGCGGCCGGGGCGCAGGCCCCCCGGCCGGGGGGCCAGGCGGCGGCGGGTGGCGGCGCGCAGGGCGAGCCGGGACTTGCCGACGCCGCCGACCCCGGTCAGGGTGACCAGCCGCCGTTCGCCCAACAGGACGTCCAGGTTGCCCAGTTCGGCCTCGCGGCCGATGAAGCCGGCCGCTTCCGGGGGCAGGTTGCCCGGCAGGTGTCCCGGGCCGGCGGCCGGGTCGGGTGCGGGGTCCCCGCACGCGGAGTCTGCCTGATTGTGGTTGACCGAGTACTCACCGAACACGGATGTATTGTGCGCGATCTTCTTTCGCGGGGTCTGCCGTTCGGGGCGGATGGCCCCTGGGGCGGGGCCGATCGGGGTCAGCCGGCCAGCAGGATCCGCCGTTCCTCGGAGAAGGCGCCCCAGTTGCCGTCGGGCAGCCGGGCGCGGAGTTTCACCGTCCATGCCGTCCCGGCCGGTTCGGTGGCGGTGAGCCGGTAGGAGGCCCGGCCCTCGGGTACGGCCCCGGCGCCGAACTGGATGACCGTGACGGGCCGGTCGTTGACGTAGAGCTGGTACTCGCTCGTCGCGCGGCCGGTGCCGGGCGCGGTCCAGGTCAGCTCCACGGCGCCGGGGGAGGCGGCGGCGGTGAACGAGCCGGGGGCGGTGTCCGGGGCCCGGCCGGGGTCGGCGGGGGTGGTCACGGCCACCGGCGGGCCGTCCGGGGAGGAGTTGTCGAAGCCGTCGCGGGCGCGGACGGTGAACACGTAGGCGGTGCCCGGCTGCAGCCCGGTGACGGTGGTGGAGCCGTCCGTGCCGGGGGCGGTGTGGACGCGGATCCCGGCCTGGTAGACGTCGTACGCGGTCACGCCGGTGTCGTCGGTCGCCGCGCCCCAGCTCAGCCGGGCCTCGAAGGGTCCCTCCGCGCGGCCGGTGGCGGTGGGCGGGGCGGTGGGGGCCCGGTGGTCCTCCGCCTTGGCGGCCGGGGTGGTCGCCCCGGCGGGGGCGCTGAGCGGGGAGCGGTTCCCGGCGGCGTCCTTGGCGCGGACGGTGAAGGTGTACGCGGTCCCCGGGGCGAGGCCGGTGATGTCGGTCATGGTCTTGTCGGCGGGGAGTTCCCGGACCAACTGGCCGCCCTGGAAGACCTGGTAGCCGCTGACCCCGTCGGTGGTGGCGGGCGTCCGCCACATCACGTGGACCGAGGTGGCGCTGCCCGCCTGCGCGGTGAGCCCGGTGGGGGCCGGCGGGGGCCGGGTGTCGCCGTCGGCGCCGCAGGCGGCCAGGGCGGCGGCCAGGCCGAGGGCGAGCGCCGCCGCCCCGGCGCGGCGCGGGGAGGTGGTGCCGCGCACGGGATGCCCCTTCCGGCATGGGTCCGTTATTGGTCTAGACATATATGGCACGGCCGGGGCGGGCCCACAAGACCCCGGGGCCGGCGGCCGCTACCGGGGGCGCCGGTCTGGGCGGGTTCGTCTCCATCTGCTCTTGTCTGGCATTATTGCGATCTCTTTGCAATAACGGATGATTTTGAACAGGGATGTGCACAGCATGACGGCCCGGACAGTACGGGGAGCGGTCGGCGCGACGCTCGCCACCGCGCTCATCACGGGCCTGGCGGCCTGCTCGAACCCCTCCGGGGCCGCTTCGCCGGCGGACTCGGCGGTGGTCGGCATCGCGACCGAGCCGGAGAGCCTCAGCCCCCTGCTCGGCTACGGCAAGGACGGCAACTCCAAGATCTTCGACGGGCTGCTCACCCACGACGCGGACATGAAGCTGAAGCCCGCGCTCGCCGAAGCCCTGCCCGAGGTCTCCGCGGACGGCCGCACGTACACCTACAAGCTGCGCCAGGGCGTGAAGTTCAGCGACGGGGAGCCCTTCACCGCCAAGGACGTCGAGTTCACCTACCGGACGATCCTCGACCCGAAGACCAACAACGCCTCCAGGACCGAGCTGGACGCCGTCGAGAGCGTCACCGCCCAGGGCGCCGACAAGGTGGTCTTCACCCTCAAGTACCCCTACGCCCCGTTCGCCGAGCGGACCGTGCTGCCCATCGCCCCCGAGCACGTCGCGGGCCGCCAGGACGTCAACAGCGGCGAGTTCACCACCAAGCCCGTCGGCACCGGCCCGTACCTGCTGACCGGCTGGTCCAAGGGCGAGAAGATCAGCTTCCGGGCCAACCCCCACTACTGGGGCGGCGAGCCCGCCGTGAAGAAGTTCACCATGGCCGTCGTCAAGGACGACGACGTCCGCGCGACCCGGCTGCGCGCCGGGGAACTGGACGCCGCCATCCTGCCCCCGAACCTCGCCCGGGGCTTCGCGCAGGACAAGGCGCGCAAGACCTTCGCCGCCAAGACCTTCGACTACCGCAACGTGACCCTGCCGACGCACCACCCCGTCACCGGCGACGTGGCCGTGCGCCGGGCGCTGGACATCGCCGTGGACCGGCAGGCCATGGTCGACAAGCTCCTCGACGACGCGGGCAAGGCCGCCTACGGGCCCGTGCCCACCGACAGCCGCTGGTTCACCCCGGGCACGGAGCGCCCGTACGACCTCGAACGGGCCAGGCAGATCCTCGACGAGGCCGGCTGGAAGCCCGGCGGGGACGGCATCCGCACCAAGGACGGGGTCCGCGCCTCCTTCCCCCTCTGGTACACCACCGGCGACAAGATCCGCCAGGACCACGCGCTGGCCTTCGCCTCCGACGCGAAGAAGGCCGGCATCGAGGTGAAGACCGAGGCCGGGACCTGGGAGGTCATCGAGCCCCGGATGAAGACCGACGCCGTCCTCGCCGGCGGCGGCTCACCGGCCGACCCCGACTTCGACCAGTACCAGCTGCTGACCTCCTCCCTCGCGGGTGACGGCTTCAACAACATGGCCCAGTACGCCAACCCGGCCGTCGACCGGGCCGTGGCCGACGGCCGCACCAGCGGCGACCCGGCCGCCCGCAAGGCCGCCTACGACACCGTGCAGCGCGAACTCGTCCAGAACCCGGGCTACGTGTTCCTCACCCACATCGACCACCTCTACGTGGTCAACGACAAGTGGGAGGGCCCCTCCACCCAGGTCGAGCCGCACGACCACGGCCTCGGCTCCGGCCCCTGGTGGAACGTCGAGAGCTGGAAGCCGAAGCAGAAGTGACGTTTCGCCACCGGCAGGGGCGCAGCCGTCCCGGCCGCCCCCGGCCCTGGGGGCCGATGGCGCGGATGGCGGGACGGCGGACCCTGTCCGCCGTCCCCGTCCTCCTCGCCGTCACCTTCGGGGTCTTCGCCGTCGCCGCACTGTCCCCCTTCGACCCCGTGAAGGCATACGCCGGCACCGCCGGACTCACCGCCTCCCAGGCCGAACTCGACCAGCTGCGCGCCAACCTCGGCGTGGACCGGCCCTTCCCCGCCCAGTGGTGGGACTGGCTCACCTCCGCGCTCACCGGCGACCTCGGCGACTCCGCCGTGATGCGCCAGCCCGTCGCCGACGTCATCGCCGAACGCGTGGGCTGGTCCGCGCTCCTCGCCGGCTGCGCCTTCGCCGTGGCCGTCCTGCTGGGCACGCTGCTCGGGGTGCTCGCCGCCCGCCGCCAGGGCGGGGCCCTGGACCGGGCCGCGTCCGGCCTCGCCTACACCCTGGAGGCGGCCCCCGCCTTCTGGCTCGGGCTGCTCGCCGTCTGGTTCTTCTCGGTACGGCTCGGCGTGCTGCCCTCGGGCGGCCTCACCGACGCCGCCGACGACACCGTCACCCTCTCCGGGGTCGCCTCCCACCTGGTGCTGCCCGCACTGGTCCTCGGCGTCTCCCAGCTGCCCTGGTTCTTCCTCTACGTACGCCAGGGCGTCGCCGACGCCCTCGCCGAGGACCCCGTACGCGGCGCCCGCGCCCGGGGCCTGTCCGAACGGCGGGTCCTGCTGGGCCACGGGCTGCGCTCCGGCATGCTGCCCATGCTCACCCTCGTCGGCTCCCGCGTCCCCGAGCTGATCACCGGCGCCCTGCTGGTCGAGACCGTCTTCAGCTGGCCCGGCATCGCCGCCGCCACCGTCACCGCCGCCACCTCGGTGGACTTCCCGCTGCTGGCCGCGCTCACCGTCCTGGCCACCGCCGCCGTACTCGCCGGCAACCTGCTGTCCGACCTGCTGTACGGGCTGGCCGACCCGAGGGTGGGCTTCGATGGCTGACACCGCCTGGCGCCGGCACGGCCCGGACCGCCGCTCCACCCGCGCCCTGCGCGTGCGCACCGCGGCCGCCGTCACCGCCCTCCTCGTCCTCACCGTCCTGCTGGTGCCCGCGCTGGTCCGGTTCGACCCGCAGGCCGTGGACCTCTCCGCGAAGCTGCTGCCGCCCTCCTGGCAGCACCCCTTCGGCACCGACGACCTCGGCCGCGACCTGCTGCTGCGCTGCGTCCACGGGCTGCGCGTCTCCCTGCTGGTCGGCGTGGTCGCGGCGCTCGTCGCCACCGTCCTCGGCACCGCCGTCGGCGCGGCCGCCGGAGCCCTCGGCGGCCGCACCGACCGGCTCCTGATGCGGGCCGTCGATGCCCTCTCCGCCATCCCGCACCTGCTGCTGGGGATCTTCGTCGTCGCCCTGTTCCGGCCCGGCATCTGGCCCGTCGTGGTGTCGGTCGCGCTCACCCACTGGCTCTCCACCGCCCGCATCGTGCGTGCCGAAGTGCTCTCGCTGCGGGGGCGCCCCTACGTGGACGCGGCCGTCTCCGGCGGCGCCTCCCGATGGCGGGTCACCGTCCGCCACCTGGTCCCCGGGGTGCTGCCGCAGGCCGGACTGGCCGCGGTGCTGATGATCCCGCACGCCATGTGGCACGAGTCCGCGCTGTCCTTCCTCGGCCTCGGCCTGCCGGCCCACCAGGCCAGCCTCGGCACCCTCGTCCAGGCCGGCCGCGGCTCGCTGCTCGCCGGCGACTGGTGGCCCACCCTCTTTCCGGGCCTCTTCTTGATCGTTCCGACCTTGGCGGTCGCGGGCCTCGCGGGAGCCTGGCGGGAGCGCTTGAGCCCCCGCCGCCGCTCGGAGCTGACCCTTTGAATCCTCCCCCCGCCGAAGCCGGGGGATTCCTGGCTCACGCCGCTCGGGCGCTCAGCGAGCGACAGAGTCTTCCGCGATCAACACCAGCCGGGTTGAAACCAGCCCGGGTTTATGAAGTTGTGGAGGTTGCCGTGCCGGCTTGGTTCTCGCTCGGCTCGTTGTGCGCGCTTGGTTCTCGCAGCGCACGACATGCACGCTACCCGGCGGCGCTTGGCCCTGGGGGCGAAACACCGTTTTCTGCCCGGAGGATTCCGATTCCGCCCCGGCTTGACGGCACCCCCACGGGGCCCGTTCTCACCCTGGACCGGCTTTCCGTCCGCTTCCGCATGCGCGGCGGCCGCCCGGTCGAAGCCGTCACCGACGCCACCTTCACGCTCGGACCCGGTGAATGCCTCGCCCTCGTCGGCGAGAGCGGCTGCGGCAAGTCCGTCCTCGCCTCCGCCCTGCTCGGCCTGCTCCCCGGCAACGCCGAGACCGCCGGATCGGCCCGCCTCGGCGACGGCCTCGACCTGCTCGCCGCCGACGAGAAGACCCTCGCCCGCACCGTACGCGGCCGCCGCGTCGGCCTGGTCCCGCAGAGCCCCGCCGCGCACCTCACCCCCGTCCGCACCGTCCGCTCCCACCTGGAGGAGACCGTCCGGGAACTCACCGGCACCCGCGACCCGCGCGGGGCCGCCGAAGCCGCGGCCGCCCGCGCCGCCTTCCCCGCGAGCCACCTCGACCACCACCCCCACCAGCTCTCCGGCGGCCTCGCCCAGCGCGCCGCCACCGCCCTCGCCCTCATCGGGGACGCGCCCCTGCTCCTCGCCGACGAGCCCACCACCGGCCTCGACCGGGACCTCGTGGAACGCACCGTCGACGAACTGCGCGCCCACACCCGGGACGCCGGCCGCGCCCTGCTGATGATCACCCACGACCTGGCGGCCGCCCAGCGCATCGCCGACACCGTCGCCGTCATGTACGCGGGCCGGATCGTGGAACTCGCCCCCGCCGACACCTTCTTCGGCACTCCCGGCCCCCGCCACCCCTACGCCCGGGGCCTGCTCGACGCCCTGCCCGAACGCGCCTTCACCCCCATCCCCGGCGCCCCGCCCGAGCTCGGCGACCTGCCGCCCGGCTGCGCCTTCGCCGACCGCTGCGCCCTGGCCGACGACACCTGCCGGGCCGGGCGCCCCCCGCTGACCGAAGGGGTGGCCTGCCACCGTGCTTGAGCTCAAGGGCATCACCGCCGGCTACGACCGCCGGGGCCCCGTCGTACGGAACGCGCACCTCGCGCTGCACCCCGGCGAGGCCCTCGGGCTGCTCGGGCCCAGCGGCTGCGGCAAGTCCACCCTGGCCCGGGTCGCCGCCCTGCTGCACCGGCCCGACCGGGGGACGGTGGCCTTCGACGGCCGCGCGGTGACCGGCTTCCGGCACCGCGCCCCGCGCTCCCTGCGCACCGCCGTCGGCGTCGTCTTCCAGCAGCCCCGGCTCTCCGCCGACCCCCGCCTCAGCCTCTACGACCTCGTCGCGGAACCGCTGCGCGCCACGGGCCGGCGTGCGGAGGCGGAAGCGGCCGTCGCCGGGCTGGCCGACCGGGTCGGCCTGGGCCCCGGCCTCCTCGCCCGGCGCCCCCACGAGGTCAGCGACGGCCAGCTCCAGCGCGCCTGCCTGGCCCGGGCACTGGTGCTGCGGCCGCAATGGCTGGTCTGCGACGAGATGACCGCGATGCTCGACGCCTCCACCACCGCCGCCCTGGTCGGGGTGGTCGAGGAGTACCGGAAGGAGACCGGAGCCGGCCTGCTGGCCGTCGGGCACGATCCGGTGCTCCTCGGCCGCTGGTGCGACCGCACGGCGCACTGGAGCGACATCGCGGACAGTTGATCGACTTGTTGCACCTTCATGAATCATCCGGTCCTTCCATGGACTCCTCGGGCAGTGCGATCTAGCGTCTGGCGGCGGCGCGATGTCAGACGCAATGTCAACAACACTGAGGAGCAAGGAGGATGACCGGATGTTCCGAAGAGCGCTGAACTGCGCCGCGGTCCCAGCCATCGCCGCCCTGACGGTGCTCGGCGGGCTCGCCCCCGCCGCCCAGGCCGACGAGATCCCCAAGGCCCCGGGCCACCGCCTGGTCAGCCACTACGAAGGCGGACCCGCGACCGCCGCCCCGCTGCCGGGCGAGGCCCCGCCGCAGCACCCCTTCCTCGCGCCCAACGGCCGCAGTGGCATGCACTCGGACGCGGGCGGCAGCGCCACCGCCCCGTGGTCCGGCCCCCTGGGGAAGAACCCCCAGGTCACCAGCGAGAAGATCGCCGCCCTCGGCGGCGAGTGCGCCACCGCCACCTTCGACACCGGCGGCCGCCTCGTCACCGTCTGCGGCACCTTCTCCGGCTTCAAGGTCAAGCTCCTGGAGCCCCGTACGCTCGCCACGCTCGCGGAACACCAGCTCCCGCAGCGCTCCTCCACGGTCGAGGCGATCACCTCGCTCGACTTCGCGAAGATCTTCAAGGACACCTCGGGCGGCGCCTACTTCTACCTGGACAACCAGGACCGCGCGGTACTCGCCGACTCCCGCCAGCACATCCTGCGCCTCTCCCACTCCCAGAACCCCGACGGGAGCTGGAAGTTCACGGTCGACGACGACTGGGACCTCACCGGCCAGGTACCGCACGACTGCGTCAGCTGGACCAACCTGTGGCCCAGCGGCACCTGCGACCCCGTCACCTCGGTCATGCCCGACTGGAACGGCCGCATCTGGTGGGTCACCCGCCAGGGCCGCGTCGGCACCGTGGACCCGGCCGGCGGACAGATCCGGTCGATCCGGCTGGAGGGCGAGGAGATCCAGAACTCCTTCTCCGTCGCCGAGGACGGCGTCTCCATCGTCACCGACCACGCCCTCTACAGCTTCCGCACCCGCGCCGACGGCACCCCCGAGGCCCAGTGGCGCCAGACGTACGACCGCGGGACCGGGACCAAGCCCGGCTCCGTGAACCAGGGTTCGGGCACCACCCCGGACCTCTTCGGCAACGGCTACGTCGCCATCACCGACAACGCCGACGACCGGATGAACGTCCTGGTCTACCGGCGGGGCGCCGACGTCCCCGCCGACCGGCGGCTGGTGTGCAAGGTGCCCGTCTTCCGATCCGGCGCCTCGACCACCGACAACTCCCTGATCACCTGGGGCAACAGCATCATCGTCGAGAACAACTACGGGTACGAGAACCCCACCTCGCTGCTCCTGGGCAAGTCGGTCGTCGGCGGCGTCAGCCGCATCGACGTCCGCGCCGACGGCAGCGGCTGCGACACGGTGTGGGAGAGCGCGATCCGCGCTCCCTCCGTGGTCCCCAAGCTCTCCACCGCGAACGGGCTGCTCTACTTCTACGAGAAGGAGCCCAACTTCTGGGGCATCGACTCCTGGTACCTCACCGCGGTCGACTTCCGCACCGGTGAGCGCCGCTGGCGGCAGCTGACCGGCACCGGACCCCTGTACGACAACAACTGGGCGCCGATCACCCTCGGCCCCGACGGCACGGCGTACGTCGGCGTGTTCAACGGCATCGTCGCCGTCCGCGACGGCGGCTGACCCCGCCGCCGCGTCCGGCCCCCGCCCGCACCCCGGGCGGGGGCCCGTTCACTGCTTCAGCGCGGCGCAGGCGTCGGAGCGGGCGCCGGGCGGGAGGAGTTCGCGCTCGGGCCCGGTCAGGGCCCGGGCGGCCAGCTCGCAGGCCCGCCTGCGCCAGGTCTCCGGGTCCAGGGGCAGCACTTCCACGGCGGAGCCGTCCGCCCAGGCCAGCTTCGTGCCGTCGGCCGACCAGTCGCCGGTGGCGCCGTAGCCGGGCGTGAAGTGGTGCAGTTCCGTGCCCTTGTCCACGTCCCAGAACGTGAAGGCGTTGGTTGTGGCGACGGTGCTGAGCCTGGCCGAAGTGGGAAAGCCGTTCAGCCACTGGACCCCTTGGTAGGCCAGGTTCTTCCACTTCTTCGTGTCCATGTTCCGGATCCTGAGGACGCCGTCCGTGGTGACGACGGCGAGGAGGCGCCCGGTCGGGTCGAAGGCCATGTGCCGGGGCGGCCCCTTGTCGGTCGTGAAGGTCTCCACCGCCGCGCCTTTGTCGAAGTCCCAGAGCTGGACCTCGTCGCCCCCCGTACGGACGGCGGCCTGCTGGTGACCGGGACGGGCCGCGGCGAAGACGTCGGCCGCCCGGTCGGACAGCTCGACCGGTTCCTGGGTGGACGGCCGGTACGTCCTGCCCACCTGTGACCCGGCCTTCAGGTCCCAGCGGGACACGTAGGAGACGGCCGACACCACCGCGTGGTCGTCTCCGTCGTACCAGACGTTGACCCAGGCCGGGGTGTGTCCCGTACGGGGGTCCGCGCGGGTCGGATCGATGCCCGGGGGAGTGGGCAGGGTGAGCCGGCGGGCCTCGGTGAGCGGTGTACCGCCCCCCGTCCCCACGTCCCACACCAGGACCCCGGCGCCGTCGGTCGTGACGGTGAGCAGCCGTCCGCCGTTCGGGCTGAACACCGGATAGATCCGGGCGAGCGGGGCGGAGGGCCGCACGGCCGCGAGCTGGCGGCGCGTCCCCAGATCCCACAGGCGCAGGGTCGCGCCGTCCGCGTCGACGCTGGCGACCCGGCCGTGGTCCACGTCCACGGTCCGGATCAGGCTCGTGAGCATGGCGCTGTCGAAGGCGGTCGGCCGGGGCACCTTGGCGACCGCGACGGTGCCGCCCACGGTGACCGCCACCTTCATCGCGTCGGGAGGTCCGGCGAGACTGACCGCCGGCAATGTCGTGGAACCCGCGACGAACTCGTCCTGCTGGGCGGGGGCGGGCAGGTCGAGGACGGCGGGCAGCCCGTCCTGGAGGTCCAGTACCAGGAACCGATAGCGGCCCAGGCTCGCACCGAACCGCTGTACGGGGTTGAGCAGGAAGCGGCCGGTGCGGTCGAGCCGGGGTGTGTACAACGGGCAGACGGCCCCCAGCCGGGTCGTGCTGTACTCCTTGCGGACCCGGGGCTGCCCGCCGAGGTCCCATACCTGGAGTACTCCGTCCGCCGTGCACCGCGCGAGCGTGGAGCCGTCCCCGCTGACGGTGACCTGGCCGGTGTCCTGGCTCCCCCAGGGCTCCTCGTCGCGGCGGCCGTCGGACAGCCGCCAGCGCACGAGTCGGCCGTTCGCACCGGCGGCGGATCCCTCCGGGACGATCCGGCCGACGATCACGCCGTCCGGCCCGAACCAGGCGTGCGAGACGTTCCAGCCGCTCGGCGCGGCGAGCGTGCCGCCGACGCGCGTGCCGTCGGCCGCCTCCCACACCGACACGCCCTCGCCCGGGGAGGCGGCGAGTACGCGCCGCCCGGAACCGTCGAAGCGGACGTCGGTCGCCGGCCGGGCGTTCGTGCGGGCCTCGTCGACTCCACGCAGTTTCACCCCGCGCCAGCTGCCGTCGGGGGCCCGGACACCCACGGTCACGAGGCCGAAGGGGGTGGAAGTGGCGATGCTGCGGCCGTCGGGTGAAGCGGTGACCAGGTCGGCGTCCTTCCTGATGCCCTTCACCTCCGGACGTCCCGAACCCAGGTCCGCCCCGTGGACGTCGCCGGACCCCAGACCGATGGTGACCCGCCGCCCGTCCTCGCTCAGCACGGCGTGGCGCACCTCGCCGCTGCCCTCGTAGACGACCTGCTCGACGTGGCGCATCCGTACGTACTGCTCGAACAGTGCGGTCTCGGCCTCGGGCCCCGGGGCCGTGCGGTACGCCGCCGCGCTCATCAGCGCCGAGGTGGCGAGCGACACGTCGTCCAGCCGCCCCGCCAACTGCGCGATCTGCGGCGACGCGGCCTTGCGCAGGTCCTCGTCCAGCCTGCCGTTCGCCCCGTACAGCTGCCACGACGCGAGCACGGCGACGGCCAGCAGGACGGCCAGCAGGGTGATGCCCGCCTGCCTGAGCCGGCGGGAGCGTCGGGTCTGGGCCGCCTCCGCGGTGCGGCGGGTCAGGCCCGCTTCGAGGAACTCCCGCTCCCGCGCCGAGAGTTCGTCGCCGCGCAGCCCCGTCTGGATGACGGCGGCGTCCAGCGGCGCGCCCGTCGGCAGCTGGTCGTGGGGCCGGCCGAGTTCCTCCCAGCGGTCCAGGTCGCGCCGGAAGCCCGCCCGCCAGGTGAGGAACTCCCGGTCCTGCGCGACCCGGCGGGCCAGCGTGGGCCAGGCTCCGATCAGCGCCTCGTGGGCCAGTTCGACGGTCTGGCCGCGCTCCGCGTCCCCGCCCACGACGAGGATCCGCCGCTCGGCGAGCAGGCCGGCGATCCGCCACCGCTCCTCCCCGGCGTCCGACCGGCTCAGCACCGCGCGCAGCGGGGCCTCGCCGCCCGGCGCCATCCGCACCAGCGCCGTCAGCAGCCGCAGGGCCTCCTCCTCGTCCACCTCCGCGACGCACCCACGCCAGGCCGCCTCCGCGTGCCGGCCCAGGGCACCGCGCACACCGCCGATCTCCTCGTACGAGGCGAAGCGCAGGCGGCCCAGGGCCCGCTCGTCCCACAGCCGCGCCAGTACGAACCCCAGCAGCGGCAGCGCCCCCGGCTCGGCGCCGGCGTCGTCCAGCATCCGGGTGACGAGGCCGGGGTCGTACGACACGGCGGGGATCCGGGCCAGCGGCCGCAGGATGACCTCGGACATCTGGGCCCGGGTCATCGGCAGCAGCGGCCGGACCGCCGCCCGGCCGAGAGCGGGGCCGAGGACGGGGTGCGCGAGGGCCGCCTCCAGGAAGTCGGCCCGGAGCGTGAGCAGCACCCGCAGCCCGGCGGGGTGCGGCTCGGGGAACAGCAGCGCGGCGGAGCCGTCGTCGCCGGAGCGGCCCTCCGCGAGCAGCGCCTCGGCCTGGTCGAGCACGACGAGCAGCCGGCCCGCCCGGTCGCCGAGGGCCGACCGGGCCGCCGCGGCGAGGCCGCGCCCGGCCAGGTCCTCCTCCAGCTCCCGCGGCCCCGCCGGCCCGCCGCCGAGGCGGGCCAGTTCCGAGGCGAGCGCCGTGCGGACCGGCAGCCCCTCGGCGGCCCGCACCACCAGCACCTCGTACCCCCGGGCACGCAGCCGGGGCACCACCCCGGCCAGGGCCAGCGAGGACTTCCCGCAGCCGGACGGGCCGACGAGGGCCACCCGGGAGCGCGGGCCGCCGTCCAGCAGCCCGGCGACGTCCTCGGCCTCCGGGTCCCGGCCGAAGTACACCTCCGCGTCGGCCTCCCGGAAGGCGGCGAGGCCCCGGAACGGGGAGGCGGGGCTCAGCAGCGGGCCGAGCGCGGGAACCTCGGCGATCAGGGTCCGGGTGGGGATCACGAAGCTCTGCCGGTCCCCGGACAGCTGGGCGGCCACCACCATGCCGACCACGGCCCCGGCCTCCTCGTCCCAGACCGGGCTGCCGCTGAAGCCCCGGTCCACGGGGACGCCCTGCCGGTCGGCGCCCGACAGCTGCACCCAGTTCTCGGCGGTCCAGCCGCGCAGCCGGCCCGCGTGCCAGACGCCGCCCGGGAAGGCGCCGGTGAAGCCGGCCACCCGTACGGCGTGGTCCCAGACGCTCGTGGGGGAGGCCATGGCGAGCGCGCCCGCACCCGCGACGGGCGCCCGCAGCCGCAGCACCGCGATGTCCCCGGTGCCGTCCGCCCGCAGCGGAACCCAGTGCTCCACCTCGGCCGCGACCTGCCGGGAGGCCCCGGACAGGGGGCGGTCCAGGGTCAGGGCGCCCGTCGGCGCGGGGACCTGCCCACGCGGCGCGCCGAGCGCGTCGGCGACGACGTGCGCGCAGGTCAGCGCCAGGTCGGGGGCCACCAGGAAGCCGACTCCGACCGGTCCGGCCGGGCCCGCGACCCGGACGATGGCGGAGCCGAGGACGGCGTCCGGCGGCCCCTCCGCTCCCGCCGCGGCCATCAGGGGGTGCTGTGCGGGTCGTCCTGCGGGGCCCGGGAGTTCCAGGTCAGGGTCACGGCGAAGTTGGCCTGGGTGGCGGTGCTGGCCACCACGATGTCCGCCTCGGCCGACAGGGAGACCCCGAACTCCAGGGTGATCTCGTCCGGCCGGTGGGCGAGCCCGGCGAGCCGGCCCACGAAACCGTCCGCCAGCGGCCGGATGCCGTCCAGCATCTCCCCGAAGGAGCGCGACGCCCGGACGACGGGGCCGCCGCCGCGCCCGACCCGCGCCAGCGACTCGTCGACCTCGCGGATCTGCACCCGCACCACCCCGTCGGTGCCGTCCCCGAGGGGGACCTCGACCGTACGCACCTCGGCACTCATGCCCGCCCACCCTCCCCGTTGCCCAGCGGCTCGGCGTCGTGGGCAACTCTCGCACGGCACGCGGGAGTTGGGGCAGGGGCCGGGGGTGACGGCGCCGGGGATGGCCGAAACCCGGCCGCCCGCTCCCCGGCGGCCGCCCCCGCCGCGGGCCGCTACCTGGCCGCTTCGAGCCGCCGCTCCGCCAGGAGCTCCGGTTCCGGGGCCGGAGGCGGTACCGACTTGGCCAGATCGAGGCTCGCCTCCAGGTCGTCCAGCGCCAGGCGGGCCGCGGCGATCCGGTCCCGGACCTCGTCCGCCGGGTCCGTGGCGTTCGCCGCGCGCTCCCGGGCGCGCGCGTCCGCCTCCTCCATCTCCCGCGCCTCGTCCAGCGAGTTGAGCACCACCCCGATCAGGACGTTGACCAGGACGAAGGAGGCCAGCAGGGCGTACGAGGCGTAGTAGAGGATGCTGAACCGGGAGATCTCCAGCCCCGCCCGCACCGCGTCCGTCAGCCCGTCCAGCGTGGTCAGCAGGAACAGCGTGAGCGCGGCCCGCCCGATCGAGCCGTAGTGCTGCGGGTCGGCGGAGGCGAAGCCCACCCAGCCGACCATGGCGTACACGTACACCACCAGCGCGCCGACGAACAGGAAGCTGGCCGTGCCCGGCAGGCTGCGGCCGACCGCCAGCAGCAGGATCCGCAGGTGCGGCAGGAAGCGGGCGGTGCGCAGCACGCGGGCGAGGCGCAGCAGCCGCAGCACGGTGGCGTTCTCGCGCAGGAACGGCAGGAAGGCGGAGGTGACGATCAGCAGGTCGAAGATGTTCCAGGGGTCCCGGAAGAATGCTTTCGGCCGGTCGGCGTGGGCGCCGACGCGCAGCAGCATCTCCAGGGTGAAGAGGGTGAGGCAGGACTGTTCCGCGGCCTGGAGCACCTGGCGGTACTCGGCGGCCAGCCCGCTGTACGTCTCCAGGCCCATCAGCGCCGCGTTGAGCAGGATCACCGCGAAGACGCCCATTCCGAACGGAGGGGCCTCGGTGATGCTGCGGCAGCGGGCGGCAAGTCTCCGCCGGCCGGATCCGGCCGGCATGGGGTCCGTCATCGTGTCCCTCGTACTCGTGCTCGTGCGGCCCGTGAGGCCGTGGTCGGCGTCGTCGCACGGACCGGCGCGGGGCGGGGGCGCGCGCGCCGGTCCGTACGTCCTGCTAACGCCGTACGGCCGAACGGGTTTCACGTGGTCACGCGAAACGGCCCCTTCCGGGGGCCGCGCGTCCCAGCCGCCGCGCCTGCCCATCTGCTCCAGGAAGCGGAAGGTGGGTACCGGTTCGAAGGTCGCGGACCAC
>NZ_JBNNPF010000013.1:0-51612 GCF_050275515.1 Streptomyces sp. NPDC004126 | reverse complement strand
GCTGCGGGTCCATGGCGGCGGCCTCGCGCGGCGAGATGCCGAAGAACCGGGCGTCGAAGGTGTCGACGCGGTCGCCGAAGGGTCCCGGCCCGGCCGTCGTCGTGTCCCGCGGTGGCGGGGCTCAGTCCTGCTTCCCGGCGCGCCGGGCCTCGTCCTGCGCGTGCTTCTCCTTGATCCGCACCGTTTCCTTGCGGACCTCGGCCTGGGTGGCGCGCTCCTTCTGCAGCCACTCCGGGTTCTCCTGCTTGATCGCCTCGATCTGCTCGGTGGTGAGCGCCTCGGTGACCCCGCCGCGCGCGAGGCCGGCGATGGAGACGCCCAGCTTCGAGGCGACCACCGGACGCGGGTGCGGGCCGTTGCGCCGCAGCTCCACCAGCCAGGCCGGCGGCTCGGCCTGGAGTGCGTTCAGCTCGGTGCGCGAGACCACGCCCTCCTGGAACTCTGCGGGGGTGGCCTCGAGGTACACACCCAGCTTCTTCGCCGCGGTCGCGGGCTTCATCGTCTGGGTGCTCTGGTGCGACGTCATGGGGTCAAGGGTATCGAGCATGTGCGCTACCTCCGACCACGACCGGTAGCCTTGCGGGGTGACAGGCTCGGATACACCCCCTTCGTTCCGGCTCGCCTACGTCCCGGGAGTGACGCCCACGAAGTGGGTGCGGATCTGGAACGAGCGGCTGCCCGACGTCCCGCTGACCCTCGTCGGCGTCCCCGCCGCCGAGGCGTTCGCCGCGCTGCGCACCAGCGACGCCGACGCCGGGTTCGTACGGATGCCCGTGGACGGGGCGGACCTCAGCGCGATCCCCCTCTACACCGAGACGACCGTCGTGGTCGTCCCGAAGGACCACGTCGTGGCCACCGTGGAGGAGATCACCACGGAGGACCTGGCCGACGAGATCGTGCTGCACCCCCTGGACGACGTCCTCCCCTGGGAGACCCTGCCCGGGCGCCCCGCCTTCGAGCGGCCCGCCACCACGGCCGACGCCGTCGAGCTGGTCGCGGCGGGCATCGGCGTCCTCGTCGTCCCGCAGTCCCTGGCCCGCCTGCACCACCGCAAGGACCTGACCTACCGGACGGTCTCCGACGCCCCCGCCTCGCGGATCGCGCTGTCCTGGCCGGAGGAGAAGACCACCGACCTGGTGGAGGAGTTCATCGGGATCGTCCGCGGACGGACCGTGAACAGCACCCGCGGCCGGCAGCCCACCCCGCCGCAGCCCAAGCAGCGCAAGGCCGCCGGGAGCGCCGGCGGCAAGACGGGCGCCAAGGCCGGCGGCGCGAAGAGCGGCGGCGGCAAGCCCGCCGCCCGCTCCGGCGGCAAGCCGGCGGCGAGGTCCGGCGGCAAGCCCGCCGCCAAGCGGGGCGGCAAGCCGCGCGGGCGGCGCTAGGCCGGGCATGACCACGGCCGGTCCTCGCGTTGCGGGGGCCGGGCCGGGCGGGCAAGGTCGGAGCATGCCCATCGCCACCGTCAACCCCACGACGGGCCGGACGCTGCTCTCCTTCGACGCCCTCGACGCCGCAGGCATCGAACGCTGCCTGGCCCTGGCCGCGCGCACGGCCGCCACGTACCGGCGCACCTCCTTCGCCGAGCGCGCCGCGCTGCTGAACCGCGCCGCGGACCTGCTGGAGGCGGAGGCCGAGGACGTCGCCCGCACCATGACCGTCGAGATGGGCAAACCGCTCGCGGCGGCCCGCGCGGAAGCCGCCAAGTGCGTCAAGGCGATGCGCTGGTACGCGGCCCGCGCCGAGTCCCTCCTCGCCGACGAGCACCCCGCCGACGCCGACGTCCGCGACGCGGGCGCCTCGGCCGTACGGGTCCGCTACCGGCCCCTGGGCGTGGTGCTCGCCGTCATGCCGTGGAACTTCCCCCTCTGGCAGGTCGTGCGCTTCGCCGCGCCCGCGCTGATGGCCGGCAACGTGGGCCTGCTCAAGCACTCGTCGAACGTCCCCCAGACGGCCCTGTACCTCGGCGACCTCTTCCAGCGGGCGGGCTTCCCGCAGGGCTGCTTCCAGACCCTGCTGATCGGCTCGGGCCCCGTCGAGGGGATCCTGCGCGATCCCCGGGTGGCGGCGGCCACCCTGACGGGCAGCGAACCGGCCGGGCGCGCGGTGGCGTCCGTCGCGGGGGACGAGGTCAAGAAGACCGTCCTGGAGCTCGGCGGCAGCGACCCGTACATCGTGATGCCCTCGGCCGACGTCGCCCGGGCGGCGCGGACGGCGGTGACCGCGCGGGTGCAGAACAACGGGCAGTCCTGCATCGCCGCCAAGCGGTTCATCGTGCACACCGACGTCTACGAGGAGTTCGCCCGCCTCTTCACCGACGGCATGCGGGCGCTGACCGTCGGCGACCCCATGGAGGAGTCCACCGATGTCGGCCCGCTGGCCACCGAGAGCGGCCGCGCCGACGTGGAGGAGCTGGTCGACGACGCCGTGCGCCACGGGGCCACGGTCCTGTGCGGGGGCCGCCGCCCGCCCGGCCGCCCCGACGGCTGGTTCTACGAGCCGACGGTGCTGGCCGACGTCACCCCGCGGATGCGCGTCGACCTGGAGGAGACCTTCGGTCCCGTCGCCACCCTCTACCGGGTGGACAGCCTGGACGAGGCCGTGGAGCGGGCCAACCGCACGCCCTTCGGACTCAGCTCCAACGTGTGGACCCGGGAGGACTCCGACCTGGAGCGCTTCGTCGCCGAGCTCGAAGCGGGCGGCATCTTCGTCAACGGGATGACCGCCTCCCACCCGGCCCTGCCCTTCGGCGGGGTCAAGCGGTCCGGGTACGGGCGGGAGCTGTCCGGGCACGGCATCCGCGAGTTCTGCAACATCACCACCGTCTGGGAGGCCGCGGAGCAGGGGTGACGGCGGCCGGTCAGCCCTCCATCAGCCCCACGACGTGCTCGGTGACCATGTCGAGGATCGCCCCGGCGGCCTTCTCGTCGCCGAGGACCAGCACGCTCAGGGTCAGCCCGTCGGTCATGGCCGCCAGGTACCGGGCCAGGACGGGGGCCGGGACCTTCGGGGCGAGCCCCATGTCCCGGCACAGCTGCCCGATCAGCTCCTCGTACGTCTGGCAGTACAGCTCGTACTGGCGGCGGGCCAGGTGCTCGAACCCGGGCCGGCGCAGGGCGTACTGGGTGAGCTCGTAGGTGAGCATGTGCTCGCCGGGCTGGGCGCCCACGTGGTCCCAGTACGCCTGGAAACCGGCCCGGACGGTCTCGCGGAGGGTGGGTTTCGGCCGGATCGCCTCCCTCACCACGGAGATGTAGTGCGCGGTGATCGCGTCGAGGACGGACTCCAGCAGCTCCTGCTTGGAGTCGAAGCAGTAGTGGAAGACGCTCAGGGACACGCCGGCCTCGGCGGCGATCGAACGGGTCGTGGTCCGGGCGACGCCGTCGCGGGTCATCGCGCGGATCGCCGCCTCGGTCAGCTGGGCGCGCCGCTCGGCCGACGGCATACGGGGCATGGAACTCCTCGGGGCGGGGGTCTTCGGGACCCGGGTACGGCGGCGGGGCCGGCCGGGTGGTCCCGGCCGGCCCCGCCGGTGGTTCAGCTGCTGTAGACGCGGACCTCGTGGAGGGAGTACCCCCACTGGGTGGCCCGCTGGACGCCCTGCACGCGCAGGTACCGGGCCGTCACACCGGCGAACCGGGCCGTGTCGAGCCCGCCGTCGCTGTCGGAGGTGGACCAGACCGTCTGCCAGTTCGTGCCGTCCGTGGAGGTCTCCAGCCGGTACGCCTTCCCGTACGCCCGCTCCCAGTCGAGGGTGACCCGCCCGATCCGGTGCGCGGAGCCGAGGTCGATGCGCAGCCACTGGCCGTCGTTCCACTCGCTGGCCCAGCGGGACCCGGAGTCGCCGTCCACGGCCCGGCCGGGGGAGTAGTCGACGAAGGGGTTCCACCACTCGGACGACGAGGCCGAGGCGGAGGAGCCGGCGGCGAGGTTCACCTCCGACCTGTGCCGCTCGGAGGCCCCCCAGGTGCCGAGGTAGGACTCGGCGCCCTTGAACAGGTCGTCCACCACGTCCTGGCCGCCGGTGAGCCGGATGTCCTCGATCCAGTCGGGGACCAGGCCGTAGTGCGAGGCGCCGTCGGTGTTGAGGTCCCAGGTGCGCTGCCCGGTGGTCTGCCGGTCGATGACGGAACCGCCGTCGGTGCTGGTGAAGGGGTACTTCACCGGGTTCGGGGTGTTCGCGCCCCGGGGGCCGGGCCAGCCGCCGACGCCGTTCATGTCGGTGCCGTAGCCGTAGCCGACCTTGTACTTGTCGCGCAGGGCGTCCGTGCGCTTGGCCTCCGCGCTGAAGGCCTCGGAGCCGCTCATGTACTGGGCCGCGAAACCGCCCAGCTTGTAGAGGCGCTCGGTCCAGCCCAGGTCCATCCAGCTGTGCGAGGAGATGACGCCCGGGTAGGACTCGGACTCCAGGATGTCGAAGGCGCGGCCCGCGGCCTTCACGCTCATGTGGTCGACTTCGAGCATCATCCCGCGCTTCATCATGCCGCGGACCGCGTACTCGCCGAGTTCGGTGAGACCGCGCTTGTTGCAGCGGGCGTCGGCGGAGTACGAGGGGACCGCGACCCCGGCCGGGAGCTCCTTCTGGGCCGCCGGAGCCGCCGCGAGGCCGATCGGGTTGTCCTTCTGCGGGCCGGCGCACTGCTCGGTCTGCCAGAAGGTGCCGGTCGACAGGAACTGGCCGACGTTGATCGCGGTGCCGAGGGCGCCCTCGTCGAAGCGGACCCCGCACAGGGCGTTGTCGAACTTGTGGCAGAGGAACATGCTGCGCACGCCCAGCTTGTACAGCTCGTCGAGGCCCCGGTCGACGTCGGCCTTGCCGCACTGGGCGATGTCGAGGATCTGCTTGCAGCCGAACGGCTCGGAGGTCTCGACCCCCATGACGACGGCCAGCTTCCCCTGCTTGATCACCTCGCGGGCCTGGTCGGAGTCGGTGACGATGCGGAACCAGCCCTTGCCCGGGCCGCCGTACATCTTGTCGACGAAGGCCTGCATGTCGTAGGTCTTCTGCGCCTCCAGGCGGATGGCGGTCATCTCGTCGCAGCCGCGGTCCTTGAAGAAGTAGACCGAGCAGATCACCCCGTTGGTGACGAGGTCGTTGACGAGGACGCGCTGCCCGCCGCGCCAGGCGCGCTCGACCCAGGCGTAGTAGTTCTGCTGGTGGGTCAGCGAGTCGTGGGCGGGCCAGTCCTTGAAGGTGGGCCAGCCGTTGGGGTCGTGCTTGCCGTCCCCGCCCTTGGTGATGAAGTCGAAGACGGCGAGGGTGCCGTCGGGGTAGTGCTCGGGGCAGTCCTTGAGGGCGTCCGCGACGCCCGCCTCGGAGAAGGGCTTGCCGCAGATCAGGCGGCCGCCGAAGCCCTCGTTGGACATCAGGTGGTCGTGCGCGTCGACGAACCCGCGCACCTTGCCCTGGGCGTCGGTGCCCTTGAAGGGCTCACCGGTGACGTTGATCGCGGAGTCGGGCTGGGGCCGGGCGGTGGGGTTCCACCAGCCGGCGTCGGCCGTGGAGCTGGTTTCGGCGGAGGAGAGGGGCGCGGGGCCGAGCAGCATGGCCAGCGCGGCGACGAGCGGTGTCAGGAGCGCGAGGCGGCGGCGCCGTCGGAGCGCGGCGCCGCGGTACGGCCGTGGGGGCGGGTGAGGGGTCAAGGTCATCACTCATGTCTTCGGTCGTCGGATGCGGCGCGGTCGGATCCGGGCATGAATTGTCATGCCCCGCACAAAGGTGGGACGAGAATCCCGACTGGCTCGAAAGGAGTCAAGAGTCCGGGACGGATGACCTGATCGGACGATGATCCGACGATGGCCGGAAAGATCAGGGCCGCGCCGGGGGCCTCCTAGCCTGCCCGGCATGCACCGCCTCCCCCTGCCCGGCCATCCGCTGGAGACCAGCCGGCTCCTGCTGAACCTGGTGACCCTCGCGTCCCTCGGCGCCGTCCTGGCGGCCGTCGTCCTCAGCGGCTACCCGGCCGGCGGCATCACCCTGCTCGTGGTCCTCGCCTGCGTCCTGGTGTGGAGCACGCGCCACCGCAAGGAGTCCCTGCGCAGACTGGAACTGCGGCGCGCCGAAGCCGTCCTCGCCCACGCCGCCCTGCTGGAGCGGCGCGAGCAGTACGCGCGCGACCGGGGCTTCGCCTACCAGGAGGCCTGCGCCGACACCGCCCTCGGCTTCGGGCGCGTCGAGCAGCACGTACCCGAGGACCCGGCCGCATGGGAGGGCGGCGCCACCATGGGGGAACGGGTCAAGGAGGCACCGCACCTGGAGCGCCTGGTCGGCCTGGCCCGGCACGCCGGCGCCCTGGTCGCCGAGGGGGTCGTGCGGATGGACCGCGAGGGCTTCCGCGTCACCGTCTTCGACCTGGAACTCGTCCACCACGGCGACTTCGACGGGCTCGTCCGGATGCTGAAGCCGGCCCGCGCGCTGGAGGTGTCCAAGGACTACGTCACCGTCTGGTCCGTGGAGCTTCCCTTCGCGCTGCCCTACGTGTCCTCCGCGTACGCCTGGGACGGCAGGCGCGACCCCGCCCTGGCCCTCGTCGAGGGGGAGGAGCGGATCGAACGGCGCGCGGAGGACCGGGAGTTCGCCGACCTGCTGCTGTCCGTGCCGGCCGTGCGCGAGGACGCCCTCTCCGACACCGCCCACCCGTGGTTCGTCGACGGCGCCCGGCTCGTCGCCTGCGCCCGGAGCAACGAGGGCGTGGACCCGCGGACCGTGGAGGCCACCGCCGCCCGCCTGGCCCGGCTCGCCGCCCGGATCCCGTGGACGGACCTGGAGCGCTTCGAGGTGACCGGCCCCGAGGACGCACGGGTACGCGCCGCCCGGATCCGCTGGACGCACCGCTGGTACGGGCAGCCCGGCGAACCCCCGACCGCCCGGGCGCTCTGGGAGGAGCGGCAGATCACCCACGCCGGGCTGCGCGCCTTCATGCCGGCCGACGAGGGCTTCGACGAGGCGGGCTGACCGCACGGCGGGCCCTGGCCGGATCCGCGCCGTGCCGGCCGGGCGTGATCATAGGGTCGGACCCATGAGCGAACAGAGTGACAACGCCGGGAGCGGCGGCTGGTCGCGGCGCGGGGTCCTGCGGGTCACCGCGGCCGGCGCGGGTGCGGTCGCCGCCGTGGGAGCCGGGGCCTCCGCCGCGCACGCCGACGGCCGCCGGCGCGGTGCGCCGACCTTCGTCCTGGTCCACGGCTCCGGGAGCAACTCCTACGGCTGGTCCCCGGTCCTCGCGGAGCTCGGCCTGCGCGGGCACCGGACGATCGCCGTCGACCTCCCGGGCCACGGCCCGGGCGCCTACTTCCCCCTCTCCTACCAGTCCCCGCAGGACCTGGAGCGGCTGGCCGCCGAGCCCTCGCCGATCGGCGGGGTCACGCTCACCGACTTCACGGAGCACGTCGTGGGCGTCGTGCGCGCCGCCCACCGCAACGGCCCGGTGGTCCTGGTCGGGCAGAGCCTGGGCGGGGCGACCCTGAACGCGGTCGCCAACCGGGTGCCCGAACTGATCTCCCACCTCGTGTACGCCTCGGCCTTCTGCCCGACGCGGCACACCTCGGTGGCCGAACTGATGACGACCCCCGAGGGCGCCACCAGCTCCCTGTTCAAGATCCCGCCCTTCCGGACCCCGCCGGACCTGGGGGTCAACCGGGTCAACTGGCGCTCCGCCGACCCGGCCTTCTTCGCGGCGGTGAAGGAGGCCCTGGCCGCCGACCGGACCGACGCCGAGGTCCGGGCGCTCCTGGCCACCCTGGAGCCCGACGAGTCCGCCGCGATCGCCGCCGCCGACTCCCGTGGGCTGGCGGACCGCTGGGGGCGGGTGCCGCGCACCTTCCTCCGGTTCACCGAGGACCGCTCGATCCCGCTCGCGCTCCAGGACCTGATGATCCGCGAGGCCGACGCGGCCACACCGCGCAACCGCTTCCGCGTACGGTCGGTCCCCGCCCCGCACGTGGGGCCGCGCGACGCCGCCGTATGGGGGGACGAGCTGGAGCCGGTCGCGGAGCTGTGCCGCTAGGAGGGCCCGGTCGTCGAAGCCGCTGCACCGGGTCGGTCCGCCGCCCGGGCGGACGCCGTACCCGGCGGGTTCCGCCCGGGCGGCCTATGGTCGAGGTATGAGCGGGACGGTCGTGGTGTACGAGTACGACGACACCCCGGGAGCGGCTCCCGGGGACGGGGCGCCGGTCCTGCGCGTGCACGCGGCGCCCGCCGCTCCCGGGCAGAGCGGCGTGCGGGGTCCGCGGACGCTGTGCGGCAAGGACACCTTCGCCATGGGGACGGCCTCCTGGCAGCCGGCCGGTCACCCAGGCTCCGGCTGGTACCCCCGGGAGTACGCGGACCGGGTCTGCCCCGCGTGCGACGACGCGGCCGACGGGTGATGGTCAGCGGCCGCCGGGTGCCATGTCGTAGGTGACCCACATGGTCCGGGTGGCCACCTGGTCGTACTTGGAGCGCGCCCGGTGGTTGTCGTCCGCGGTGATCCACCGCACCACGCTCCAGCCGCGCTCGGCGGCGAGCTCGCGCAGGGCACCGAGCAGCAGGTCGGCGGCGCCGGAACCGCGGTGCTCGGGGGCCACGAACAGGTCGTCCAGGAAGCAGCCGACGGTCGCGGACAGCGGCCGGGCGAAGGGCCGGTAGTGCGCCAGCCCCAGCAGCCGTCCCTCGGCGTCCTCGGCCACCAGGGCGCCGACCTCGTGCCCGGGGTCGTTCACCCACCCCCACACGGTGGCGGCCGCCTCCTCGGTCTGCTCCACCCGGTAGAAGTCGGCGTAGCCCCGGTACAGGGCACGCCACTGGGCGAAGTCCCCGGGCTGGACGGCGCGGACCTTGATGTCGGACATGTGCGGCAACTCCTGTGATCGACGGTCGGACGCAACGTAGCAAGCGCCCGGCGCCGCCACACCTGTCCACGGAGGTGTCCCGCCCGCCGCCCTTTTCGACGCGATGGCGGATTGTCAATCACCTGGACGGGTGAATGGCCCGCCAATTTGCGGGCGAGGCGAAACTCGGGCTTCGTCACGATCCGGCGTTGTTATTTAACAGCGCCGGATTCGTGCAGGCGTGCCATGCAACCCCCCTGCGGATGAAGGATCCGACCGCGAGCTCCTCAGTCCTGTCCGTCGTGCCATCGTGGGCTCACGAACAAGCCGTCGCGGTAGGGGAGTTGGCCATGGGGTCGAGGCTGCCGCGATATTGCCGAAAGGGCCTCGATCGTGACCTCTCCTGTGGAATCCTCGGACTCGGGTGGCGGGCGCAGGCGGCGTCGCCATAGGCGGAGGCGTCGCGAATTGGGGCGCACCTTCGCCCTCGTCCGTCTTGGCGCGCTCTGTTGGGGCCTCTTCGATGACAGTCCGATCGTACGCACCGTACAGGCGCCCCTGGCGTGGCTTGTCGAGTTCTTTCGTGAATCGGAGTGATGCGAGGTCATGACAGACGTCGAGACGCAGTCCCCCTTTCCCCTGCCCCCATCCCGCGAGCGGCAGTCCGCCTGGATCGACGCCGTCCTGGCGACGGACGGGGTCAATGTCCCGCGCGCGGCGCTGGAGAACGTCGCGCCGTTCATCGTGGCGCCCGAGGAGACCCTCGGCGAGCCGGACGCCAGCGGTGTGCGCAGGGTCAAGGGGGCTTCGGTGCGGCGCATCCGTACCGACGCGGGTGACATGGTGCTGCTCGTCGTGCGCATGCACGGCGCGGGTGGCGTGCAGTGGAGCCACAACGAACGCATCAGTTCGATCTGGCGTTCCGTCGCGGACCCGACCGTGGGTCAGGGGACGGAGAAGGCGCTCGCCTCCGTGCTTCCCTGGAGTGAGGTGGATGCCCAGGGCCGCGAGTGCTTCCTGGCCGCACTCAGGAGCGGTGCCAAGAACCGCCAGGCCCTCCTCATGGACGCAGAAGACGCGGCCGACGCGCTGTTGAAGCGCGACAAGGTGCGGCCGTACGACCTTGAGGAGGACCTCGTCCTCAATGGTCAGCAGGAACCCGGAATGTATGTTCCGCAGCAAGTCCTGCTCCAGGAACCGCCCGAATCGAACGCCCAGGGGGAGCCGCTTCACCCGAATGCGTTCTGGGGGTGGATGGCCGTCCGCGGAAATAATCGAACGCAAAAACGTCAGTCGATTTTCGGTTTGAGGTCCGGTGAGGTACTCACCGGCGTTCCGGCGGAGAAGCTGGGAAGGCAGGGTAACGGGACCGTCTGGGAGCCGCACGAGTGGCTCACGGAGTTCTCCACCCTCCTGAACAGGGAGTACGCGGAAGCCGCGGAGGATCTGGACCCCAAGAACGCGCCGAGGGCCCGCCGCGCCGCAGCCGTCGCCGTGGTGGACGCCCACCTCGTCGTCGGCAGCCCGACCCCGCAGCGGCTCTACCGCATCGTGCAGATGAGCAACCGCAGGGACCACGTCCATCCCCCGTTGGAGTTCGACCCCGTCGACCGTTCCCGGGCCCTGGGGCGCAGCGTGCTCGGGATGTACGTCGCGCGCGGGCTCATGGACGAGAAGACCGCCGAAGTGCTTTCGGGGCTGGCTCCCGTACGCGAACTCCCGGGCGCCACACCGGAGATGTCGGTCGCCGACTTGCGCGACCTGCGTTCCATGGCCCTCCTGCAAGAGCTGTTTCCGGTCGATCCCCAGAAGAGGCACCTCCTGCGCCGTGCGCTCAGTGAGGGGCCCCCGTCCCAGCTGAAGACGGAGGAGATCAACCAGCGGGCGAGGGCCTGGTCGGCCCTGACGTCGCTGAGTTATCCGGAACCATGGAATCCGCGCATTGGGCAGATCTTCACCAGCAAGGCCCGTGAGGGGATCGTCCTGTCCGGCCGCTCCCTCCCGGACCTGCTGGAGGCGGCCGGCACCGACGACGAGGCCTTCGAGGAACTCGTCTCGTACCGGGCCGCGCACTGGCTGGCGTCCTTCGCCATCGTCGAGCCGGACCGGGGGTCCCTCGACGGGCAGGAGGTCATCGGGGAGTCGGGCGAGCGCCACCGCAGGGCGCGGCGCGGAGTGCCGAACGTCCTCCAGGCGCTGCGCAATCAGAGGGCGCGAGCGGTCGGGGTCCTGAAGTCGCTCGTCGACGCCATGGAGGACGGCGACCGGATGCCGTGGCAGGTGAGCGCGTCCGGGATGCAGATGGACGGGAGGCCGATGGCCCCCTTCTGGCTCGACCTCGCCTTCCCCAAGGAGACCGGTACGCGCCCGCGCAAGACGGCGGCTCCCGCACCGGTTCCGCCCCCCGCCCCCGCCCCCGCCCCCGTCCCCGCCCCCGTCCCGCCGCGCCAGGCTCCCGCGCCGGAGCCGACGGGGCTCGCTCCGGAGGAGGCCGCCGCCGGGGCCGACGAGGACCTCACTCCGCCACCCGCACCGGCACCCGCAGCCGTGCCGGCGGTGCCCGCGGCCCGGCCCCAGGCCGAAGGGGCGGCCGGTGACGAAGCCGCCGGGCCGCCCCCGGCCGCCGACCTGCTCTCCCGCGTCGAGGCCCGGATCCGCGAGGTGCACGCGGGAACCGCCGAGATCCGGCTGCTCCTCACCGAGCTGAAGGAGCGCGCCGGGGATCCCTCGGCAGCCGCGCCCATCGAACGCGGGAGGGCCGACGCCGCCGTGCGCCTGCTGAACCAGACGGTCGCCCGGCTGCGCGAACTGCCGGAACTCGTCGAGGTGATGGCGGAGGCCGACTGAGTGCACGGGGCGGAGCCCGGTCCGGTGGTCGCCGGGCCGGGCTCCTGGGTGGTGCGGGTGGTGTGCCGTCGGGTCAGCTCGTCTGGAGGGTCACGTCGTCCACCACGAAGGAGGTCTGCAGTGACTGGTCCTCCACGCCCTTGAACTGCAGGACGACGGTCTGCCCGGCGAACTGGGAGACGTCGTAGCTCTTCAGCGTGTAGCCGGAGCCCGCGTCCAGGTTGGACAGGGTCGCCAGGGTCTGGCCGCCCACCGAGACCGTGAAGGTGTCGTAGGCGACGTTCTCGTTCTCGTCGGTGTCGATGTGCAGGTAGAAGGAGAGCCGGCCGGAGGCGCAGCCGGCGGGCAGGGTCAGGGACTGCGAGGCGCTGTCCGTGCGGGAGCTGCCCCAGCCGTTCAGCCAGGCCATGTACGAGCCGCCGTGCGGGAGCTGGCCGGACTGGTTGGTGATCACTCCGGAGGTCGCGGACCACGGGGCGGAGCCGCTCTCGAAGCCGCCGTTGGCGACGACCTGGG
Source organism: Streptomyces sp. NPDC004126 (assembly GCF_050275515.1). Taxonomy (NCBI): domain Bacteria; kingdom Bacillati; phylum Actinomycetota; class Actinomycetes; order Kitasatosporales; family Streptomycetaceae; genus Streptomyces; species Streptomyces sp. NPDC004126. Next base: position 39,444 of record NZ_JBNNPF010000013.1, on the reverse strand, counting down.
CCGGGGTGCAGGTGCCGCCGCCCCCGCCGACGGTCAGTGTGTACGTGGTGCTGTGGCTGACGGAACCGGTGCCGGTGACGGTCAGGGTGTGCGTGCCGGCCGGGGTGCCCGCGGCGACCTGGACGGAGAGGGTGGCGGACTGGCCGGACTGGACCGAGGCCGGGCTGACGGTCGCGGTCACGCCGGAGGGGGCGCCGCTCACGGACAGGGCGACGGTCTGCGCGCTGCCGCTGACGGTGGCGGTGTTCACCGTGGAGCTGACGGAGCCGCCCGGGTTGGCGGAGCCGGCGGCCGGGCTGGTGGCGATGGAGAAGTCGTTGGCGGGGGTGCCGCCGCCGACGGCCGTGTTCCAGATGGCGTACGCGACGCCGTCGGCGCTGCGGTCGAGGACGGTGGCGCTGATGTTGGACGGGGTGTCGCAGGCGCTGTGGTAGCAGGAGTCGTACGCCGCGTTCGCGGTGCCGCCCCACTTCGCCGCCTGCGCGGAGGTCTTGCGGGCGCTGGCGCCGGCGGCGTAGCCGGAGGTGGGGATACCGGCCTGCTGGAAGGAGTAGTCGTCACTGCGGCCCTGGCCCTCGGTGTTCTCCTCGGGGGCGAGGTTCAGCGAGGTCCAGTACGCCTTCAGCGGGGCGGCGGTGGCGGAGTTGACGTTGTTGATGAAGTAGCCGCCGTTGGTCGAGCCGACCATGTCGAAGTTGTAGTAGCCCTTGATGGCCGCCCGCTGGGCGCTGCTGAGCTGGTTGACGTAGAACTTCGAGCCGTTGAGGCCCTGCTCCTCGTCCGTCCACCAGGCGAACCGCACGTGCTGGGTCATCGTCGGGTTCTTCTGCGCCAGGACGAGGGCGTTCTCCAGCAGGGTCGCGGAGCCGGAGCCGTTGTCGTTGATGCCCGGTCCGGCCGAGACGCCGTCGAGGTGGGCGCCGAACATCACGGTCTTGTCGGCGGGGCCGCCCGGCCAGTCGGCGATCAGGTTGTTCGACGGGTAGGTGCAGGAGGTGCAGGCCTGCTCGGTGACGGTGTAGCCGGCGGCCTGCAGCTTGCCCTTCACGTACGCGAGGGACTGGGTGTACCCGGCGCTGCCGGCCCGGCGGTTGCCGCCGTTCTGCGAGGCGATCGTGCCGAGCTGGGCCAGGTGCGCCTGGACGTTGGCGACGCTGATGTCGGGCGCGGTCGGGTCGGGCTGGGTGCCGCCCACGGTGAGGGCGTAGTCGACGGTGTGCGCGAGGGACGCGCCCTGGCCCTTGACGGTGACGGTGGAGGCCCCCGGCGCCGTGTTGGACGAGGCCGAGAGGGTCAGCGTCGAGGACTGCCCGGACTGCACGGTGGCCGGGTTGAAGGAGGCGGTGACGCCGGCGGGCAGGCCCGTCGCGGTGAGGGTCACCTGCTGGGCGGAGCCGCTGGTGGTGCTGGTGGCCACGGTGGTGGTGGTGGAGCCGCCCTGCTGGACGGTGCCGGAGGCCGGGTTCAGGGAGAGCGAGAAGTCGTTCTGCCCGCTCGGGGTGCAGGTCGGGTCACCGCTCTGGGCGGGCACGCTGATGGCGTCCCAGGCGGCCTTGGTCTTGTTGAACAGGTTGCAGGTGGCGTCCAGGGACTTGGCCGAGCTCAGGGTCGCCGTCCGGTACTTCTTGTAGGACATGCTGCTGGTCTTGAGGAGCATGCCGCCGTAGAAGATCTTGCCGGCGTTCTGGGCGCCGACACCGGTCAGCGTGGTCTGGTTGCAGGTGCTGCTGCTGGGCTTGCCGCCACCGGGGTTGGTGCCCTCGGCCAGCAGGTAGAACCAGTGGTTGAGCGGCCCGGCCGCCTTGTGCACCTCGGTGCCGGGGATCGCGGAGCTGTAGCAGGCCGGGTCGTTGTTGACGGCCGGCGGGTCGTACATGTTGCGGATCGGGCCGCGGCCCTGGAGGTTGATGACCTCGCCGACCGTGTAGTCGGGGGTGTCGTACGGGGCCGGCTCGTTGACGTACGCCTCGGTCAGCGCGCCGAAGATGTCGCCGGTGGCCTCGCCCAGGCCGGCCTCCTGGCCGCTGGTGCCGCCGGGGGTGTTGGAGTCGATGGCGTGCCCGTACTCGTGGGCCACCACGTCTATGCCGGCGATCCACTCGTTGGCGCTGTTGCGGCCGATGGTGACCGAGCTGCCGTCCCAGTAGGCGTTGAGGTCGCTCAGGCCGACCTTGCCCGGGAAGCTGCGGCCGTTGCCGCTGACGCCGTTGCGGCCGAGCCACTGGGAGAGCATGTCCCACTGCTTCTGCGCGGCGAACATCAGGTCCGTGCACCCGGTCTCCTTGGAGGTCGGGTTGCCGGTGCCCCAGGAGTCCGAGGACTTGCTGAAGACCGTTCCGGTGCTGTAGTCCGCGCAGCTCAGACCCGGGCGGTTCGGGTCGCGCAGGGAGTACGTGCCACCGGAGGCGGTGGTGTCGATCGTCAGCGGGTTCGGCCCGTTCCACTTGCTGTTGCCGGTGCCGGCCACGACGTCGTCGTGGCGGTCGACGACCTTCCCGGTGCGGGCGTCCACGAAGACGTGCAGCCGGCTGGGCGCCGTACGGGTGCGGCCGATGAGCACGGTCTCCCAGGCCAGTACGGGCTTGTCGTCCTTGAGCCGGACGACGAGCCGGCTGCTCTCGACCTTGTCCACCTTCTCCAGCTCGCGCCGCGAGGAGGCCTCGGCGGCCTTCGCGTCGACGTCCGGGGTGGTCGCCACGTCGATCACCGTCGCGGAGGCCGACTGGAGCGCGCGGACCCGGCCCTCGCCGTCCGCGAGGACGACCGCGTCGCCGCCGACGACCGGCAGGCCCCGGTAGCTGCGCTCGTACGCGACGGAGTAGAGGTCCTTCACCCAGGGGGTGACCAGGCGTCGTTCGTACTGCTGGCGCGGGGAGTTGACCAGGGTGTCGAGTCCGCTGCGGACGGCCGCGTCCGCGGCGGCCACGGCCCGCTCGGCCTTGGACTGGCGGGGTGGTACGGGATCCGGCTGCGCGGCCGACGCGGTGCCGGCCAGCGCGCCGGCGAGGCTCGCGGTCAGCGCGAGGGCTGCCACGGACGCCGTCCATCTGGTGGGCTGCACGAGTCCACTCCGATCGTGTGTGGGGGGTGGGTGGCGGTACGCGTCGCCGAGTATGAGCGTGGACATGGCGAGATTGGGACATCCCTGCAGCCATAAGGCGCGGGTTATGGTGCGCTGCCGCGGTGCTTCGTAAGCTGCCCGGATGCAGCTGGAGTTGAGGCATCTGCAAGCCGTCTGCCGGATCGCGGAAGCGGGCAGTCTGGGGGAGGCGGCCAGGCGGCTGGGGATCTCGCAGCCGGCGCTCTCCGCCCAGCTGCGCCGGATCGAGGCGGTCACCGGCGGGGAGCTCTTCGCCCGGGGCCGCCACGGGGTGGAGCCCACCGCCCTGGGGCACTTCGTGCTGGCCAGGGCGCGCCGCGTGCTGGGCGAGATGGCCGCCCTCGGCGCCGAGGCCCGCGCGCTGGCGGCCGACGCCCCGCTCCGGCTCGGCTGCATCCTGCTGGTGCTCCTGGACGGCCTGCTCGCCCGGACCGACCAGGCCCTGTCCGGGCGCGAGGTCACCGTCGACCTGGAGGACTCCGTCACGGCACTGGTGCGGATGCTCGGCGCCGGCCAGTACGACGTGATCGTGTACGGCGAGGTGAACGACTACGAGGTCCCGCTGCCCAGGGGGGTCACGGCTCGCACGGTGGTGCCCCAGGAGCCGTTCTGCATCCGGATGTCCTCGGGGCACCGCCTCGCGGGACGCACCGTCCTGGAGCTGGCCGAGCTGGCGGGGGAGCAGTGGATGACCCTGGTGGAGGACGACGACGGCGGCCCCGAGGCCCTGGTCGAGGCCTGCGCGAAGGCGGGCTTCGTCCCCTCGCTGCGCCACCGGATCACCGACCGCCAGATGCGGCACGACCTGATCGCCGCGGGCCGCGCGATCGCCCTCTGCCAGCCCACGGCCCCGCCCGTGGCCGGGACCGTGATGCGCCCCCTGGCCGGCACGCCGGTCACCGGCCGCATCCGCCTCGCCTGGAACCGCTCGGCGGTCCCGGCGCAGCAGGCCGAGCGGCTCCACCGCGCGGCGGTCGCCGCGTACCTGGCGAACGTGGACAACAACGACTTCCACCGGGAGTGGTGGGACGCTCACCCGGAAGCCCGGCCGGTGCTCGACTGAACCGGAGAGGCCGCAGCTCAGGCCCGGTACGGCCGGCGCCGGCGGCGCTGGGGCGGTCCCCCCTTGAAGGAACGATCCGGCGGCGGGTTAGCATATGAGCGCCGCCTAGCTCGAAAGATAACGTCTGTGACTGTCAACGAGGACTCGTTCGCCAACTGGAAGACCCGCGAGGAGATCGCGGAGTCGATGATCCCCCTCATCGGGAAGCTGCACCGGGAACGGGACGTCACGATCCTGCTCCACAGCCGCTCCCTGGTGAACAAGTCGGTCGTGAGCATTCTCAAGGCCCACCGCTTCGCCCGGCAGATCGACGGCGAGGAGCTGTCGGTCACCGAGACGATGCCGTTCCTCCAGGCCCTCACCGCCCTCGACCTGGGCCCGTCCCAGATCGACATCGGCATGCTCGCCGCCACCTACAAGACCGACGACCGCGGTCTGTCGGTCGAGGCCTTCACCGCCGAGGCCGTCGTCGGCGCCACCGGCGAGAACAAGATCGAGCGCCGCGAGGGACGCGACGTCGTCCTCTACGGCTTCGGCCGCATCGGCCGCCTCGTCGCCCGCCTGCTCATCGAGAAGGCCGGCTCCGGCAACGGCCTGCGCCTGCGCGCCATCGTCGTGCGCGGCGGCGGCGACGCCGACCTGGTCAAGCGCGCCTCGCTGCTGCGCCGCGACTCCATCCACGGCCAGTTCCAGGGCACCATCACGGTGGACGAGGCCGCGGGCACGATCGTCGCGAACGGCAACACCATCAAGGTGATCTACGCGAACGACCCGTCCGAGATCGACTACACCGAGTACGGCATCAAGGACGCCATCCTCATCGACAACACGGGCAAGTGGCGCGACCGCGAGGGCCTCTCCAAGCACCTGCGCCCGGGCATCGACAAGGTCGTCCTGACGGCCCCCGGCAAGGGCGACGTCCCGAACATCGTCCACGGCGTCAACCACGACACCATCAAGCCGGACGAGCGCGTCCTGTCCTGCGCCTCCTGCACCACCAACGCGATCGTCCCGCCGCTGAAGGCGATGGACGACGAGTACGGTGTGCTCCGCGGCCACGTGGAGACCGTCCACTCGTTCACGAACGACCAGAACCTGCTGGACAACTACCACAAGGCCGACCGCCGCGGCCGCTCCGCGCCGCTCAACATGGTCATCACCGAGACCGGCGCCGCCTCCGCCGTCGCCAAGGCGCTGCCCGACCTCAAGGCCCCGATCACCGGCAGCTCGATCCGCGTCCCCGTCCCGGACGTCTCGATCGCCATCCTGAGCCTGCGCCTGGGCCGCGAGACCACCCGCGAAGAGGTCCTGGAGTACCTGCGCGGCGTCTCGCTCCACTCGCCGCTCAAGCGCCAGATCGACTTCACCACCGCGCCCGACGCCGTCTCCATGGACTTCGTGGGCTCGCGCCACGCCTCCATCGTCGACGCCGGTGCCACCAAGGTCGACGGCGACAACGCGATCCTCTACCTCTGGTACGACAACGAGTTCGGCTACTCGTGCCAGGTGATCCGCGTCGTCCAGCACGTCTCCGGGGTGGAGTACCCGACCTACCCGGTCCCGCAGGTCTGATCCCGCGCATCGCCTGATCCGGTGCCCCGCCGACTCCCGTCGGCGGGGCGCCGTGCGTTTCCTAGACTGGTCCGGTGACCGAGAACGCGCTTCCCCCCTGTCCCGAATGCTCCGGCCCCTACGCCTACGAGATGGGCGCCCTGCTCGTCTGCCCCGAATGCGGGCACGAATGGCCCCTCACGGCCGACGAGGACGGCGACGCCCCACGGGAGCGGGTCGTCAAGGACTCGGTCGGGAACGTGCTCGCCGACGGGGACACCGTGACCGTGGTGAAGGGCCTGAAGGTGAAGGGCCACCCGACCGGGATCAAGGCGGGCACCAAGGTCCGGGGCATCCGCCTCGTCGACGGAGTCGACGGCCACGACATCGACTGCAAGATCGACGGCTTCGGCGCCATGCAGCTGAAGTCGAGCGTGGTGAGGAAAGGCTGATTTCCCACTGACGCCCCTCCCCTTTTCCGCCCCCGTCCACCTCTGGTGGGCGGGGGCGTCGCCGTATCCGGACCGGCCATTGCCGCCCCATTGCCGCCGCATTCCGGCCACGCCGGCTCAAGCCTGCCGATCCGGTGCCCGGTGGGGAGGGTTTTTCCGTGAAATCCCGCCACTTGCCGTACGGGTTCGGAAATGCGGCTGGATCTCCGCTCTAGTGGACCTTCGGGCGGCCCGGGTGATCCTGAGTCCGGGTCGGCCGCACGAGTGGCCGGATGTCATCGATATCCGGTCGGGCCGCAACCCGAGAAAATCCGGCATTCCCTCCGACGGCCCGCGAGCCGTTTCACCGGCCTGCGGAAAACCGCCCGGCGAACAATCCGGCTTCCCCATCCACATGTAGGGAGACACTCATGTCCGACACCACGCGCACCACCGAATTCGCCTTCGAGGACCTCGACCTGGACCTCGGGGACCTCACCGTCACCGCCATGCGGGACACCGTCGCGCTCCCCGAGGGCGGCGCGTCCTGGGGCTCCTGCTCCTGCCAGGCCTCCTCCTCCTGCAACAAGCCGCACATGGACACGCCGCTCGGCTGACCTTCCCGCGACCGAACGCACACCCGCCACACGGAAACCGCTTCCCGCCGCACCCCGCGTGCGGCGGGAAGCCCGCGCGCCACACCCACAGGAGGGGACCGGCATGCCGCAGCAGCAGCACCGCACGCCGGCCGAGGCCGAAGCCGAGGCCGACGGCTACCGGGTGCGGGCCGCGCCGTACGCGCTGGTCCGCGCCACCGTACTGACCCATCCCGCCCAGACACCGGACGCCGCCGCGTTCCGCACCCTGCTCGCCCGCCTCCACGAGACGGAGCGGCGACTGCTGGAGACCGCCGCACCGCTCTGCGACGACCTCCACGACAGCCGGGCCGGGCACCCCGCCGCCCTCCACCGCGACGTGGTCCTCCCGCTGCGCCGCGCCCTGCACAACGGACGCGAACCCCGGCCCGCCCTGCTGGAGCGCCTCGGCGACCTCCCGGAACGGCTGCCCCGGCTCGCCGGCTGGCTCGCCCTGCGCGAACGCCGCACCGCGCTCCTCGCCGCCCTCACGGCCGCCGCCGCACCGGCCCTGGCGGCCGAGCGCGACGCCCTGGCCGTCCTCTGCCGCGAACCGGCCCTCGCCAAGGCCGTCGCCCTCACCAGCACCGACCTGCTGCGCGCCGTGGAACGGGCCGCCGCCGGGACCCGGGACCGCCGGACCCGCAAGGAGGAGGCGGCCGTCCTGCGCTACGCCCTGCGGGCCAGCACCAAGACCAGCCCGCTGTCCTGGTTCACCGCCGTCGGCTGGGGCCCGCTGCCCCCGGAGCAGGACCCCGCCGTCGCCTCCTGGGGGCGGGCGCCCCTGCTGGACGGCCCGCTCCTGCCGGTCGTACGGCCCAGCCGGACCCTGACCACCGCCCTCACCCTCGCCCTCCTGGACGCCCCGCACCGCCGGGCCGCCCTGCCCCACCGCATCACCAGCACCGCCCGTACCGCCGGCGGGCGGGCCGCGTACTCCCGGGACCGGACCGCCTTCGCCGGGGGCCGCTACCTCGTGGCCGGCGAGGACGAGGCCGAGCTGCCCGCCACCGGCCCGCTGGGCCTGGTCACCGAACGGGCCCGGAACCCCGTGCCGCTGGACGAGCTGACCGGACTGCTGGCCGCCGCCCTGAAGGGGGCCGGGGCGGGGGCCGGCGGCGACGGCCGGGCCGCCGCGGCCGGCTTCCTCGCCCGGCTCGCCGACGCCGGGCTGCTGGTCCCCGGCGAACCCGTCCCGCCGCAGGACCCCGACCCGCTGGAACGCCTCGCGCACTGGCTGCGCTCCCCGGACGGCGCCGGCGCCGGGGAGGAGGCCGCCGCCGACGCCGCCCACGCCGGGCGCCTCGGCGAACTCGCACGGCTGACCTCCGGCTTCGCCGACACCCCCGCCGCCGGCCGCCCCGCCCTGCTCTCCACCCTGTCCGACCGCTGGGCGCAGGCGCTGGCCGCCGCCGGCCGCCCCGTCCCGGCCGTGTCCGCCCCGCTCAGCGCCGTCTCCGAGGACGTGGTCGCCCCGCACCCGCTCGACCTCGGCGGGTTCCTCGGCGCCGCCGACCACGAGGCCCTCCGCGAGGTGTCCCCGCTGGCGGAACTCTTCGACCTCGGCCACCTCCTGCGCCGCGTCGTACGCGACCGCTTCGTCGCCCGCTACGGCCCCGGCGGCACCTGCCACCACCCGTGGGAGTTCGGGGCCGAGGTCGCCGAAGCCTGGGAGGCCGCCGGCCGGCTCTCCGCCCTCGGCCCGGCCGACGCCCTCCCCACCGGCACGGCCCCGCTGGCGGCCCTGCGCGCCGAGGCCGTCGCCGCCGTCCGGGAAGCCGCGCACGGCGGCCCGTACGCCGGCCCGTACGCCGGCCCGGCCGGGGCCGCCGAGCTCGTCCTGCCCCCGGACCTCCTCAAGGGCCTCGGCGACCGGCTCCCCGACTGGGCCCTGTCCCGCCCGCTCAGCCACGCGTACTTCCTCCAGCGCGACCCCCGCCGCGGCCTGCTCTGCGTCAACCAGGTCTACGGCGGCTGGGGCCGCTTCACCAGCCGGTTCCTCGACACCCTCGACCCCCGCGCCGCCACCGAGGTCTCCCGGCAGGTCCGCCGGGCCCTCGGCCCCGACGCCCGGGCCGCCCAGATCCGGCCCGTCGGCGGCTTCAACGCCAACCTCCACCCCCTCCTCGTCCCCGACGAGATCGGCCCCGACCGCCGCTGGAGCTCCCTCGGCGAAGCGGACCTGGACCTCGTCCACGACGAGACCGACGACCAGGTGCGCCTGCGGCTCCGCGACACCGGCGAACTCCTCGACGTGCTCTACCCCGGCTTCCTCTCACCGGTGCTGCTGCCGCGCCGCCTCGGCGCCCACCTCGCCGACCAGCCCCACGGCATCGTCGACCTCCGCCCGCTCGTCCCCCGCACCGCCCTCACCGCGCCCGGCGGCGGCACGGTCACCCACACGCCCCGGCTGCGCCACCGCCACGTGGTCCTGCGCCGCCGCCGCTGGCTGCTCCCGCCCGGCGCCGTCGAGCGGCTGCGCGCCGACCTCACCGCCGGCGGCGAGGTCCCGGCGGAGGCCGCCGCCAGCTGGCGCGCCGCCCTGGGCCTGCCCGAACAGCTCTTCCTGCACCCCGCCGCCACCGCCCCCACCGGCCGCCCCGCCGAGGACTTCCTCAGCGGGCTGAGCCGTCCCAAACCCCAGCTCGTCGACCTCGGCAACGCCCTGCACCTGCGCTGCCTGGCCAAGTGGCTCTCCCGCCACGGCGGCGGCGCCGTCCTCGAAGAGGCACTGCCCGCACCCGGCGCCCAGGACGCGCCCGCCCGCGCCGTCGAACTCGTACTGGAGGTCTACCGGGCCGGACGGACCCGATGACCCGCCCCCGGACAGCAGAGGAACCGACCATGCCGGCACCCACCAGCCGCGCCCTCGACGTGATCGCCTACCACCACCACCCGGTCAAGGCCCCGCTGCTGCGCGAGGCGCTGCTGCCGCTCGCCGCCGCCGGCACACGGCAGGGGCTCGCCGCCCACGTCGAGCGGCACTGGCTGTACGGCCCCCACCTGCGGCTGCGCCTCCAGGGCCCGGCCGGCCGGGTGGAAGCCGCCGCCGGGTCCGCCGCCTCCGCGATCCGCGACTGGCTCCGCCTGCACCCCTCGCGGAGCGACCGCACCGAGGCCGAACTGCTCGCGGCGGCCGCCGAGGCGGGGCGCGCCGAACTCGTCCCCCCGCCCTACGGGCCGATCACCCCGGACAACACGGTCCGCGTCGAGCCCGCCGACCGGTCCTCCGTACGCGCCCTGCTCGGCGACGACGGCGCGGCCCTGCGCGACGACCTGCTGCGCGACGGGCTCGACGCGCTGCGGGCCGGCGCCGGCTTCCTCGGCGACCGCGGCGACGACGAGCGGGCCCGGATCCGGCTCGCGGTCACCGCGCTCGCCGCGCACGCCGCCGCCCACCCCGACGGCCTGGCCGGCGGCCACTGGTCGTACGTCTCCCACCTGGAGGACTTCCTCCTCCACGACGACCCCGGCGGACGGCTGAGGGCCTCCTTCGACCGGCAGTGGGAGCGCGCCGGGGACACCGTCACCGCGCTCGTCGCACGGATCGCCGGCGGCGGCGCCCACGGCTGGGAACGGTCCTGGGCCGACTTCTCCGCCGGAGCCCGGCAGCTGGCCCGCTCCCGGTACGAGGCCGGCGCCGACCTGTACGGCAGCGCGCCCGCCTACCGGGACCGGGCCGCCGCCACCGGCGACCGGGCAGCGGCCGAACGCTGGGACCCGGACACCCGTACCCGCTACAGCGAGTTCCACCGGCTGCTGAGCCGCGCCGACCCGGGCGGGGCCATGTTCACCGACCCCGACTACCTGGTCCACCGGGCCGGCACCAACGCCCTCTACCGGCTCCTCGCCATCTGCGACGTCCGCCCCCTGGAGCGGTACCTCGCGGCGCACCTGGTGGTCCGCACCGTCCCCGCGCTGACCGGCTCCGACTGGCGCACGGAACTCGACGCGCTCGTCGCCGCCGCGGAGCGCGGCGCATGACCGCCGCCCGGGACGCGCGAAGGCTCCGGCCGGGCGTCGCCGTGACCCCGCTGCGGGCCGGCCTCCACCTGCGGGGCCGGGCCGGCAGCGTCACCCTGGAGGGCAGCGCCGCACTGCCCGCACTGTGGCAGTGGGTGGAGGGGCCGCTGCGGGCCGGCGCGCTCGACGACCACCTCGACGCGGCCGCGGCCGGCCCGGCGCTGCGCACCGCGGTGGAGACCCTGCTCGGGCAGCTGGACGCCCACGGCCTGCTCGTGTCCGAGCCCGACGGGTACGCGGACCAGCGCCACGACCCCGTCGCGCTGTGGCTCGGGGCGGCCGCCGAGCGGCCCGCCGCCGCCCTCGCCGCCCTCGGCGCGGCCCGGGCCGAGGTGCTGGCCGGTGACCCCGGGGGGCCCTTGGCCCGGGCCGCCGGGCGGGCGCTGGAACTGGCCGGTGTACCCGTCACCCGCACCGCCGACCCGGCCCTGCCCGAGGGCCGGGTACTGCTCCACCTCCACGGCACCGGGCCGGTGCGCGCCCTCGCGGCCGGGCTCCGCCCCGACGGCGGCTACGCCACCGCCCCCGGCAGCCCGGCCCGGGCCCGCGCCGACGCGGCCGCCCTGGAGACCCGGCTCGACGCCGGCCGGAACCCCGGCGAAGGCGACACCGGGAGCGGTGCCGAGGGCCCCGGCGGGGTCGGCGGCGAGGCCCCCGGCGAAGGCGGTGCCGGTGCCGGCCCGGTGCTTGCCCCGCTGCTCGGCGGGGCCGCCGCGCACCGGCTGCTGTGCGCGGCCGCCGGGCTTCCCGACCCGGCCGGCGAAGGCGGCGACGAGCGGCTGCTGCCCGGCCTCCCGGCGGTGCTCCTCGCCGAGGCCGCGCCCCTGCGGGCCGAGTACCGCACCTGGCCCGGGCCCCGCCTGCCGGCCCCCGACCGCGGGCCGGGCCTCGCCCCCGCGGCCACCCTCGGCGAAGCCCTCCGGCGGCTGTCGGCCCTGACCGACGAGCGCTGCGGCGCCCTGCCCGCCCCGCTCGCGGCCGGCCTGCGCCAGCTCCCGGCGCCCCTCGCCGCCTGCGAACTCCCCGGCGACGGCCCGGTCCGCCGGCGCCTCACCGCCGGGGCGCCGCGGCTGGACCTGGCCCGCCTGGAGCTGCTGTGCCGGGCGGCGGAACTGCTGCTGCCCGCGCCGGGCGGCACCGTCGGCGCGAACCCCGGCCACGCCCGGGGCCGGGCCCTGCGCGCCGCCTTCGCCCGCCGCGCGGCCCGGACGCCCGGCGGGATCCCCGGAGCCGTGGACGCCGCCGGACCCGAGTGGTCCGGGCACCCGCAGTTCCGGCACTGGTGGCACACCCTGACGGCCCGTCTGGAGGTGCCCGCCCGGATCCGGGTGCGGCGGGCCGGTGCGCACGGGGTGCACCACGCCGTGGTCCGCCGGGCCGGGGACGCGGGGGTGCTGGGGGAGGCCGTGGAGGCCACCGCGGCCGACGCGGCCGCCTTCGCCGCGCTCGCCGCCGTGGCCGCCGTCCAGGCGGGCGGGCCCGGTGACGGCCTGCCCTCCGGCGGCGCCGTCGCCCCGCTGGCCGCGGCCGGTGCCCGCGCCGCCGGCTGGGAGGACGACGGCTGGACCGGCCGCTGGCTGGCCGGCACCGCCGAACGCGAGGCGGCCTTCCAGGAGGCCCTGCGCCGCCTGACCGGACCGCCCCGCCACACCGCGGCCGGCGCCCCGGCCCGGGACGGCGAACTCCCGGAGCTGTTGCGGGCCTTCGGGTTCACCGTCCTGTACACCCCCGAGGAGCCGTGATGACCACAGCCGTCCGCCCCGCCCCGGCCGCCGCCGACGCCTTCTCCGCCGCCCTCTCCGCCGTCCTGCCCGTCCCGGTCCTCGACGCCGCAGCCGCCCTGGCGGCCACCGCCGGTCCGGCCGCCGTCCTGCTCACCGACTGGACGCGGGGGCTCGCCGAGGAGCTGAGCCGGCACGCGCTGGCCCACCCCGTGGCCCTGGTGCCCGTACGCTTCGACGGACCGCTCGCGGTGGTCGGACCGCTGCTCGCACCCGGCGCACCGGCCTGCCTGTGCTGCGCCGAGTACCAGCGCCTGGCCACCGCCGGCGGACGCGTGCCCCGGCAGAGCCCGAAGCTGGCGCTGGCCGGCGTACCGTCCCCGGCGCTGACCGGGTCCCTCGGCGCCCTCGTACGCGACCTCCTGGACGGCCACGCCCGGCCGGAGCCCGCCCAGGACCCGCCGACGGCCGCCGTCCACCTGCTCCACCAGGACCGCGGGACCTGGTCCGGCCACCGGATCCGCCCGGTCGGCGGCTGCGCCGTCTGCCACCCGCTGCCCGCCGACTCCGCCGCCCCGCCGGCCCCGCTGCCCGCCGCGCCCCGCCCCCTGCCCGACCCGTACCTGCTGCGCGCCCCCAACCCCCGCACCACCGCGGCCGGGTTGCGCGCGGCCCTGTACGACGAGCGGTTCGGGCCGGTCCGCGGCCTGTTCCGCGCGGAGGACTCCGCCTTCTGCCTGACCAGCGCCCTCGTCACCGACGACCGGGGCGTCGACGACGGCGGCCACGGCCGGGCCGGGGACTTCGCCGACAGCGAGCGGATCGCCCTCTTCGAGGCCGTCGAACGGTACGCCGGGATGCGCCCCACCGGCCGCCGCAGCGACCTGCGGGCCTCCTTCGCCGAACTCGGCCCCGACCGCGCCCTGGACCCCGAACGCCTCGGCCTGCCCGACCCCGCCCACCACGGCCACCCGGCCTCGCCGACCGTCCCCTACACCCCCGGCCTGGAACTGGACTGGGTCCGGGGCTGGTCCCTCACCCGGCGCCGGGAGATCGCCGTCCCCGAGCACGTGGCGTACTGGGACCCGCCCGGCGAGGGCCGCCCGCGCGTCGTGTACGAGTCCTCCAACGGCTGCGGCCTCGGCAACAGCCCCGAGGAGGCCGCGCTCTACGGCCTGTTCGAGGTCGCCGAGCGCGACGCCTTCCTGATGGCCTGGTACACCGCCACCCCGCTGCGCCGCGTCCAGCCGCCGCCCGAGGACACCGACACGGCCCTGCTCGCCGACCGGGCCGCCCTGGCCGGCTACCGGCTCCTGCTGCTCGACGCGACGAACGACTTCGGGATCCCGGCCGTCGTCGCCGTCTGCCGCTACGAGGGCTCCCACCCCGACGCCCCGCGGATGTTCCTCGCCGCCGGCGCCCACCACGACCCGCGCGCCGCGATCCGCTCCGCGGTGGCCGAGGCCGTCACCAACGTGCTGGAGTCCGCGCAGCGCGCCCTCGCCGAGGACCGCCCGCGCGATCCCGGACGGCTGCGCCCGATGCTGGACCGCCCCGAGCTGGTGGTCACCCTCGACGACCACGTCGGGGTCAACGCCCTGCCCGAGGCGGCCCCGAGGCTGGAGTTCCTCTTCGCCGACACCCCCTGCCTGACCGTCGCCGAGACCTGGCCGGGAGCGCCCGGGCCGGTCACCGACCTCTCCGCCCTGCTCACCGCCACGGTGGACCGGCTGGCGGCGGCCGGCCTGGAGGTGGTCACCGTCGACCAGACCGAGCCCGGACTGCGCCGGCGCCTCGGCCTGCACTGCGTGAAGACCGTCGTCCCCGGCTCGCTGCCGATGACCTTCGGGCACGTCAACCGCCGCACCCGGGGCCTGCCCCGGCTGCTGGAGGTGCCCCACCGGCTGGGCCGCACGGACCGGCCGCTGCGCCACGAGGACCTCGCCCTCCACCCGCACCCCTTCCCCTGACCCCCCGTCCCCCCTGCCGAACCGAACGAGGACCGGACGTGACGCCGTGACGACCCCCGACACCTGGCACAGCCACCACCTCTACCTGCACTCCGCCACCGAGGACACGGACGCGTTCCTGGTCCACGAGGCGGCCCCGCTCCTCGACGGCCTCGTCGCGGCGGGGGAGGCCGCCGGATGGTTCTTCATCCGCTACGGGGAGGGCGGACCCCACGTACGCGTCCGGGTCCGCGGCCTGAGCGCCGCTGCCGCCGCCGCGCTCCCCGGCGAACTGGCCCGCGCGGCGAAGGCGGTGCCCGAGGTGCCCGGCCCCTGGCCGTCCCGCCACGGCGAGGTCCGGGCCGTGCCCTACGAACCGGAGCCCGGGCGCTACGGCGGCCCGCGGGCGCTGCCCGTCGCCGAGGAGGTCTTCGAGGCCTCCACCCGCGCGGCCCTCGACGCCCTGCGCGCCCTGCCGGCCGGCGGCGGCACGGGAGCCCGGCTGACCGCCGCCGCCGACCTGGCGCACACGACGGTGCACGCGCTCGGCACCGACCCGCTGACCGCGGCGCGATGGCTGCGCGGGCACGCCGCCGGCTGGCGGTGGGTCACCGAGGTGCCGCTGCTGCCCGGCGCGTCCGTCCACACGAGGGTCAACACCGTGTACGCGGCTCAGCGCACGGGCCTCGGGCGGCGGGCCGGGGAACTGCGCGGGCGGCTCGGCGCGGGCACCGCGGCACCCGGGCTCCTGCGCTGGGCGGCCGCGGTCCGCGGGGCCGACGAGCGGCTGCGGGACCTGGGGGAGGAGCTGCGGGCCTGGGTGTGGGGCTCACAGCTCCACATGCTGTTCAACCGGCTCGGGATCACCCCCGACGAGGAGCGGGCCGTGTGCCGGCTGGCCGCCCGCACCCTGCTGGAGACCGGGGAGGAACCCGACTACTTCCCCGGCGGCCACACCGCCGCGGACTTCCGCTACCTGGAGAGGAGCAAGTTCCAGATCGGCCGCGGCGAGGACAGCGAACTGCGCGACCTCCCGGAGGGCGCGGAGCGGGCGTGGGCGGACCGGGCGTGGGCCGCGGGCCCCGAACTGGCCCTGCCCGCCGGTCCGCTGCCCGAGGTCCCGCTGGCCGCCGTGCTGGCGGCCCGCACCTCGATGCGCGGCCGGCTCCGGGGACCGCTGGACGCCGCGGCCCTGGGCTCGCTGCTGTGGCACTCCCTGGCCGAGAGCGCCCGCAGCGAGCAGCCGGACCCGGACGGCGGCCCGCCCTTCACCGTGTCCCACCGCCCCTACCCGAGCGCGGGCGCCCTCTACACCGTCCGGGTGCGGCTGCTGGCGTTCGACGTGGCGGGGGTCCCGGCGGGCACGTACGACTGCCTGCCGGAGCGGCGCACCCTGCGCCCGGTCGGCCCGGCGCCGGCCGTGGCGGACCTCAAGGCGCTCTCCACGTACCTGTCCCGGCCCGGCACGGCCCCGCACTGGATCGGCGTCGACGAGGCGCCCGCGGTCCTGGCCGTGTACGCCGACCTCGGCCTGCTGCGCCGCCGCTACGGCCTGCGCGCCCTGCGCCTGGCCCTGCTGGAGGCCGGCCACCTCACCCAGACCCTGCTGCTGACCGGCGCGGCGCTGGGCCTGGCCGGTACCCCGCTGGGCGGGTTCCACGACGACCTCGCGCACGAACTCCTGGGCCTGGACGACCTGGAGCAGCCGCTCCAGTACCTGCTTCCGCTGGGGCGGCGCACGCCCTGAGCGCCCGGCGCCTTTGTGCGAAGCCACGGACCGGGCCCCGCGGACGGGCGGAATCCCATGGGTTTCCCCAGTGGGTCCGGGGGCTCCCGCCGGATACGTTCGCCACGTTCTTGACGTGGCGAAAGGGGAGACCGTGGGAGCGGTGGCGTCCGTACTGGCGGCGGCGGTGCTGTGGGGGACGGTGGGGCCCGCCCAGTTGTGGGCGGACACCGGCGTGCACCCCGTGTCGCTCGGGGCCTGCAGGATGCTGCTCGGCGGGCTCGTGCTCAGCCTGCTGACGGTGCGTCCGGCGGGTCTGCGCAGCCTGGGCAAGCCCGGGGCGGGCCGGTGGCTCGTGCTGAGCGTGCTGGTGACGGCCGCCTTCCAGGTCTGCTTCCTCCAGGCGGTGGAGCGCGGCGGAGCGGCCCTGGCGACGGCCGTCGCCTTCGGGACCGTGCCCGTGGTCGGCGGGCTGAGCGCCCGCCGGCTCACCGGCGAGCGGCTCACCCGCCGCTGGCTGTGGGGGACGGGCTGCGCCGTGGCCGGCATCGCCCTGTTGCTGCTGCCCGGCAGCGGGGCCCGCGCCGACCTGCTCGGGCTGGTCTTCGCGGTGGTGTCCGGGGCGAGCTTCGGGGTGTACATCGCCGCGTCGAAGCAGCTGGCCGCACACGGTGCGGAGCTCGCCGCGGCGGCACCGGTGAGCGTGCTGTGCGCGGGGCTGCTGGTCTCCCCGTTCCTGCTGGTGGCCCCCGAGGGGCTGGCCACGGGCCGGGCGCTCGCGCTGATCGGCTGGCTGGGCCTCGGCACGACCGCCCTCGGCTACCTGCTGTTCACGCGCGGCGTCGGCCGGCTCAGCGCCGCGACGACGGGGACGCTGAGCCTGACCGAGCCGCTGGTGGCGGCGGTGCTGGGGGTCGCGGTGCTGGGCGAGCGGCCCGGTCCGAGCGCGGCGGCCGGAGCGGCGCTGATGCTGCTCGGGCTGGTCCTCGTATCCGTGCCGGAGCGGCGCCGGGTCCGGCCGTAGCGGCCGTCTACCGGTCCTGGTAGGCGGTCATGTCCGTGCGGACGCGGTCCGAGAAGAACATCGGGCCTATCGCGTCGGCCCAGGCCATGCCGTCCGGGGTCAGCCCGAGGGTGCCGCCGTTCTCCCGCAGCCAGTTCCGCTTCAGCAGGAAGTCGAGCTGGGGCCCGAAGTCGTCCTCGAAACGCGTCGTGAACCGCTGTGCGTAGGCGGTGGTGCGCATGCCCGTGGACTCCAGCAGGTGCTGGAGCACGTACATCCGGCGGCGCTCGGCGTCGTCCATGCGGAACGCCCACTGGGCGCGCCGGAACCGGTCGGTCGGGGTGGCGATGTAGTCGTCGATGATCCGCCGGACCTCGGGCACCGCGACGGCGTAGTCGGTGGTGTAGTGCAGGTCGGTGGTGAACGAGCGGGCGCCGACGCCCAGTCCGACCATGCCGGCCTGCTGGTTGTACTCGCTGATGCTGCTGCCGTCGGTGTCCTCCACGGCGGCGGTGCCGGTCCGGCGGAAGACCCGCATGGAGGTCTGCTCGTACCCGGCGGAGAGGAGGTGGTCGCGGCCGTAGCGGTAGAGCCGCAGCCGCTGGTCGTTCCAGTCCTGGAGCGTCTTGGCGTGGCGGGTGCTCAGCCCGGTCAGCGGGCGCACGTACAGCGGGTAGAGGTAGATCTCCTCCGGCTCCCAGGCGAGGGCGGCGTCCAGGGACACCCGGAAGGTGCGCTCGGTCTGGCCGTCGATGCCGTAGATGAGGTCGATGTTGAGGATGGGGAACTCCGCCTCCTTGAGGCGGGCGAGCGAGGCCTCGACCTCCGCGCGCTTCTGCGGGCGTACCGCGGCGCGCGCCTCCTCGTCGAGGAAGCTCTGGACGCCGATGCTCAGCCGGGTCGCGCCGCGTTCGGCGAGTACGGCGATCCGGTCGGCCGTCGCGGTCGCGGGGGAGGTCTCCACCGACCAGGAGGCGGCCTTGAGGTCGGCTCCCATGATGTTCTCGCTGATGTCGCAGAGGCGGGTGAGCTCGTCCGCGGTCAGGTACGTGGGGGTGCCGCCGCCGAACGCCGCGAGGGTGAAGCGGATCGGCTCGCCCTTGGCCTCCAGCGCCTCGCGGGTGACGCGCGCCTGCCGCTCCAGGGTGGCGAGGAAGGCGCCGGTGACCTCCTCGGGGGCGCCGGTGCGGGTGAAGAGGTTGCAGAAGCCGCAGCGCATCTCGCAGAAGGGGATGTGCGCGTAGAGGGAGAGCGCGTCGAGGCGCTCCCCGGACCACAGGTCGCCGAGCAGCGGACCGTCCTCCAGGAGGCGGTACGCCTTCTGGTGCGGGTAGGCGTACACGTACTGCTCGTAGGGGGTTTCCGGATCCGCGTCGGCGGAGGGGACCGGGAAGGAGGGGGCCGGAAGCAGGACAGGCGCGTTCATCAGGGGAATCGACTCTCGCTCGGCAAAAGAGGACGTCACTCTTCGTGACCAGGCGTCACCTTAGGTTCGTGCGCGGGCCGTTTTCAGCAGTGCAATTCCCATGAACCGCCTTTCGGCGTGTAGAGCTTCATATGCACTTTTTGCGGAAGGTGGGATTCCGTCCCGGGGACGGTGTATCCGTGGCCGCCATGGAGAACACACGGAGACTTCTCGTCGCCGCCGGGGGCGGCGGCGACGCCATCACGGCCGCCATGGTCCACGCCGCCCTGTACGGCGCGGACACCCCGGCACTCGTCCTGACCTACGCCTGGGAGCGGCTGGTCGTCGACCCCGTCCCGGGCCCCCGGTGCGCCGGCGACTTCCACGGCACCGAGGCCGCCGCACCGGACCTCGTCCTGGTCACCCCCGGGACCCGGCCCGTCGCCCCGGCCGGCTCCCTGCTCCCGCGGCTGTCGGGCGAACTGCGGCCGCGGCTCGGACTGCTGGACCCCTACGGCGGCGCCCTCGGCCTCGCCCGCCAGATCGCGGCGGCCGCCCGCTGGTGCCGGGCCGACCGGATCGACCTCGTCGACGTGGGCGGCGACATCGTGGCCCGGGGCGACGAGCCCACCCTGCGCAGCCCGCTCGGCGACGCCCTCGCCGTCGCCGCCTGCGCGGCCACGGGACTGCCGACCGGCGTGTACGTGGCCGGGCCCGGCCTCGACAACGAAGTGCCCCCGCCCGACCTGCTGCCCCGGCTCGGCGAACCGGCCCTCACCCTCGGCGCCGGGCACACCGGGGTCGTGCTCGGGGTCTTCGACTGGCACCCCTCCGAGGCCGGCGCCCTGCTGGTGGCGGCCGCCCGCGGGGTGCGCGGGGTCTGCGGCACCCGGGACGCCCCGCAGCCGGTGCACCTGGACGCGGGGGCCGCCGCCGTCCACCGGCTCACCCTGGACCGCGTCCTCGCCCTGAGCCCCCTCGCCCGCGCGCTGGCCGGCACCGGCGGCCTGGCGGAGGCCGAGGAGGCCTCCCGGGCCGTGTGCGGCTTCTCGGAGATCGAACGCGAACGCCGCCGCGCCGCGGCCCTGCCCGCCGCCCCGCCCGCACCGCGCCCGGACCGGGACCCCGCCGCGGTCCTGGCCCGCTTCGCCGCCTGGGAGCGGGAGACGCTGGCGCAGGGGATCGCGTACACCACCACCCGACGGATCACCGAGGAGCTGGACCTGGGCGCCGGGGAGGCCCGGCGCCTGTTCGCCGCGCTGGGCGACCGGCGGGCCGCGCCGCTGTGGCGGCTGGGTCCGGCCGTCGGCCGTCCACAGGCGGGACGGGGTGTCGGCGGGGCCCGCTAGGCTTCTCGAATGGCTCTTTCGGACGCTTCCCCCGAGATCTCGGACTCCCTGCAGGTACTCCACCGCGTGTTCGGCTACAGCTCCTTCCGCGGCGAGCAGGAGCAGATCATCGAGCAGGTCGCCGGGGGCGGCGACGCCCTCGTGCTGATGCCGACCGGCGGCGGCAAGTCGCTCTGCTACCAGATCCCGGCGCTCGTCAGAGAGGGCACCGGGATCGTCATCTCGCCGCTGATCGCGCTGATGCAGGACCAGGTGGACGCGCTCACCGCCCTCGGGGTGCGGGCCGGGTTCCTCAACTCCACCCAGGACCCGTACGAGCGGCAGGCCGTTGAGCAGGCCTTCCTCGCCGACGGGCTGGACCTGCTCTACCTGGCCCCCGAGCGGCTGCGCACCGAGAGCACCCAGCGGCTGCTCGACCGGGGCAAGGTGTCCCTGTTCGCGATCGACGAGGCGCACTGCGTCGCCCAGTGGGGCCACGACTTCCGGCCGGACTACCTGGCCCTGTCGATGCTGCACGAGCGGTGGCCGAAGGTGCCGCGGATCGCGCTGACCGCCACCGCCACCGAGGCCACCCACGCCGAGATCGCGAAGCGGCTGGGCCTGGAGGACGCCCGGCACTTCGTCGCCAGCTTCGACCGGCCGAACATCCAGTACCGCATCGCCGCCAAGGACAAGCCGCTGGCGCAGCTGCTGGAGCTGATCCGCTCCGAGCACGACGGGGACGCGGGCGTCGTCTACTGCCTGTCGCGGTCCTCGGTGGAGAAGACCGCGGCCTTCCTGGTGGAGCAGGGCATCGACGCCGTGGCCTACCACGCCGGGATGGACGCCCGCACGCGCGCCGCGAACCAGGCGCGCTTCCTGCGCGAGGACGGCGTCGTGGTGGTGGCCACGATCGCCTTCGGCATGGGCATCGACAAGCCCGACGTGCGCTTCGTGGCCCACCTGGACCTGCCCAAGTCCGTCGAGGGCTACTACCAGGAGACCGGCCGCGCCGGCCGCGACGGCGAGCCGGCCACCGCCTGGCTCGCGTACGGCCTCCAGGACGTGGTCCAGCAGCGCAAGCTCATCGACGGCTCCGAGGGCGACGAGAACCACCGCCGCTCCCTGGCCGCCCACCTGGACGCCATGCTGGCGCTGTGCGAGACCGTCGACTGCCGCCGGGTCCGGCTGCTCGCGTACTTCGGGCAGTCCGGCGAGCCCTGCGGCAACTGCGACAGCTGCCTGACGCCCGCCGAGTCCTGGGACGGGACGGTCGCCGCGCAGAAGCTGCTGTCCACGGTGTGGCGCCTCGCGCGGGAGCGGCGCCAGAAGTTCGGCGCCGGGCAGATCATCGACATCCTCCAGGGCAAGAAGACCGCCAAGGTCATCCAGTTCGACCACGACGGCCTGTCGGTGTTCGGCGTCGGCGCGGACCTGAGCACCGGCGAGTGGCGCGGGGTCGTCCGCCAGCTGCTGGCGATGGGACTGCTGGCGGTGGAGGGCGACTACGGAACCCTCGTGCTGACGGACGCGAGCGGCGAGGTGCTGGGCGGGCGCCGCACCGTCCAGATGCGCAAGGAGAAGGCGCCGGCCGCCTCCCGGAAGAAGGACTCCGGCTCGCGCTCCGGCAAGAGCGCCCGCGTCCCGGTCGACCTGCCCGCCGAGGCCGTGCCGGTCTTCGAGGCCCTGCGCGCCTGGCGGGCCGCGACGGCGCGCGAGCAGGGCGTCCCGGCGTACGTCGTCTTCCACGACGCCACGCTGCGGGAGATCGCGACGCTCCTGCCCGGGACGGTGGAGGAGCTGTCCGGGGTGGGCGGCGTCGGCGAGGCCAAGCTCGCCAAGTACGGCGAGGGCGTCATCGGGGCCCTCGCCGAGTTCACCGCCGGCAAGGCCGGCAAGGCCACCGGGGCCCCGGCCGCCGCCGAAGCGGAACCCCCGCTCTCCCACGAGGACGAACCGCCCTTCGACCTGGACGAGGACCCGCCCTGGGACGACTGGCAGTAGCCCCGCCGAACCGGAACGGGATCGTCAGGCCCGCGTCAAAGATCGGTCTCCTTGTGCAAAGGGCGCGTCAGGATGTGCGCCCAGGGGAGTCGGCCGGCCACAGACTGGTGGTGCGACGGAGCCGGACGACGGCCGGCGGCACGCCGACCGGAGCACGGTCCCACCGTGGGGGTACGGACCGGGCGACGCGGGCGCGTGCCGTCTCCGTTCGCACAGCACGGGCCGTCCGGCCTCCGGTGTGGGGATACCGGTGCCCGGACGGCCCGCCTGCGTGGCCGCCGCCGCAGCGGATCAGCTCCCGGCCAGGACCTACGCGCCGGTGTAGGCGGCGAGGTGTTCGGCGGTGAGGGTGGAGCCGTCGGCGACGAGGTCGGCCGGCGTGCCCTCGAACACGATCCGGCCGCCGTCGTGCCCGGCACCCGGCCCGAGATCGATGATCCAGTCCGCGTGCGCCATGACCGCCGGGTGGTGCTCGACGACGATCACCGACTTGCCGGAGTCGACCAGCCGGTCCAGCAGCCCGAGCAGCTGCTCCACGTCCGCCAGGTGCAGACCCGTCGTCGGCTCGTCCAGGACGTAGACCCCGCCCTTGTCCGCCATGTGCGTGGCCAGCTTCAGCCGCTGCCGCTCGCCGCCCGACAGCGTGGTGAGCGGCTGGCCGAGGGTGAGGTAGCCCAGCCCGACGTCGGCGAGCCGGCCCAGGATGCGGTGCGCGGCCGGCACGCGGGCCTCGCCGGAACCGAAGAACTCCTCCGCCTCCCGCACCGGCATCGCCAGCACCTCGCTGATGTCACGGCCCCCGAGCCGGTAGTCCAGCACCGACGCCTGGTAGCGCTTCCCCTCGCAGTCCTCGCAGGTGGCGGAGACGCCCGCCATCATCCCCAGGTCCGTGAAGACCACGCCGGCGCCGTTGCAGGCCGGGCAGGCGCCCTCGGAATTGGCGCTGAACAGGGCCGGCTTCACCCCGTTGGCCTTGGCGAACGCCGAACGGATCGGGTCCAGCAGCCCCGTGTACGTCGCCGGATTGCTGCGCCGCGAGCCGCGGATCGGGCCCTGGTCGACGGAGACCACGCCCTCTTCCCCCGGGATCGAGCCGTGCACCAGCGAGCTCTTGCCGGAGCCGGCGACCCCGGTGACCACCACCAGCACCCCGAGCGGGACGTCCACGTCGACCGCCCGCAGGTTGTGCGCGTCCGCCCCGCGGATCTCCAGGGCGCCCGAGGACGTCCGTACGGTCTTCTTCAGGCCGGTGCGGTCGCCCAGGTGGCGGCCGGTGACCGTGCCGGAGGCCCGCAGCCCCTCCACGGTGCCCTCGAAGCAGACCGTGCCGCCCGCGGTGCCCGCCCCGGGGCCGAGGTCGACGACGTGGTCGGCGATCGCGATCGTCTGCGGCTTGTGCTCCACGACCAGCACCGTGTTGCCCTTGTCGCGCAGCCGCAGCAGCAGGTCGTTCATCCGCTGGATGTCGTGGGGGTGCAGGCCCGTGGTGGGCTCGTCGAAGACGTAGGTGACGTCGGTGAGTGCCGAGCCCAGGTGGCGGATCATCTTGACGCGCTGCGCCTCGCCCCCCGAGAGCGTGCCCGCCGGGCGGTCGAGCGCGAGGTAGCCCAGGCCGATCTCCACGAAGGAGTCCAGGGTGTGCCGCAGCTTGTCCAGCAGCGGCGCCACGGAGGGCTCCTCCAGGCCGCGCACCCATGCGGCCAGGTCGCTGATCTGCATCGCGCAGGCGTCCGCGATGCTGATCCCCCCGATCTTCGAGGAGCGGGCCTCCGCGGTGAGCCGGGTCCCCCCGCACTCGGGACAGGTGGCGAAGGTCGTGGCCCGTTCCACGAACGCCCGGATGTGCGGCTGGAGCGCGTCGATGTCCTTGGACAGCATCGACTTCTGGATCTTGGGGATCAGCCCCTCGTAGGTGAGGTTGATGCCGTCGACCTTGATCTTGGTCGGCTCCTTGTGGAGGAGGTCGGCCAGTTCCTTCTTGGTGAACTTCCGGATCGGCTTGTCCGGGTCGAAGAAGCCGCAGCCTCCGTAGATCCGCCCGTACCAGCCGTCCATGCTGTAGCCGGGGATGGTGATCGCGCCCTCGTTGAGGGACTTGGAGTCGTCGTAGAGCTGGGTCAGGTCGATGTCGGAGACGGAGCCGCGGCCCTCGCAGCGCGGGCACATGCCGCCGGTGCGGTTGAAGGTCGCCTTGACCGTCTTCTTGGCGCCCTTCTCGACGGTGATCGCCCCGCTCGCCCGGACCGAGGGCACGTTGAAGGCGTACGCGCCGGGCGGGCCGACGTGCGGGTCGCCGAGGCGGCTGAAGAGGATGCGCAGCATCGCGTTGGCGTCGGTGGCGGTGCCGACCGTGGAGCGGGGGTCGGCGCCCATCCGCTGCTGGTCGACGATGATCGCCGTCGTCAGCCCTTCGAGCACGTCGGCCTCGGGCCGTGCCTGCGTGGGCATGAACCCCTGGACGAAGGCGCTGTAGGTCTCGTTGATCATCCGCTGGGACTCGGCGGCGATCGTGTCGAACACCAGCGAGCTCTTCCCCGAGCCGGAGACGCCCGTGAACACCGTCAGCCGCCGCTTGGGGATCTCGATCGCGACGTCCTTGAGGTTGTTCACGCGTGCGCCGTGCACGCGGATCAGTCCGTGGCTGTCGGCGATGTGGGGCTCGGGCGACCCCGTGTCCGTCCTCTTGGCCATGCTCTTCGTGTCTCCGTCGCTCGCTCCGGCCCGTGGCGGCGTGACCGCCGCACCGTACGGCAGCCACGCTATGCGGGGTCCGGGCCCCGGCGCTTCTCGAATCCTGATCGGTCCGCCGTGTCCCGCCCGGCACCCGGGGCCCGTTCCACTGCGCAAAGCCTTACTGACCGGTATAAACCTCTGGGCGTCTTCAAGCCAAACGGTGCGGTGGGGCTGGAGGGTGCCATTCCGGGGATCGGTACCCCCCGCGCTACTGTGCGTACGTGAACTCTCATGTCGTCATAGGTTTCGGGCCCGCCGGGGCCGCCACCGCTCGGCTGCTCGCCGAACGGGGCCACTCAGTCAAGGTCGTCACCGCCTCGGGCCGGGCCCCGGAGCCCGGCATCGAGCACGTCGCACTGGACGCCCGGGACAGCGGCCGGCTGACCGAGGTGGCGCGGGACGCCGTCGCCCTCTACAACTGCGCCTCGCCGCCCTACCACCGCTGGGCCGCCGAATGGCCCGCGCTGGCCGCGTCGTTGTGCACGGCCGCCGAGGCCACCGGTGCCGTGCTGGTCCTGCTCGGAAACCTCTACGGGTACGGCCCCGTGGATGTCCCCATGACGGAGGACCTGCCGCTCGCGGCGACCGGTCCCAAGGGACGGGTCCGCGCGGCCGTGTGGGAGGGGGCGCGGACCCTGCACGAACAGGGCCGCGTCAAGGCCGTCGAGGTGCGGGCCTCGGACTTCTTCGGACCCGGCGTCACCGACGGCGGGCACCTGGCGGCCCGCGTGCTGCCCCCGCTGCTCCGCGGCAAGCCGGTCTCCACCCTCGGCGACCCGGACGCCCCGCACAGCTGGACCTACCTCCCCGACGTGGCCCGGGCCCTGGCCGACGCCGCGGGCGACGAGCGCGCCTGGGGCCGGGCCTGGCACGTGCCGACCGGACCCGCGCTGTCCGTCCGCGAGATGACCCGCCGGCTGGCCGACGAGGCGGGCACCGGGCCGGTCGCGGTGCGCGGACTGCCCCCCGCCGTCCTGGCCGTCGGCGGCCTGTTCTCGCCGCTGCTGCGCGAACTCAAGGAGATCCGCTACCAGTTCGACCGCCCCTTCGTCGTCGACGCGAGCGCCTGGGAGACCGCGTTCGGTGTCCGGGCCACCCCCGTCGACGAGCAGGTGAAGGCGACCGTGGCGTGGTGGCGCGAGCGCCTGGCAGCCGGCCGATGATCCCGCCGGACCGGTCCGCCCCCGTCGCGCGCGACGACGTCGCCGTCGTCGGCATGGCGTGCAGGTTCCCCGGAGCCCGCGACGTCAACCAGTACTGGCGGCTCCTGACGGACCCGGAGCCGCAGTTCTCCGGCGTACCCGACTCGCGGTGGCGCAAGGCCGCCTTCCTCAGCGACGACTTCCGCGACACCTTGGCGGCCTACACCGACACCATGGCCCTGCTGCCGGACGTGGACCGGTTCGACGCCGCGCACTACGGCATCCCGCCGCGCCGGGCCCGGGCCATGGACCCCCAGCACCGGCTGCTGATCGACCTCGCCCGAGAGGCGGTCCAGGACGCCGGCTGGGAGGTGGACGGCTTCGACCGCGAGGAGACCTCGGTCATCACCGCCCTCACCGAGAGCGGCTACCGCCAGCTCAGCACCATGCGGCTGCGCATGCGCCAGCTGGTCGGCGGTGAGTTCGGGGCGCGGGCGGCCGACCCGCACTGGCAGGAGACCGTCCGCGCGGTGGACGGCCTGCACGGCACCTCCGCCGCCGGGCTCCTGCTCAACATGGGCCCGAACAGCATCAGCTCGGTCTTCGACCTGCACGGCGAGAGCTACGCCCTGGACTCCGCCTGCTCCGGCGGCCTGATGGCCGTGGCCAACGCCGTGCACGCGCTGCGCTCCGGCCGCACCCGCGTCGCCCTCGCCGGCGGCGCCCAGCTGCTGCTCACCCCGGACCTGCTGGTGGGCCTGTGCCGGATCGGCGCGATCTCGCGCAGCGGCCGGTGCCTGCCCTTCGGGGCGAAGGCCGACGGGTTCGTCCTCGGCGAGGGCGCCGGGATCCTGGTCCTGCGGCCCCTGTCCGACGCCCTCGCCGCCGGCGACCGCGTCTACGCGGTGATCCGGGGCGTCGGCACCGCCAACGACGGGACCGTACAGGGCGGGATGCACCCCCAGGCGGCCGGACAGCTCCGTGCCCTGCGCCGCGCCTACCGGGACGCGGACCTGGCACCGGACGCGGTGGACTACCTGGAGGCGCACGGCACCGGCACCACGGTCGGCGACCCCGTCGAGCTCGACGTCCTGCGCGAACTGCGCGGCGAGGGCGCCCGCCCGGCCCATCTCGGCGCGGTGAAGGCGGTGGTCGGCCACTCGCTGAACTCCGCCGGCATGGCGGGGCTCATCAAGTCGGTGCTGGCCGTGCACCGGGGAGTGGTCCCGCCCCAGCCGGAGTTCGAGGCGGCCGACGCCGCCCTGCTGGACTCCGCGCGGCTGACCGTCCCGACGGCGCCGGTCCGCTGGCCGGAGACCGGCACGCCGCGGCGGGCCGGGGTGAGCGCCTTCGGCTTCGGCGGCACCGGCGTCCACATGGTGGTGGAGGAGGCCCCCGCCCCGGCCGTGCCCGCTGCGCGGGCGGAGGGGCCGCACGTGCTGGTGCTCACCGCCCGCGACCGGGCGGGGCTGGCCCGGCACGCCCGGGAACTGGCCGCGGTGATCGCCGAGGACGGGCCGGAGCCGGCCGCGGTGGCGGACACCCTGGCCCGCCGGACGCCGCTCGGGGAGCGCCTGACCCTGGTGGTGGACGACGCCGCCGACGCCGTGGCGCGGCTGACGGAGGCCGCCGCCGGGGTGGAGGCGGGGCGTACGGAGGACCCCGGGGCGGAGGTACCCGCGGTGCCCGGGCCGCGCGTGCCGCCGTGCACGCTGCCGCCGAGCCCGCTCGCCCCGCGCCGGCACTGGGCCGTGGACGAGTCGGCCCGCGAGGCGGCCGGGCCGGACGCGCCCGGGGACGCGTGGGCGGCGGAGCGGCCGGCGGCCGGCCCGGCGGTCCCCTCGGGTACGGAGTCCGTCGCCGCGGTCGTCCTGGAGGAGGTCTCGCGGGCCGGCGTCTTCCCGCTCTCGGACCTGGGCACGGGCATGTCGCTCGTGACCGACCTCGGCTTCGACTCCCTGATGCTCCAGGAGCTGGAGGTCAACATCGGCAAGCGGATACCGGGCTTCCGCGCCAACGAGCTGTTCACGCCCGGCCTCACCATCGGCCGGCTGATCGCCGTGGCGGCCGGGGAGGGGGACCAGGAGGTGACCGGGGGCCCGGCGAGCCATGCTGAAACGATTCTGCTCGACGTGCCGCCGCAGTGGAGCCCCGAATCCGCCACCGTGGACGAGTTCCCCGAGGTGGCCCGCTTCGAGGAGCGGCTCGACGCGGTCGCGGGCAGCCCCGCGGGGTACCCGTACTTCCGGGTCCACGAGGGCACCATCACCGACACCACCGTGATCGGCGGCCGCCCGTACCTGTCCTTCGGCAGTTACAACTACCTCGGCCTGTCCGGCCATCCGGCGGTCAACGCGGCCGTGCACGAGGCGGTGGACCGGTACGGGACCTCCGTATCGGCGAGCCGGGTGCTCTCGGGAGAACGCGACCTGACCGTCCGGCTGGAGCGGGCGCTCACCGAGTTCCTCGGCGTCGAGGGATGCCTCACGCTGGTCAGCGGCCACGCCACCAACGTCACCGCGATCGGCCACCTCGTGGGCCCCGGAGACCTCGTGGTCCACGACGCGCTCGCCCACGACAGCATCCTCCACGGCTGCGCCCTCTCGGGAGCCGCCCGCCGTCCCTTCGCCCACA
Organism: Streptomyces sp. NPDC004126; assembly: GCF_050275515.1. Taxonomy (NCBI): domain Bacteria; kingdom Bacillati; phylum Actinomycetota; class Actinomycetes; order Kitasatosporales; family Streptomycetaceae; genus Streptomyces; species Streptomyces sp. NPDC004126. The sequence goes on along the minus strand of NZ_JBNNPF010000013.1, from coordinate 10,996 downwards.
ACGACACGGCCGAGCTGGAGCGGATGCTGCGGCTCAACCGGTCCCGGTTCCGGCGGGTCCTGATCGTCGTCGAGGGCGCGTACAGCATGGACGGGGACCTCGTCGACCTGCCCGCCGTGATCGAGCTGAAGAAGCGCTTCGGCGCCCTGCTGATGGTGGACGAGGCGCACAGCATCGGCACCGTGGGCGAGTACGGCCGGGGCGTCGGCGAGTTCCACGGGGTCGACCGCTCGGACGTGGACGTGTGGATGGGCACCCTCTCCAAAGCCTTCGCCAGCTGCGGCGGTTACCTCGGCGGCTCGGCCCGGATGGTGCGCTGGCTGCGCCACACGCTGCCCGGCTTCGTCTACAGCGTCGGCCTGACCCCGGCCAACGCGGCGGCCGCGCTGGCCGCCACCGAGCTGATGACGGCGCAGCCGGAACGGGTCCGGGCGCTGCGCCGCAACTCCGCGCTCTTCCTGGGCCTGGCCGCCGCGGCCGGGCTGTCGACGGGCTCCAGCGGGGGCACGCCGATCGTGCCGTGCATCCTCGGGGACTCGGCGAAGACCCTGCGGGTCGCGCACGGCCTCTACGGGCGGGGTGTGATCGCGGACCCGATCTTCCACCCGGCGGTGGAGGAGGGGCTCTCGCGGCTGCGCTTCTTCATCACCAGCGAGCACCGCGAGGACGACATCAGGCGCGCGGTCGCCCTGCTGGCCGAGGAGGTGGCGTCCGCCGGGGCGTGAGCCGGGAGACGAGCCCCTCTCAGATCAGGGTGCGTTCGATGCGGCTGAGGGTGGCGCTCTTGGCCGGGCGGTCGCCCGTGCCCTCTTCGGTGTCATCGGGCTGTTCGGCGCCGCCCATGCGCTGCGAGAGCAGGTAGGCGATGATCTCCGCCTCCTGTTCCTGGACGTCGTCGTAGGTCGCGCGCAGGAGCATGTCGCGCACGATGTCGGGGTCGAGGTCGGGGAACAGGAGGCGGGCGGCCGCCTCGTCCAGTCCGCCGGCCCCGCGGTGGCAGCAGATGATGTGGCCCAGCTCGTGCAAGATGATGTGCTCCTGATGCGCGCTGGTGGTGTTGGCGTCGTAGAAGATCAGGTCCTCGTCGCGGGCGGCGACCCACATGCCGCACGGGTGCGACGAGGGCATCTGCATCGGGACCAGGATGATCGGGCGGTCGCGGACCTCGCCGAGGTGGCGGCAGAGCTCGGCGACGTCGGGGGCCTCGGGCAGGTCGAGTTCGGCGAGCCTGCGGGCCCCGGCCCGGCGCAGCTTCTTCAGCCGGCTGCGGCGGTCGTGGTCGGCGGCCCGCTCCTTCCAGACGCCCCTCATTCGGGGTCGCCCGCGTCGGTGACGGGGGGAAGGCCCTGCATCTGCCGGTACTGGTCCATGATGGCCGTGATCGCGGCGAGGTTCTCCTTCCTCATGCCGGCCGCCCGCATCGCCACGGCGCGGACGCCGGACTGGCGCAGCGCCTCGATGGCGGCCACCTGGCTGAGCACGGACTCGGCGACCTTGTCGTCGAAGAAGTAGGCGACCGAGACGCCGAAGAAGCGGGCGAGGGCGGCCAGGAGGTCGGGCGAGGGGTTGGAGCGCTTGCCGGTCCGCAGCTGGGACAGGTAGACACCGCCGACTTTCAGTTCGGGGTTGGCCCGCTTGAGCTCCTCCGCCACCTCGGCGTTCGTCCAGTGTTTGCCCTTGGGGCGGACGGTCTTGAAGAGGTCGTCGAGGCGCGTCGCGAGCAGGGGCCGGTCGTCGGCCTCGGTCTCGGTGTCGGTCATGGTGATCCTTCCTCCCGTCACCTCCTCGGTATAGCCCTTGGCTATACGTCAGTTTCACAGATTAGCGGTCAGTTGACAATTGGGCTGGACTCCGCCAACGTTGGGTCTCGCCGATAGCTGGCAGTTAACTCGACTCACGGGGGTTTGTCGGTTGGCTTGCCGGTGAAAAACGGACTGGCCCGGCCCTCGGGGGATGGGCCGGGCCAGTCCGGGCGGTGAACCGCCCGTCCCGCCCCGTGCGGAGACGGGGGGTAACGGGGGAGCTGCCCGCCCGGTTTGACGGGGGATGCAAACCGGGCGGGAGCTTCAACTCGCGGTGCCGAGCTTACTGTAGGCAGCCGCTACTTTGGTGAGCCATGCGACCTCCGCCGTGAAGTTGTCGGTGTCGCGGTCGTCGAAATCGCCGGCGTCCTTGCTGTCCTGAGGGACGGTGCCGTTCCGCTTCGCCAGCAGGGCCTGCTTGATCTGCGCCGCTTCCGTGAACGCCTGCCGGGACTCCTCGCTGGCGTCCTTGCCGGGCCCCCCGGAACCGGGGGCGGTGCGGTCGATGTAGGGGCGCAGATCCCGCCACCCGTCACGTATCTCCACGACCCGGCGGTGCAGCCGGTAGTCCATCTCGGAGACCGAGGCGCCCGGCGGCTCCAGCGCGATGTCCGGGGAGGACTCGTACAGGTCCCGCCACAGCGGGTACAGCGCCCGGTAGGACCGGTAGCTGCGCGCCCAGTCCAGCAGCCGGGTGGCCGAGGGGCCCCAGGAGGAGTTGGTCAGGCTCAGCGACAGGATGACGATGCCCGTCGCGCTGAAGACGTTCGACGCGAGCTTCCAGACGCCGATGTCGATCCCCGCCGCCGACGTCAGGATGTTGACCGTCCTCGCCGAGCAGTACAGGAACAGGACCACGGCGGCGACGCGCAGCATCCGCAGCGCCTGCCGCAGCGAGGCGTTGTCGGTCATCTCGGCGTAGGGGCCGCACTGGCGGAAGATCGTGACGCAGGGAACCGCCTGCGACACGATGAAGGCCAGCAGGTACGTGAGCACCAGCGGCTGGCCGCTGCCCGTGTCGAAGTCGGAGGACGGCCGGTTCGTGCCGTCGGCGAGCAGGAACAGCGCGACGAGCAGCGCGTTCAGGGCGAAGCCGGTGACGGTCCACCAGCGCGCCCTGCGCAGCGCCTCCTCGTCGGCGTCCGCCCACTTCAGCAGGATGATCTGCGAGCTGACGCAGAAGGCCACCGCCGCCAGGTGCATGAGGAGGATGGCGAGGTTGCCGACGCCGAGGACGCTGCCGCCGCCCATGGCGACGGCGCCCATCGTGAAGGTCAGGCACTGGAGCAGGAGGGTGGTGATCAGCGCGCGGTAGGCGCTGTCCCGCCAGCTGCGGCGCGCCTGGCACAGCCGGTAGACGAGCGCCGCGTACGACGACAGCGCGGCTATGACGAAGCAGAGGGTTCTGGTGGTGTTCACGTCCTGGATTTTCTGCGGGTGCCGCGTAGGGGGCGGACGGGTCAGGCGGTCTTCTCGGTCAGGGGGACGTCCAGTCCGACGCCCTCGGCCGCCACGGCGATCGCGTAGTCGAAGAAGGCGGCCTCGTCGCTGACGCTGTCGTGGGTGCGGCTGAAGACCTGGAAGACCAGGAGGCCGATCAGGTTGCTCCACAGGACGATGCCGCGCTCGATGATGTCCGAGAACGGAGCGCCGGGCACGCCGCCGAAGGCCGCGACGGCCTCGGGCAGCAGGAGCCGGCGGGCGGGCGGCGTCCGCCGGGGCGGGGTGAGCTCACCGGCCTCCAGGGCCGAGCGGATGATCCCGGCGAGCACGCCGGGCGTACGGGAGGCGGGCGGGACCGTGTCCTGCGGCGCGTGGTACCCGGGTACGGGCGAGCCGTAGATCAGGGTGAATTCGGCCGGGTTCTCGAACGACCACTGCCGCAGCGCCCGCGTGGCCGCGAGCAGCCGCGCGCCCGCCGGCGCCCCCGCGGCCGCCGCGTCGGCGTCGGCCCGCTCCATCGCGGCGCCGGACGCGTCGTACGCGTCGATGACCAGGGCGGTCAACAGCTCGTCCCGGTGCGGGAAGACGGCTTCCACGTCGGTGACGGCGAAGCCGCCCTCATGCGCGACGGCCTCCGGGGACAGCCCTGCGGCCCCCAGTTTCGCCAGCTGGGCACGCGCGGCGTCGAGGATCCGGGCCTCCCGGCCCGTGCGTTCGGGATTCGAACTCTTTGCGGAAACGTCCATGCCGGAACCGTACCGGCCGGGGGTCGGCGGCGGTGAGCACGCCCTTGCGGACGCCCCGGCGGGGCGCCCGGTTCAGGCCACCGCGGGCGCGCCCCCGGCCGGGCCGGTCAGTCCCGTGCCGCCGGGGCCGTGCGGGCGAAGTGGCGGGCGGAGGGGACGAGGGCCGCCGCCGCCGGTACGAGGAAGCAGGCGGCGGCGCAGGCCGTGAGGACGGGGGTGACCCCGAAGGCGGAGACGGCCGGGGCGATCAGGGCCAGGCCGACCGGGGCCAGGCCGTAGGACACGAGGAAGTCCAGCGAGGACACGCGGGCCAGCTTGTCCGGGGCCACCTCGCGCTGGGTGGCCGTGAACCAGGGCACGTTGAAGAGCTCTATGCCGGTCCCGGCGACGGCGTACGCGGCGACGACCACCACCGGGTGCACGGGCAGGACGAGGCTCAGCGGCGCGAAGCCGTACGCCGCCAGCCCGGCGAAGGCGGCCCAGCCCTGCGAGCGCGGCCGCCGCCGGGCCATGAGCAGCGCACCGGCGAGCGCGCCGACCGTGTAGGCGGTCATGGCCGAGGCCAGCACCCACTCGGTGCCGTAGCGGTCCCGGCTGATCAGCGGGAGGGCGACGCTGGTGGCGGAGTAGCCGAGCGAGATCACGCAGGCGAGGGCGGCGAGACCGGCGAGGAACCAGGGGTGCCGGCGCGCCTCGCGCATCCCCTCCAGGAACTCGGCGCGGAAGCCGGCGCGCGGCGCGGGACCGGCCGCCGCGGCCGGGGCGGCGGCACCCGGGGCGGGGACGAACGCGGCGACCAGCCAGAGCAGTCCGATGCCGAGGAGCAGCGTCCGGACGTCGAGGAAGGCGGCGAGCAGCGCCGTCAGGGCGGGGCCGGCGAGCGTGGAGGCGCGTACCGCGAGGGTCATGGCGGCGTTGGCCCGCTGTCGGCGCTCCGGCTCGACGGTCTCGGCGACGAGCGCCTGGAACGCCGGGCGGCAGGCGCCCTGTCCGGCGCCGGCGAGGGCGGCGGCGGCCGTCATCAGCACGAGGGAGCGGCCCAGTCCGGCGGCGAGCAGGGGCGCGGCGGCGCCCGCCGCGAGGGCCGACCAGAGGACGACCGCGCGGCGTGCGTGCCGGTCGGCGAGTACGCCGCCCACGGCGACGGCGGCGAGGAAACCGGCGGTGCGCGCGGCGAGGACCAGGCCGAGTCCGGCGGCCGAGAGGTCGCGGTGGAGCACGGCGAGTCCGAGGACGAAGGGCAGGGCCCAGGTCGCGAGGCCGGAGGCGGTGGTACCGGCCCACAGGCGCAGGAAGACGGGGTCGCGCAGGATCGAACGCGGGGGAGGGGAGGGGGACTTGGCGGCGGTCGGGGCGGGTGTGGTGGCCACGGTGAGGGCGCTCCTGGCAGGCGGGGAGGCGGTTCGGCGAACCACCCCCGAGGTGGTTAATGAAAATGATTACCATTACAGTACCCTTCCATCGCGGCACTCCTGCCCGGTGCACGACAACGCCCGTCCCCGCCTCCCCGACCGGAGAACCCATGCGCCACCCCGCACGCCCCCGCATCGCCCTGACCCTCGCGGCCCTCGCCCTCGCCACCGCCGGCTGCTCCACGGCGGGCGGCGGCTCCGGCGCGCCCGCCGCCCCCGGCCCCGCCGCCGCGGCGGCCTCCGTCACCAGCTGCGGCACGCCGCTGACCGTCGCCGGCCCCCCGAAGCGGGCCGTCGCCCTGGACCAGGCCTCCACCGAGACCCTCCTCGAACTGGGGCTCCAGGACCGGATGGCAGGGACCGCCAACCTCAAGACGAAGGTCCCCCCGCAGTACGCCGCCGCCTACGCCAAGGTCCCGGTCATCGCCCCCAAGATCGCCACCGGCGAGCAGCTGCGCGCCGCGACACCCGACTTCGTCGTCGCCGGATCCGCCGACCTCTTCACCGCGGACCGCGCCGGAACCCGCGAGGAGCTGGCTGCCCTCAAGGTGCCCGCGTTCGTCAGCGCCGTGGACTGCCCGGACCGGAACCCGGCCGGGAAGTCCCCCTTCGAACTGCTCTTCTCCGACTACGAGAACCTCGGCCGCGTCTTCGGCGCCGAGGAGCGCGCGGGCAGGCTGGTCGCCGCCCAGCGCGACGCCGTCGCCAGGGCGGCGGAGACCGGCGCCGAAGCCGGACGGGGCGCGGAGCGGCCGACCGTGGTCTACCTCTACTCCGTCTTCAACGGCATGCCGTACGTGGCCGGCAAGAGCGGCCTGCCCAGCGAGATGAGCCGGATCGTCGGCGCGCGGAACGCCTTCGACGACGTCGACGGGGACTGGCCCGAGGTCTCCTGGGAGGAAGTCGCCAGGCGGGACCCGGACTTCATCGTGATCGGCGACCTCTCGGAGCGCGGGCGGCCCGGCGACAGCGCCGCCGAGAAGCGCGCCGCGCTGGCGCAGCACCCGGTGGTGTCCCGGCTGGGCGCGGTCCAGGGCGGCCGGATCATCGAGGTGCCGGGCATCGAACTCGACCCCTCCGTACGGTCGGTGCACGCCCTCGGACTGCTGGCCGCCGGGATGAAGGATCTCGGCCGTGCCCGCTGACCCGGCCCCGCGCGGCGCCGGCCCCGCGGACCTGCTGCTCCCGCCCGGCCCCCCGCCCGCGGCCGACCCGCTGCTCCCGTCGGCCCGCGACCGGGACGCCGCCGGCGGGGGCTCCGGTCCCGGCGCGGTCCACGGCGCGGTCCACGGCGCGGAGCCGGGCTCGGGCCGCGGCTCCCGGCCCGGCTGGGTGACCCGCGGCCTCCGGTCCCGGGCGGGCGGCCCGGCGCGGCCGGGCCGCAGGGGCCGTACGCTCCGCGCCCTCCGGGTGCTCGGCGCCGCCGCCCTGCTGGCCGGCTCCCTCGTGGCGGGCGTGCGCATCGGCACCGCCGACGTCGGCTGGGGCGGCCTCGTACGGGCCTTCGGGTCCCGGCTCGGGCCGGCCGTGGAGCCGCTGCCCCCGCTGCTGGACTCCCTCGTCTGGGACCTGCGGCTGCCGCGCGTGCTGACGGCCGCCCTCGTGGGAGCCTCGCTCGCCGTCTGCGGGGCGGTCCTCCAGGCCGTCACCCGCAACGCCCTTGCCGACCCCTACCTGCTGGGCGTCTCCTCGGGCGCCTCGGCGGGAGCCGTCACCGTCGTCGTGCTCGGCGTGGGCGCGGGCGCGCTCGGCGTCACCGGCGGGGCGCTCGCCGGAGCGCTGCTCGCCTTCGGGGCGCTCCTGCTGCTGCTGCGGCGCACCGGGCTGGACTCGGTCCGCATCGTGCTCACCGGTGTGGTCGTCGGCCAGCTCTTCACCGCGCTGACCTCGCTCGTCCTGATGGCCTCGGCGGACGCGGACACCACGCGGGCCGTCACCCACTGGCTGCTCGGCTCGATGGCGCCGGCCCGCTGGGACACCGTCGCGGTCTGCGCGCTCGTCACCCCGCTGGGCCTGGCGGCCGCCTGGCTCTGCTCCAACGCCCTCGACGGGCTCGCCTTCGGCAGCGACACCGCCGCCTCCCTCGGCATCGGCGTACGGCGCACCCGGCTGCTGCTGCTCGTGGTCACCGCCGCGCTGACCGCCGTCGCCGTGGCCACCGTCGGCGCCATCGGCTTCGTCGGCCTGATCGTCCCGCACGGGGTGCGGTTCCTCGTCGGCCCCCGGCACCGGGTGCTGCTGCCCTACGCGGCCCTGGCGGGCGCGGTGTTCCTGGTGTGGACGGACGCGCTGGCCCGGATCGCCTTCGCGCCCCGCGAGGTGCCCGTCGGAGTGGTCACCGCCCTGCTCGGCGTACCGCTCTTCCTCCTCGTCCTGCGCAGGAGGGGGGAACTGTGAGGATCACCGCCGAAGGGCTGAGCTGGTCGGTGGCGGGCACGCCCGTCGTACGCGGCGTCAGCCTGGACGTGGCCCCCGGCGAGACGGTCGGCCTGCTGGGCCCCAACGGCTCCGGCAAGTCCTCGCTGCTGCGCTGCCTCGCCGGGCTGCGCGTGCCCGACGCCGGAACCGTCCGCTACGACGGCGCGTGCGTACGGGACTGGAGCGCGCGCCGGACCGCCCGGCACGTCGCCTTCGTCGGACAGGACGCGGCCGCCGACAGCGATCTGAGCGTCGCCGACGTCGTCGGCCTCGGCCGGACCCCGTTCCGCGACCGCTGGCGCGCACCCGGCGCCCACGACCGGGCGGTGGTCGCCGCCGCGCTGGAACGCGTCGGGCTCACCGCACTCGCCGGCCGCTCCTGGCGGGCCCTGTCGGGCGGCGAACGGCAACGCGCCCACATCGCCCGCGCGCTGGCCCAGCAGCCGTACGGGCTGCTCCTGGACGAGCCCACCAACCACCTCGACGTCCGCCACCAGCTGGAACTGATGGAGCTGCTCACCGGTACCGGCCGGACCGTCCTGGTCGCCCTGCACGACCTCTCGCTCGCCGCCCGCTACTGCGACCGGCTGCTGCTCCTGCACCACGGCCGCCTGACCGCCTCGGGCACCCCCGCCGCCGTCCTGACCCGCGAGCGGCTCGCCGAGGTCTTCGAGGTCGACGCCGAACTCACCACCGACGCCCTCGGACACCCCGCCGTCGGCTACCGGGGACCGCTGCCCGCGACCCCCCGACCCGCCCCCTGAAAGGACACCCGTGCACAGCACCACCAGCACTACCAACACCGTCGGCACCGCCCACACCGCCCACACCGCCCACACCGCCCACACCGTCGACTCCCTCGTCGACGCCGTCCTCGCCGGCGCCCACGGCCCGCTCCCCTCCGCGCTCACGGCCACCAGCGTCTTCTGGATCCACCACGGCACCCGGCTGGCCGGCGGCGACACGACCTACCTCAACCAGTACGTCCTGGTCCGCCTCGGCGCCTCCTTCGGCGGCTGCGCCTTCGAGGCCGGGCAGATCGACCCCGCGGTCTGCCGCGACCACTCCGGCGCCCCGCTCGACGTCCTGCTGCGCGAGGCCCCGCGTCCGCTGCGGATCGCCGCGCTGGACGCCTACCTCGGCGCGGTACGCCCGCACACCGCGGCCGCGGACGCGGGCGAAGCCGAGCCCGTCGTCCTGCCCGCCGGCACCCCGGAGGTCCGGGCCGGGGCCAGGGACGCGGCGATCGCGGGCCTGCTCGACATCGAGGAGGGCGCGGCGGTCGGTCTGATCGGGGTGGTCAACCCGCTGGTCGCGGCGATCCGCGAGCGCGGGGGGCGGCCGCTGCCCTGCGACTTCAACCTGAAGGCCACCCAGTGGGGCGACCCCGTCACCGACGACATGCACGAGGTGCTGGAGCGCGCCGACGCCGTCGTCGCCACCGGGATGACCCTGGGCAACGGCTCGTTCGACACCGTCCTGGAGCGCTGCCGGGCCCGGGGCGTCCCGCTGGTCGTCTACGCGCAGAGCGGCAGCGCGGTGGCCCGGGCCTTCCTCGGGTCCGGGGTGACGGCCCTGTCCGCAGAACCGTTTCCCTTCTCGCAGTTCAGTGCCGGTGAGACCCTCCTGTACCGCTACCGGACGGCGGACCGCGCGTGATCCCCGCCGCCCGCACCGCCCCCTCCCGCACCGCACCGGTCCGCGGCGGCCTCCGCGCGGGGACCGGGCGCGCCCCCTGCCACCACGGCGAGATCCTCCAGGGCGTCTTCCTCGACGGCACCGGACGCCGCTGCGCGGGCCTGGTCACCCTCCCCATGGCCGGCCCGGCCGGGCGCGCCCGCTTCCAGCCCCGGCCCGGCACCGCCCCCGAGGCCCTCGGCGTCGTGCCCGCCGGCCGGACCAAGGCCGCGCGGGCCGCAGCCCTCGCGGTCGCCGAATGCGCGCGGCGCACCGGACGACCGCCCTGCGGCGGTGAGCTGCGGCTCACCGGCGGTGTCCCGGTGGGCCTGGGCATGGGCAGCTCCACCAGCGACGTGATCGCCGCCGTGCGCGCCGTCGCCGACGGGTACGGGCTGCGGCTGCCGCCGGCCACCGTCGCCCGGCTGGCCGTCCGCGCCGAACTGGCCAGCGACCCGCTGATGCTGGACGCCCGGCCGGTGCTCTTCGCCCAGCGCGAGGGCCGCGTCCTGGAGGTCCTCGGGCCGGCCCTGCCGCCGCTGGTCGTGGTCGGCTGCGTCCTCGGCGGCGGCGCGCCCGTCGACACCCTGTCCCTGCCCGTACGCCCGCCCGCCGAGGCCGGCGCGGACGAGGTGCGGGCCTTCGAGCGGCTGCGCGCCCTGCTGCGCCGGGCGGTGGCCACGGGCGACGTACGGCTGCTCGGCGAGGTCGCCACCGCCAGCGCCCGGATCGGCCAGCGCGTACTGTCCCACCCGGAGTTCGACGCCCTCACCGCCGTCGCCCGGCGGGTCGGGGCGGCGGGCGTGCAGATCGCGCACAGCGGGGCCGTGGCGGGCCTGCTGTTCGACCCGGCCGAGCCCGGTCTGCGCCGCCGCGTCCGCTCCTGCCTGCGCGCCCTGGACGCCCACGGCATCCCCGCCACCCGGACCTTCACCACGACCGAGGAGATCCCCCATGGACCAGCACATCGCGGAGGCGGTCGGCCGGCCCGACCTGGTACGGCTCGACGACCGGCTCGTCTGCCTGCGCTTTGAGACGATGAAGGCGGTCTCCGCCCTCGCGGCGGTGCGCCACCTGCTGGACACCGGCGCCGTGCGGCGCGGCGACACCCTGCTGGACAGCTCCAGCGGGATCTACGCGTACGCCCTCGCCCTGGCCTGCCACCGGTACGGCATGCGCTGCCACATCGTCGGCTCGTCGACCGTGGACCGCACCCTCGGCGTCCAGCTCGCCGTGCTCGGCGCCACGCTGGAGCGGATGGAGCCGTGCGACGACCTCAAGCTCGACCAGAAGCGGCGGGTCGAGCGGATCCACGAGATCCTCGCCGAACACCCCGAGTACCACTGGATGCGCCAGTACCACGACGACGTCCACTACCTCGGCTACCGGGCCGTCGCCGACCGGATCCGCGGGGCGGTCGGCGACGGCGCCGCCCTGGACGGGCTCGCCTCGCAGCCGCCGCCGGCCGAGGCCCGCAAGCGGTGCCGGTCTTCACCGT
>NZ_JBNNPF010000012.1:0-182593 GCF_050275515.1 Streptomyces sp. NPDC004126 | reverse complement strand
CCCCAGACCCCCGCGCCTCAAACGCCGGCGGGGCTGAGATGTGCTGCGCACATCCCAGGCCCGCGCGGCGTTTGAGGCGCGGGGTCAGGGGCAGCGCCCCTGGGAACGGTGGAAGGGCGGGTAGGGGACCAGCCCCGCGCGGCGGCCAGCCCAGCCGCGGACGATTCACCGGCCCCGGCCACGGGAACCCGCAGCGGCGTGGATCCGGGAGGCCCGTCAGGGACGGGTGGTGCGGGCGGCGCGCCAGAATGGGGGGCGTGCTTGAGACCTCCGCGCGACTGCTGCGCCTGTTGTCCCTCCTGCAGGCCCATCGGGAATGGACCGGTGCCGATCTCGCCGCCCGCCTCGGGGTGACACCCCGCACCGTGCGGCGGGACGTCGACCGGCTCCGGGAGCTGGGGTACCCCGTGAACGCCAGCCCCGGCACCGGCGGCGGGTACCAGCTCGGGGCGGGGGCGGAGCTGCCGCCGCTGCTGCTGGACGACGACGAGGCCGTCGCGGTCGCCGTAGGGCTGCGCACGGCCGCCGGCAACGGCGTCGAGGGGATCGGGGAGGCCTCCGTACGGGCCCTGGCCAAGCTGGAGCAGGTGCTGCCGTCGCGGCTGCGCCGACGGGTCTCCGCGCTCAACGAGTTCACCGTGCCCATGCTGCGCGGCCCGGGCCGCGACACCGTCGACCCGGCCGTGCTCACCGACCTCGCCGCCGTCTGCCGGGACGGCGAGCGGCTCCGGTTCGGGTACCGGGACCACGGCGGCAGCGTCAGCCGCCGTACCGTCGAGCCGCACCGGCTGGTGTGCTCCGAGCGGCGCTGGTACCTCGTCGCCTGGGACCTCGACCGGGAGGACTGGCGGACCTTCCGCGCGGACCGGATCGAGCCCCGCCCGCCGCACGGCCCGCGCTTCGTCCCGCGCCCGGCGCCCGCCGAGGACCTCGCCGCGTACGTGTCCCGGGGCGTGTCGCACCGTGCCTACACGACCCGGGCGGTGGTGCGGCTCCGCGTCCCGGCGGAGGAGGCGGCGCGGATCATCGGGCCCTCCGACGGGGTGCTGGAGCCGGTCGACGCGCAGAGCTGCCTGCTGCGCACGGGGGCGGTGAGCCTCGACGTCCTGGTGATTCACGTCATGCTGATCGGCTGTGAGTTCGAGGTGGTGGAGCCCCCCGAGCTGGCGGACCGGATCCGGGCTCTGCGGGACCTTCTCGGGCGGGCCGTCGAAGCCCCGCGGGAGTAAGTCCGGGGCGGGTAATTCGGGTTCCGCGGGGGAATTCGAAAGGCGTCCGGAAAAGCCGGGATTACCGGCGGCGACCGTCGACAACCCGTGACACAAGCGTGACCCGGTACGGAGGAACATCCGCTCGGCGGGCTGACGTGTCCGGACATATGAACGCCGCCCGGCGGCGCGGAACGCCGACGGCGGGCCGGTCCGTCGGACCGGCCCGCCGTTCGCGCGGTGCGGGGTGGGGCTGTGCGTACCGGCCCCGCGTCGGGTCAGCCCCCGGTGGCCGGGCGGGCCGAGGCCCCCCGGGCGGAGGGCCGCTCGGTGTGTGCCGGCCGGCGGCTGCCGCCCGGGGTGATCGGGGTGCGCTCGGAGCGGATGACGTGCTGCCGGGAGACCTGGTGCGCGTGCGCGGCGGGGCGCAGCCCGGGGGAGTGCCCGGCGGGGGTCTGGGAGGCGGCGGCCGCCGGGGCCCCGTCCTCGGCGGCGGCGGGGGTGCGTCCGGGCTGCCACTTGCCGCCCGCGGAGAGCAGCGGGGTGAGCGCGGCGGCGACCGGTTCGGAGACCCGGCCGTCCTCCAGCCGGCGGCGCCACTGCTCGCGGAGTCCGAAGACGTAGGCCTCGGTGCGGGCGATGAGCGGCTCGAACCAGGGCAGCGCGAGCATGATGAGGAGTCCGGCGGTCCAGCCGAGGAGCACGTCGCTCACCCAGTGGGTGCCGAGGTACACGGTGGTGGCGCCGACGCTCAGCGAGAGGACCCCGGAGAGGATGGACAGCACCCGCCGGGTGACGGTGGTGGAGGCCAGGTAGGCCAGGATCCCCCAGGTCACGACGGCGTTGGCGGTGTGGCCGGAAGGAAATATATCGCCGCCGGCGAAGAGCTCCGCGGAGCCGATCTGGGTGGCGTAGTGCGGGCCGAGCCGGCCGAGGCCGAGCTTGACGGAGCCCACGGTGATGTTCAGGAGCAGCAGCGCGACGCCGAGTGCGATCAGCGGGCGGAGGGTGTGCTGGCGCCAGGAGCGCCAGCCGAGCCAGGCCGCCACCATCACCGCGGTGGGTCCGCGCTGGCCGAGTACGACGAGGTAGTCGAGGAAGGCGTGTACCTGCGGCCACTGCTCGTAGGGCCGGAAGAACATGATCTGCCAGTCCAGGCGGACGAGCCAGGAGGTCGTCAGCACGGCCACGACGATCACCAGGTAGAAGGCGAGCGTCGCGGAGAGGAGCACGATGCGGTGCCGGCTCATCTGCGGAGTTTGCAGATGAGCCGGTCGCTCGGGTTCCCGGTCGAGCCGGGCGAACACCGGCTCCAGACGGGCAAGCATTTGGTCAGTACGCACTCAATCGACGTTACCGCGCGTCGAAGCGCACCCCGGGCGAATCGCGCGCTTTGTGATGACCATGTGATGTGGAGTGCGTCTCACGGGGGACTTAATTCCCCTTGTTCCGGCACTTGTTGGAACTTTCCGGATTCAACTCCGGGAGTCCGGGAGTACTGCCACCGCAATTATCGGCATACTTACACGGTATTTATCGCCAGGGCTCAATTCCTTTGCACAACCATGGATTGGAATGATCCATTCCGTGATCGCGCCCGCAGGCCCGCGGTCGCCCTACGGGGGCCCCGAACCGTTCAGCCAGAACGCCCCGTACAGCGCCGAGGCCAGCGCCAGCGCAGCCGGCACGGCCGCCGCCCGCCCGGTCCGCCACCGCGCCAGGGCCGCCGCCAGGGGCAGCATCAGCGGGAACGCGGGCAGCAGCAGCCGGGGCTTGGAGCCGAAGTACCCGGAGGCGCACAGGGCCAGCGCCACCACGACCCCGCAGTACACCAGCAGCGCGGCCGGCTGCCGGTCGCGCACGCACAGCCGGTACAGCCACAGCACCAGCAGCACCCCGGCGATCAGCCCCGCCCCGGCGGCGAACGCGGGGGAGGCCAGCCGCGCCCAGACGAACCGCGCGAAGGCCCAGCCCCCGTCGAAGCCGTTGCCCCAGCCCGCCTGCACGTCCAGGTAGCCCGTCAGCCCGCCGCCGGTCCGGGCCCCCACCCACAGCGCGTACGCCGCCGCCCCCAGCGGGGCCAGCAGCACCCCCGCCGCCATCCGCCACGAGCGCTCCCCGCGCCGCCAGGCCAGGGCCGCCGCCACCCACACCGCCGCGACCACCGCCGCCCCGACCGGCCGGGTCAGCCCCGCCCCCGCCGCGAGCAGGCCCGCCACCACCCACCGCCCGCGCAGCACCGCGTACAGCGCCCAGGCGGCCAGGGCGGTGAACAGGGACTCGCTGTACGCCATGGACTGCACGATCCCCACCGGCAGCGCCGCCCACAGCGCCACCGCGAGCACCCCGGCGCGCCGCCCGTGGAGCAGGTCGGCGACGGCGAAGATCCCCCACGCCGCGGCGAGTCCCGCCACCGCCGAGACCACCAGGCCGGCCGAGCCGTACGACAGCCCCGTGGGCGCCGCCACCAGCCGCTCCAGCCACGGCAGCAGCGGGAAGAAGGCCAGGTTCGAGTGGACGGCCCCGCTCGGCAGGACCACCTCGTACCCGTACCCCTCGGCGGCGATCCGCGCGTACCAGAGGGAGTCCCAGCGGGCCGAGAGCAGGGTGTGCGGGCTGCTGCCGGACGCCGCGCTCCACAGTGCGAGCACCGCCAGCCCCAGCAGCCGCACCGCGGCGAAGGCCGCGAGTGCGGGCGCGGCACGGCGCGGTCCGGGGTACTTCGCGGGGGCGTCGTCAACGGGCAGAGTGGTCACGGGGACGAGTATCGGCGCCACGACCGGCGAAGACGAAAACCGTGGACACGGAGCGTGAGCGGGCGTGCGCGCGGGGGGGAGGGCGGATCGGGGCGAGTGGCGCACACCACACGGGGGCCGCCGTCGCGATGAGAGCTTGGCCACGTGTCGGGCACGCGAACTCGCGTACGCTGACCCTTCACTCGCGTGTCGATGCCGGACCCCGTAGGACGCCGCACAGCGCACCACCCCGCGGCGACCCACGACGCTGTCCGCCGAGTGCGAGGGACCACCTGGGAGGTACATGCATGTCGGGGACGAACACGGCCGGCGACAGGAAGTCCTCCCTCCGGCAGCGGGTCGCCGCCGCCTCCGGCGGGGCCAACCGCTGGGTGGTCCTGGCGGTCCTGTGCGTCAGCCTCGTGCTCGTCGCGCTCGACGCGACCATCCTGCACGTGGCCGTCCCCTCCGTCACCGAGGACCTGCGCCCCGGCTCCCAGGAGCTGCTGTGGATCGTCGACGCTTACCCGCTGGTCTGTGCCGCGCTCCTGATCCTCTTCGGCACCCTCGGCGACCGCGTCGGCCGCCGCCGGATCCTGCTCCTCGGCTACACCCTCTTCGGCGTCGCCTCCGCCATCGCCGCACTCGCCGACAACGCGCAGGTCCTGATCGCCGCCCGCGCCCTGCTCGGCGTCGGCGGGGCGATGATCATGCCGGCCACCCTGTCGATCCTGCGCCAGGTCTTCCCCGACCGGCGCGAGCGGGCCCTCGCCATCGGCATCTGGACCGCCGTCGCCGCGATCGGCGCGGCCAGCGGCCCCGTGCTCGGAGGGTTCCTCGTCCAGCACTTCTGGTGGGGCTCCGTCTTCCTCATCAACATCCCGCTGATGGCCCTGATCCTCCCGCTCGGCCGCTGGCTGCTGCCCGAATCGAGGGGCGCGGCCGACGGGCCCTGGGACGTGCTCGGTGCGCTGATGGCCGCCGCCGGCGTCCTCGGAGCGGTGCTCGGCATCAAGCGGATCGGCGCGGAACGCCACCTCACCGACCCCGGGGCGCTGGTCCCGCTGCTGCTCGGCGTGCTCCTGCTGGTCCTCTTCGTACGCCGGCAGAAGCGGCGCGAGCACCCGCTGATCGACATGCGGATGTTCTCCCGGGCCGCGTTCTCCACCTCCGTCGGCTGCATCGTGCTCGCCATGCTGGCGCTCGTCGGGCTGGAGCTGCTCGCCGTCCAGTACCTCCAGCTGGTGCTGGAGCTCAGCCCGCTGGAGACCGGCCTGCGGCTGCTGCCGCTGACCTTCGCCGCCATGGCCGCCGGCGCCACCGGCTCCTACACCCTGCAGCGGGTCGGCCCCCGCACGATGGTCTCGCTGGGCTTCGTGCTCACCGCCGGCGCGGTGCTGCTGCTCACGCTGATGGGCCACGACGACCGGCCCGTGCTGCTGACCGCCGGCTTCATCCTGCTCGGCTTCGGGCTCCAGACCACCCTCTTCGCCGCGTACGAGTCCATGCTGAGCGAGGCCCCGGCGGAATCCGCCGGCGGCGCCGCCTCCATAGGCGAGACCTCCTACCAGCTCGGCGCGGGCATGGGCATCGCCCTGCTCGGCAGCGTCATGAACGCCGCCTACCGGCCCGGCCTGCTGGACGTCCCCGGCGTCCCCGCCGAGGACTCGGCCGGAGCCGCGAACTCCCTCGGCGAGGCCTACAAGATCGCCGCCCACCTCGGCGGAGCGGCGGGGGAGTCCCTGCACACGGCGGCCCGGAACTCCTTCGTGCACGGGCTGCACGTCACCCTCGTCGTGAGCGCCTGCCTGCTGCTCGCGGGCGCCGTGATGGCGCTGAAGCTGCCGCGCACCATGGAGAACGCCGAGCCGGAGGGGAGCGCCGGGTGCGGCGCGACCGCCGCGGACGCCGTCGCCGATGCCGGGGCCGCCGTACGCCTGCCCGCGCAGCCCGCGGGCCCGTCCCGGCCGGCCGCCGGGGCGCGGATCCCCGGCCCGGCACACCCCGAGCGCGATCCCGCGGTCGGCGGCAGGCCCGGCCGCCAGGGCTGACCCGCCCCCGCCGGAGCCGGGGGTGGACCCGGGGCCTGGTCGGCGACAAACTTGCACCGCTAGGTTTCGCCCCACGTGGCCGCCGGGAGGCCCCTTTGTCCGCGCCGAAGACCCCGTTCGCCCCCACCGACCCGCTCGGACTCGACGAGCTGCTCGGCCCCGAGGACCTCGCCGTCCGCGACACCGTCCGCTCCTGGGCCGCCGACCGGGTCCTGCCGCACATCGCCCAGTGGTACGAGGACGGAGAGCTCCCGCAGATCCGCGAGCTGGCCCGCGAGCTCGGCTCCATCGGCGCGCTCGGCATGTCCCTGACCGGCTACGGCTGTGCCGGCGCGAGCGCCGTGCAGTACGGCCTGGCCTGCCTGGAGCTGGAGGCCGCCGACTCCGGGATCCGCTCGCTGGTCTCCGTACAGGGCTCCCTCGCCATGTACGCGATCTGGAAGTACGGCTCCGAGGAGCAGAAGCAGCGGTGGCTGCCCGGCATGGCGGCCGGCGAGCTGATCGGCTGCTTCGCCCTGACCGAGCCCGACATCGGCTCCGACCCGGCCGCGATGCGCACGTACGCCAAGCGCGACGGCTCCGACTGGGTGCTGAACGGCCGCAAGATGTGGATCACCAACGGCTCGGTGGCCGCCGTGGCCGTCGTCTGGGCCCAGACGGACGAGGGGATCCGCGGCTTCGCCGTCCCCACCGACAGCGCCGGCTTCTCGGCGCCGGAGATCAAGCACAAGTGGTCGCTGCGCGCGTCGGTGACGAGCGAGCTGGTGCTGGACGACGTACGGCTGCCCGCGGACGCGGTGCTTCCGGACGTCACGGGGCTCAAGGGTCCGCTGGGCTGCCTGAGCCACGCGCGGTACGGGATCATCTGGGGGTCGATGGGCGCGGCGCGCGCCAGCTTCGAGGCGGCGCTCGACTACGCGAAGACGCGGGAGCAGTTCGGCCGGCCGATCGGCGGCTTCCAGCTCACCCAGGCCAAGCTCTCGGACATGGCGCTGGAACTCCACAAGGGCATCCTGCTCGCCCACCACCTGGGCCGGCGCATGGACGCGGGCACCCTGCGGCCGGAGCAGATCAGCTTCGGCAAGCTCAACAACGTCCGCGAGGCCATCGACATCTGCCGCACCGCGCGGACCATCCTCGGGGCCAACGGGATCTCCCTGGAGTACCCCGTCATGCGGCACGCGACCAACCTGGAGTCGGTCCTCACCTACGAGGGCACCGTCGAGATGCACCAGCTGGTCCTGGGCAAGGCGCTCACCGGGCTCGACGCCTTCCGGTAGGCCGGTGAGGTGGGCCGGTGAGGTCCCCCGGCCACCGCTGGGAGGGTGCCCCCAGGCTCAGCTCTGGTTGAAGAAGTCGCGGGAGCGGCCGCCCGCCTCACCGCTGACGATCTGGGTGTCGGCCGGGGTCAGGAGGAAGACCCTGGTCGCCACCCGCTCGATCGACCCGCGCAGCCCGAAGGTCAGGCCGGCCGCGAAGTCGACCACGCGCTTGGCGTCGGTCGGGTCCATCGACGACAGGTTCACGATGACCGGGACGCCCTCGCGGAACAGCTCGCCGATGCCGCGCGCGTCGCGGAAGCCGTCGGGGGTCACGGTCGCGATGCGGCGTCCGCGCTCGACCGCGGAATCCGAGGCCACCTTCACCCGGGGGTCGGTGACCCACTGGTCGCCGGGGCCCGAGACCGAGCCCTGCTGGCGCTCCACCGCCTCCGCGTAGTCGTCGTCGTAGTACCGCTCGTCGTCGTTGTCCTCTACGAGACCCAACCACGCACTCGCCTTGCGTACCGAACCCATGGACGCCTCCTTTCACCGTGGCCAGTCTGTCTTCTTCTCCGCTGCCCCTATGGTCGTCCATGATGCTGACAACGCGCCAAGTGGATAGCCGCCGCGCAGATGTTTCGTGACGGGACTGGTGCAGAACATCCGTTGCACGGACGAGCTTCCCGGACGCTACCGCTGCTGACTGAGTGAAAATACGACCGCTGCCGCCGTCCGGGTGAGGCACTGGGGCGTACGAGTGATCGGCCCGGCTGGATACGATGCCCCGGAATCTTGCGTATGACACACGGGGGAAGCGGTTGTTCGGCATCGTCAGACCTTGCGCGCACCGGCTGGGCGAGCGCTTCAAAACGGAGTGGATGGCCCATCTGTGCGGCCTCTGCCTGGCACTTCGCGGCGACCACGGGCAGTTCGCCCGGATCGTCACCAACTACGACGGGCTGCTCGTCTCCGTCCTGACGGAGGCTCAGGCCGGTCCGCTGCCCGGCGCCCGGCGCACGGCCGGGCCCTGCCCGCTGCGCGGCATGCGCACCGCGCCGGTCGCCAACGGCGAGGGCGCCCGGCTCGCCGCCGCCGTCTCGCTCGTGCTGGCCTCGGCGAAGGTACGGGACCACGTGGCCGACCGGGACGGCCTGTTGGCCCGCGCGCCGATCGCCGCCGCCGCGCGCAAGGTGGCCCGGGGCTGGGACCGGGCCGGTGCCCGCACCGGCGCCTCGCTCGGCTTCGACACGGCGGTGCTCGTGGACGCCGTGGACCGCCAGGGCGGCATCGAGTCCCTGGCCGGGTCCGGTACCTCCGTGCTGGTGGTCACCGAGCCGACGGAGACCGCGACCGCGGCCGCCTTCGCGCATACCGCGGTCCTGGCGGGACGGCCAGGCAACGGCCCGGCCCTGGCGGAGGCCGGCCGGTACTTCGGGCGGCTCGCGCACCTGCTGGACGCCGTCGAGGACCAGGCCGCCGACGCGCGGACGGGCGCCTGGAACCCGCTCACCGCCACCGGTACCTCGCTCGCCGAGGCCCGCCGGCTGTGCGACGACGCGCTGCACGGCATACGGCTGGCCCTGCGCGAGGCGGAGTTCGCCGACGCGGGGCTCGCCCACCGGCTGCTGGTGCACGAGCTGCGCACCTCCGTGGACCGGGCGTTCGGCACCTCCTCGTGCGGGCACGCCGCGACGAACTCGGCTGGCCAGGGCTACGGCCAGCCCCCGCAGGGGTACGGGCAGCCGGGGTACGGCCAGCCCCCGCAGGGGTACCCGGCCGGGTACGGCCAGGGCGGCCCGTACGGCGGCGGCCAGGCGAACCCGTACGCCCCCAGCGGGCCCGGCGCGCCGCCGCCGATGGGCCCGGGCGGTGGCGGTGGCGGTGGCGGTTTCGGCGGGCTCCCGCCGCAGCGGCCGCGCCGGGGGCTGCTGGCCGGCTGCGCGGTGGCCATCGGCCTCTTCTGCACCTGCCAGCTCTGCTGCGCGGAGCACGAGGGCCCCTGGTCCCGGCAGAAGCGCGACCCCTGGTGCGACGCCTGCGAGTGCTGCGACAGCTGCTCCAACTGCTCCGACTGCTGCAACTGCTGCGACTGCGACGGCTGCTGCTGTGACGGCGGCTGCGACTGCGGCTGCAGCTGACCCGCCCGCCGCTGAAGGGCCGTCACTCTTCCCCAGGTCCGGACGGGTTACCGGAAGGTTCCCGCCCGGCCCGCGGGGGAAGGGCTGAGCGGCATGAGCGACGACGCAGAGACCAAGGCCTGGCGGGAGTGGCACGAGCACCGGACGGCCACCGTGTCCGCCCCGTACGGACCCCTCGCCCTGACGGGCACCTTCTGGCTCGCCGACTACCCGGAAGGTCGACTTCCGGCCGTTCCGGGGCACTGGCGCGTCCACGGCGGCGGGGTCCTGCTGAGGGCCCGCGCCGAGGACGGCGTCGAGCTCGACGGGCGGCCCTTCATAGGGGAGGCCGCCCTCGCCGCGGACGAGGGCCGGCCCGCGCAGTCCCGGCTCGCGGCCGGGGACGTACGGCTCGTGGTGATCCGGCGCGAGGGGCAGTGGGCGGTCCGCGTCTACGACCCCGCCGCCCCGGCCCGGCGCGCCTTCGCCGGGATCGAGGCCGGCCCGTACGACCCCGCCCTCGTGCTGCCGGGGCACTTCCGCCCGTATCCCGAGCACCGGACCGTCCAGGTCGGCAACGCCGACGGGCGCGCCCGCGGCCTCGGCCTCGGCGGCGAGCTGACCTTCGCCCGCGAAGGCGTCCCGCACACCCTCCAGGTGGCCGTGGACGAGGGCGACGGCAGCCTCTGGGCCGTCTTCGCGGACGCCACCAGCGGCGGCTCCAGCTACCGCTTCCGCTTCCTGCACCCCGGCACGCCCGGCCCGGAGGGCTCCATCACGGTCGACCTCAACCGGGCCCAACTCCCGCCCTGCGCCTTCGCCGACCACTTCATCTGCCCGTTCCCGCCCCCCGGGAACACCCTGCCCTTCGAGGTCGCCGCCGGGGAGCGGCGGCTGAAAGGCGCCCTTGCAGCCGGTAACTGACGCCAGGACACTCCCGTTCAGCGTCACCCGGCGGACTTGTCAGGGCCACGTCGAGAGTGTGGCTTCCCGGCCGCGCACCCGCAGTGTCCCCCCACCGCCGCTCACGGGCTCCGGCACCCCCACCCCAGCCGGGCCCCCGACCCCCATCCGGGAGGACGTGAAGTGAGGACCAACAGCAGCACCCGCCTCCGCCTGCTCGCCCTGGCCGCCGGCCTGGCCGCGACGGCGGCCCTCGCGGCCCCCACCGCCGCCAGCGCCGACGACAACGGCAACGGCTTCAGCGCCGCCCGCCTCGCCGCCGCCGGGGCCTCCGTCCTGCGCGCCGACGTCGCCGGCACCGCATGGCACACCGACCCCGCCACCGGCACCCTCGTGGTCACCGCCGACTCCACCGTCACGGCCGCCGACATCGCCAGAATCCGGCGCGAGGCCGGCCCCGACGCCGCCGCGCTCCGCATCGAACGCACCCCCGGCAAGCTGACCAAGCTGCTCTCCGGCGGCGACGCCATCTACGCCAGCAGCTGGCGCTGCTCGCTCGGCTTCAACGTCCGCAGCGGCGGCAACTACTACGTCCTGACCGCCGGCCACTGCACCGAGGGCGCAGGCACCTGGTGGACCAACTCCTCCCACACCACCGTCGTCGGCAGCACCGCCGGCTCCAGCTTCCCCACCAACGACTACGGGCTCATCAAGTACGCCAGCAACAGCCCGGTCCCGCCCGGCACCGTCGGCAGCCAGGACATCACCAGCGCCGTCAACGCCACCACCGGCATGTCCGTCACCCGGCGCGGCTCCACCACCGGCATCCACAGCGGCTCGGTGACCGGCCTCAACGCCACCGTCAACTACGGCGGCGGCGACATCGTCTACGGGATGATCAGGACCAACGTCTGCGCCGAACCCGGCGACAGCGGCGGCCCACTCTACTCCGGCAGCCGCGCCGTCGGCCTCACCTCCGGCGGCAGCGGCAACTGCTCCTCGGGCGGCACCACCTTCTTCCAGCCCGTCGTGGAGGCCCTGAACGCCTACGGCGTCAGCGTCTACTGACCTCCACCCCACCCGCCGCAGGCCCCCTGGACGTCCTCCCTCCTTCTGGGAGGATGTCCAGGATGTCCTGGGCGCCCACGGGGGAGGAGCTCGTATGAAGCGCATCGGAGTGACCGGCCACCGGTCGATTCCCGATGAGGTGCTCGGCCACGTGCAGGAGGGACTGCGGGCCGTGCTCACCGGCCACCCCGGCCCACTGGAGGCCCTCTCCAGCCTCGCCGACGGAGCCGACCAGCTCTTCGCGGACATCGCCCTGGAACACGGCGCCGACCTCACCGTCGTGATCCCCAGCGAGGACTACGAGGACACCTTCGAGGACCCCGACGCCCTCGCCGGCTACCGCAGGCTGAGGCGCCGCGCCGCCCAGGAGGTCCGGCTGGACTTCGCCCGCTCCACCGACGAGGCCTACTACGCCGCCGGCACCTACATCGCCGACTGCTGCGACCGGCTCGTCGCCGTCTGGGACGGCCTCCCCGCGCGCGGGCACGGCGGCACCGGCGAGATCGTCGCCTACGCCCGCGCCCTCGGCAAACCCGTCACCGTCATCTGGCGCGAGGGCGTGGCCCGAGCCTGAGCCACGCCCCGGAGCCCGGCCTCAACTGCTGTGCCGGGCCAGCCAGTCGGTGTGCTGCGGCGACACGTACCGCTCCGTCTCGTACACGGCGGACGGCCACTGCGTCTCCGTGATGGTCGTCTGCATCACCACCATCATCGCCGCCAGGTCCTGCTCGATCAGCGTGTGCGCCTCGATCAGCGGATGGCGGCGGCGCACCTCGTTCCAGGCGATCCCCGCCGCCGCGGCCGCGCTCAGCAGCCCCGCCGGCCCCGCCCCCGCCCCCGAGCCGAAGGCGCCCAGCACCGCCAGCAGCAGCGCCAGACAGGTCAGCAGCACGATCGCCCACGACCACACCGCCGTCGCCCGCCGCGACCCCTCCGTCCTGCGCCGGTACCAGTTGCGCTGCTCGATCAGCCGGTCCCGTACGTACGTCTCCCTGCGCACCTGGTAGTCCAGCCCGCGCAGCCGCTGCATCGCCCCGGTGATCTCACCGCCCTCCGGCACCAGCCCCGCCGCCCGCGGATCCTCCCAGCCCATCTTGCGCAGCTCGTCCAGCCCCTTCTCCAGCCGCTCCCGGTACACCCCCTCCGGCCCGGCGACCTCGGACCCGAACGGCGCCCCGTGCACGGCGTACCGCCACGCCAGGGACTTGATGAACTCGGCCGCGCTGCGGTTGAGCTGCCACTGCGGACGGGCCCGCCGGCTGCTCGCCCGTACGCCCGCGGCCAGCACCCCCGCGTACGCCAGAGCGCTCACCGCCGCGAACACGTGCAGCCCGCCGGCCGCGGGCCCGGCCGGCAGGGCCGCGGCCCCCGCGGCCGCGACCAGCAGCAGCAGCTGCACGCGCGTGGCCCGCGTCGACTCCCGCTGCCGGGAGACCGCCGCCTGATCGGTGTGGTGGAAGAGGACCGGCAGGTCCTCGTTGCGAAAGGTCATGCTGTCGGTCACGGCGCCCCCTGCGCTCGCTCCCGGGCGGCGGGGCCGCGAAGCCCCGCCGCCCGCCGTCGGATCACACCGCGAGCGGCTCCAGGTCCCGGTGGACCCTCCGCTCGTCACGGGCGTACCGGGTCAGACCGTGGTCCTCCCCGAGCAGCCGCGTCAGCTCGGCCACCGCCTCCGCCCGCACCCGCGCCGCCTCCTCCTTGCGGCCCATCATGTCCAGGCTGACGGCCATGTTCGACGAGCTCGCCAGGGTCTCCGGATGGTGCGCCCCCAGCGCCTCGCGCAGCCGCCCCACCGCGATCCGCTCCAGCTCCAGCGCCCCCTCCGGGTCACCCAGATCGGCCCGCGCGTTGGCCAGGTTCAGGTGAGCGAAGATCGTGTGCGGGTGGTTGTCGCCCAGCACCTCGCGCATGCTGCGGATCGTCTGCCGCAGCAGCGGCTCCGCCGTCTCCGCCGCGCCCGTGCCCCAGTGGAAGACCGCCAGGTTGTTGACCGCCGCCAGGGTGTACGGGTGCTTCTCGCCCGGCACCTTCATGTACTCGTCCACCACCTCCTGCGCCAGGTCCCGGGCCCCGCCCGGATCACCCGTCGCGAACAGGTCCGAGGCCAGGTTCAGCTCACAGGCCAGCAGGTCGGGATTGACCGAGGTGTACTTGGCCCGGTACCGGTTGCGCGTCGCCGTCGTCAGCCGCAGCGCGTTCTCCAGCTCCCCGGCCCGCCGCAGCGACACCGCCAGGTTCTTCGCCGCCGACAGCGTGCCCGGGAACGCCCGGCCCAGCTGCCGCTTGTAGATCTCGTACGTCCGGCTCAGCAGCTGCACGGAATCGTCGTACCGGCCCACCTCGCGCAGGTCCCGGGCCAGGTTCTGCGCCGAGGACAGGGTGTACGGGTGCTCCGGGCCCAGCACCTCGGTGCGCCGGTCGAAGACCTCCTGGTCGATCTCCCGGGCCCGCGCGTACTGGCCGACCATCCGCAGGTTCAGCGCCAGGTTGTTCGCCGCCGCCAGGGTGCGCGGGTGCGCCTCGTGGAAGATCTGCCCGAAGCCCTCGTACGCGGCCGTCGCCAGCTCCATCGCCTTCCCGTACTGCCCCAGCGCGCCCAGGTCCATCGCCAGACCGCTGGTGGTCATGTACGTGTGCGGGTGCGAGGCCCCCAGCGCGGCCCGCTGCCGCTCCAGCGTCACCTCGTCCAGCTCCTTCGCCTCCACGAACCGGCCCCGGGAGCGCAGGATGTTCGACAGGTGGAACCGCAGGTACAGGTACTGGAGGTCGTCGCTGCCCAGCATCTCCCGCCAGGCCTCGCGCAGCTCCTCGCCCAGCGCGTACGCCGCCTTGAAGTCACCGCGCTTCCACAGGTAGCGGACCCGGTCGATCAGCAGCCGGCGGGTCTCCGGCTCGGAGCAGAACCGGGCCTCGGACGGGTTCAGGTGCGGCCAGATGGTGTTGAACCTCGGCCAGGTCTCCGGGTTGTCGATCGGCTCGTCGTCGTCCGGGCGGGCCCCCGCCAGGATCCGGTGCACCGCGTGCCGCGCCTCGCGCTGCTCCTCCTCCGACAACTGCGCCCGGATCACCGCCTGGACCAGCCGGTGCACCTGGATGCTGTTGCCGACCTGGTCGACCTTGGCCATCGCGAACCGGCTGATCTCCCGGATCACTTGGCCCAGCACCAGCTTCTCCTGGAGCGAGGGGTCGTACGGCTTGAGCGCGTCGATCATCTCCTTGCTGTAGAGGAGGTTCGCCGAGATCGGCTCCGGCGCGAAGAACGCGCACAGCTGGAGCAGCCGCACGGCGGCGGGGGAGCGGGACTGGAGCCGCTCGATCGACACGTTCCAGGTCGCCGCCACCGGCTTCGGGTAGCGCTCCGGCCGGTCCAGGCTCAGCACCCGCGCCGTCTGCTGGGCGAGCTGGTCCAGGTACACCGACACCGGCATCGCGCTCTCCGCGATCCAGGCCCCCGCCTGTTCGACGGCCAGCGGCAGGTCGCCCACCGCCACGGCCACCTGCTCGGCGTCCTCCTTGCTCAGCCCCGGCGCCCGGCGCTGGAGGTGCTCGATGGACTCCTCGCGCAGGAACACGTCCACCGGCAGTGCGTCCCCGTACTGCGACCAGGACTGGTTCCGCGAGGTGACCAGCACGTGCCCCGGGCCGCCCGGCGGGATGTACCGCTTCAGCATCTCGGGGTCGTCGGCGTTGTCGAACACCAGCAGCCAGCGCGAGGTCGGCACCCCGCGCCGCAGCAGGTCGATCGCCTCCTTGGAGGCGGCCTCCACGTCCTCGCCGGTCTGCGCGCCCAGCCGTACGGCCAGTTCCGCGAGGGAGGCGCGCACGGCGTCGGTGTGCTCC
This sequence comes from Streptomyces sp. NPDC004126, assembly GCF_050275515.1. Lineage (NCBI taxonomy): Bacteria > Bacillati > Actinomycetota > Actinomycetes > Kitasatosporales > Streptomycetaceae > Streptomyces > Streptomyces sp. NPDC004126. The sequence continues at coordinate 167,409 of NZ_JBNNPF010000012.1, read as the reverse complement.
GAGGAGATCCACCACACCAGGTCGTAGTCGGCCATGAAACGGTGCACGTACTCCAGCGCCACCTGGGTCTTGCCCACGCCGCCGAGCCCGTACAGGGTCTGCGGCTGGGGCAGCACCACGGCCATGCCGCCGCCGAGCTGGTCGCGCATCCGCTCCAGCACGATGGAGCGGCCGGTGAAGCCGGGGTTGCGGGGCGGCGCGTTCCAGATCTTCGGGACCGTGCCGGGGAAGCGGGGGCCGGGCTGCGAGGAGCTGGCCACGGTGTCCGGCAGCGCCATCGGCCGCTCCACCGCGCGCAGCAGGGCGGCCGTCGCGTGCACCTCGTCGAGCCGGAACAGGTCCACCGGGTTCCGGTCGATGTAGGGCGTGGCCAGGCGTACGTCGCCCACCCGCAGCGGTATCAGGTGGCGCCGGCCCCCGGTCGGGTCCTCGGCGGCGGCCCGGTTCCACACGTCCACGGCCCGGGCCGACTTGAGGTAGGCGCTGGAGAGCAGCACCACGGTCCGGGCGGCGGTGTCCACGCCGAGCCCCGCCCCGCCCAGGGTGTCGCCGGCGGCCGCGTCGGGCGCGCGCTCGGCGGACACGTCCTTGGGGACCACCCGGAACCCGGCCCGGGTGAGCACCGACTCGATCCAGTCGGCCCACATCCGGTTCTCGGCGACGTAGGAGAGGAACAGGTCGGCGGGCAGCGCCGGGCGGCGCCGGGTGAAGGCGTCGCGGATCCGCAGCCGCACCTCCTCGCCGATGACCGGCATGGAGGTGATCTCGCCGCCGGTGACCACCGTGGTGAGCCGTTCGAAGGCGGAGAGCAGGGAGTTGGTCAGCCCGGCCTCGTCGCCGAAGGTGGCCAGCGTCTCCTCGTAGGCGTAGTAGGGGCGGTACGGGATCTCCACCGCGCCCCAGTAGGAGGTCAGCTCGTCCCCGACGAGGCCGTTGGGGAAGCGGTCGAACTTCAGGCGGGCCAGGGCGCGGCCGGCGTCGGCCTTCTCCTTCTCGCCCTCGTCGATGCGCATGGGCACCGGGTAGATCTTGATGCCGCGGTCGTTGAACCGCTCGTCGATCTGCCGGGCCACCGAGGCGGCGCCGTCGATGGACTGGTCGGACAGGGTGAAGCAGTCCACCAGGACGTCGGGGAGGTGGACGGTGCAGATGTCGGCGATGTCGGACAGGCCGGTACGGCTGTCGATCAGGACGTAGTCGTAGTTGGCCTTCATGTCGGCGCGCAGGGCGTCGAAGAAGAGGCCGCCGCCGAGCCGGTCGTAGAAGTTGTCCCAGTCGAAGGTGGACACGGTCGCCGAGTACTCGCGGTTCTGCCGGCCCGCCGAGACGAAGTCGAGGGTGCCGCCGTCCGGGAACTCCCAGCCGAGGGTCTCGGGGGTGAGGGAGACGGCGTGCGGCTGGATCCGCGCGTACTCCTTGTGCCAGTCGGCGGCGCGCTGCACGGGGCTGGTGGCGGCCCAGGCGTACTCGCTGATCAGGTCGATGACGCCGGTGGTGGCCCCCAGGGTGGAGGGGTCCAGGAAGGGGTGGAAGAAGCGGTGCAGGCCCGGGGCCTCCAGGTCCCAGTCCACGGCGAGGACCCGCTTGCCGTTGGCGGCGAGGATCCAGGCGGTGTTGGCGAGGGCCATGGTGCGGCCGGTACCGCCCTTGTACGAGTAGAAGGTGACGATGCGTCCGTCTCGGCTGTCACGACTGGCTGTCATCCGCGTCCCCCCGGGTCTGTGTCGGTGTCTTCGCCGTGCTCGTCGGTCTCGCCGTCCGGGCCGCCGGCGCCGTCGTGCCGCCGTGCGGGCGGGAAGGGGGCCGGCGGTGGTAACGGAGGCGGCCCGCCCATCCCCATCGGGCCCAGCAGCCGCGGACGTCCGGTGGAGGTGTTCCCGGCCGGCAGGTAGACCTGCGCGTGTCTGAGGTACTGCTGCGCGGCCGCCTCGACCACCTGCGGCAGGATCTGGCCGAGGGTCTCCATGCTGGCCACGCCGTTGGCCGCGGCCCGGCAGGCGGCCCGGCCCTGGCTCATCTTGACCGGCAGGGTCTCCTCCAGCCGGCGCGCGAGCTCCGCCTCCTTGGCCCGGCTCTGGTGGTCGTACCGGTTCCACGGCACGACCACGTTGATCCACGGGCGGTGCTCCTGGTCGAAGGCGGCCAGCCGCTGGCGCCGCTGCTCGTCCTCCACCGCCCAGCGGTCGACGATCAGGATCTCGGGGCGGGTGGGCGGCTGCTTGCTGTCGAAGTGGCCGGCCTCGTCGTCGAAGGAGGACATCGTGGTCTGGTAGTTGAGGTTGCGGACCAGGTCCTCGGCGACGTAGGCGACGGGCCGCTGCGAGGTCGGGTGGTACGGGTTCCAGTCGAGCGCGCTCTCCCCGTAGTACTCGGGGCTGCGCCCGTCCGGCAGGTCGTGCCGGGAGGCGGCCGCCACGGTCACGTGGAGGGTGCGCGAGGGGCTGCCGCCAGGGACGGGGCCCTGGCCGCCGCTGTGCCCGAACGCGCTCGGCACCACCCGGTAGTCCAGCGGGCGCACCGGGTGCAGCCGCACGGTCTCGGCCACCCGGACGATCCGCCGGGCCAGTTCGTACACGGCCTGCTCGTACTGCTCGGCGTACCCGCGCAGCTTGATCAGGCCGTACAGCCCGTCGGTGACGTAGCGCTCGCCGAAGGTGTTGTGGTTGAACTGCAACCGCTCGGCGGGGCCGGGCAGTTGGGAGGGTGGTACCGGCACCCACAGGGCGGGGACGATGGCCTCGGCGGCCGGCTGGTTGCTGACCGCACCGTGCTGGATGGTGCGCTGCGCGAAGGCGAACCACTCCTTCCCGCACATCTCACTGGCGAAGTAGCGCGGCGAGAACAGGGGGACGAAGACCCGGCAGGTGGCGAGCGCCGCCCCGAGCCGTTCCGACCAGCCCTCGCCGCTGCGTATCTCCCGGTCCATGAAGCCGGCCTCGGACCCGGCGGGCAGGTCCGTGAGCGCCATGATGTGGCTGCACAGGTCACGGAAGAGGCGCTCCACCCACATGTCGGGATCGGGTCCTCCCGGCCCGAACCTCGGTGTATGCGCATAACTGAGGAAAAAATACGGCTGCACTGATGCGGGCACACGACCCCCGTCCCGAAGCTGCGAGCGAAGAAACATCATTCCGGAGCTGCTTCGCCACATCCCCTCATCGTTCAGTCAATCAGCGTCTGTTTTCGGTCATCCAGGCCTGAGCGTGGTCCACGGCGTGCGGAATCGAGAAGAACACCGCGGACGCCCCTCCCACCCGCCCCCCGCGCACCAGGGAATCCGGGAACGCCCGGCCGATCTCCTCGAAATCCCCGTCGTCCAGCGCGACGTCCTCGTACGTCGTCCACTCACCCGCGTCGGAGCGCCCTCCCCGCCCCTCGTGCCCGCCCCGAAGGTTCACCTTCACCACGCAGTCGTACATCCGCAAGGGGGGCTTCGGAATTCGATACTCCGCGAGATGGAAAGCGGTACAGGCCGAAAATCCCACATTGATCATGAGTACCTGTCCTCCCTCCCAGCACAGCTTTCCCAGCGGGGAATCCTCACCCAGGTGGCTTTCGGTGCGGTGCCCCGCGCACAGCCGGCGCGCGTCCGCGCCGAGCGCGGCGAACGAGGTCTGCGGGTGGCCGCTGCGGGCGGCGCCCGGGGTGGTGCGGACCACCTCGGCGAAGACGCCCACGCCCTGGCTCGGGGTGCGGTCCGGGTCGAAGGGCTCCATCCGCGCCCGGAAGGCCGCCGCCCCGGCCTCGTCGAGACCGGCGACGCGGGCCAGGTGGGCCGTGGAAGTGAGGGAGTTCTCCGCCGTGAAGGCCGGGACGACCAGCGTGCCCCGGGGGCCGAGGACCCCGAGCAGGGCGTCGCGCAGCGTCCCGGCGCGCAGGCCGGTCCCGCCGAGGGCGGCGTGCACCAGCAGCCGCTGCCCGGGGCGCACGCCGAGCAGCCGCAGCTGGGCGGCGAGCCGGTAGCGGCCGGGCGGGGCGGGCGGGGCGGGTGGGCCGGCGGCCGGGCCGGGCGGGGCGGTCACGCGTCGACCGCCTTCAGTTCCCAGCGCAGCTCCTCCACCAGCCGCTTGCCGCTGACCGTCAGTTCCGCCGCCTCCGCCAGCCGGTCCAGCGCGCGGTGGATCCGGTCCGAGCCGCCCGGCTCCTGCGTGCCCGTCGCCCGGCGGTACGCCTCCACCGCGACCCGCTCGTGCACGTCGGCCAGCAGCCGCGACACCGGCACCGGGCGGGTCCGCCAGGGCGAGGGGTGCTGCCAGGCCCCGTCCAGCGCGTAGAGGTCGGCCACCTCGGTCAGCTCCCGCAGCCGGGCCCGCCGCCGCCCGGTCAGCAGGGCCAGCGCGGTCTCCCGCACCCCGGCCGCGTACGGCACCCCGAGCGCGGCCGGCCCGTGCCGCCCGGCCTCGCCCCAGCCCCCGGCCCGCGGGCCGCCGGCGAGCGGGGTGAGGGTGCCCAGCCCGGCGACGGCCGCCCGCGCGAAGCCGGGGACGGTGCGCAGCAGCAGTGCCCGGGCCGCGTCGAGCCGGCCCCGCCACTCCTCGGCCTCCCCGGCGCCGAGCCGCAGCCGGGGCGGGCGGGCGAAGCAGTTCCGGTACGGGTCCAGGTCCTCCAGCGCAACCGCGGGCTCCCCGGTCCCGGGCGACCAGGTCCGTACCGGCAGCCAGCGCGCGTCCCCCGCCGACGGGCCGAAGCGGTGCTCGGTGCGGCCCGCGCGGACGACCGCGTACCCCTCGCCGGTGGCGTGCAGCAGGGCGCGGCCCCGGGTGCCGGGCTCTCCGAGCCGCAGCAGCCCCAGCGTCGGCAGGTACACCTCCCCGTCCCGGTAGGCCACCTCGGCCGGCAGTTCCAGCCCGCCCCGCAGCACGGCGGCGGCCGTCAGCGCGGCGAGCCGGCGGGCCGCGGCCGGGCCGTCCGGGCGCCCCTCCCGCACGGCGTCCAGGGCCTCCAGCACCCAGGTGCGGGTGAACGGGTGGGCCAGTACGGCGTCCAGCGCGTCCGCACCCGCCTCCCCGGCCCCCTCCACCCCGGCCAGCAGCTCCCAGGCCCGCGCCCAGGCGGGGTCCCCCGCGAGGTCCCCGTGCAGCCGGGCCAGCAGGATCCGGGTCAGCTCCTCCTGGGACCGGGCCAGTCCGGCCGGGTCGGCCAGCTCGGGGGCGGTCTGCCGGGCGGCGGTGCGCCCCTCGACCCCGTCCACCAGCTCGCGCAGGTCGGAGCAGTACACGGAGGGGTTGTCGAAGCCGTTGTCCTCCCGGTAGCGGTGCGTGTACAGGCCGCCGCCGCACGAACGTACGACAGGGCAGCGGCGGCACGTGCCGCTGACGCCGGCGAGCCCGAGCTGCCGGGCGCGCACCCCGGGGTGCGCGGCGACCTCGTCGAAGGCGTGGCGGAAGACGTCGAAGCCGGTGGCGGCGGCCCCCTCGAAGGCGCTCTTGAGGGAGTCGACCTGCTCCAGCGTGCCGTCCGTCTCCACCACGACCAGGTCGGTCGGGGCCAGCCCCAGGGACTCCGTCAGGCTGGGTCCGCCGCGCAGCGTGGACAGCAGGGACTCGAAGAGCCGGACGGGCACCGGCCGTTCCAGCTGCTCCCAGCGGTCGAAGACGCGCAGCAGCCAGCGCGCGTAGGCGTCGGGCGCGCCGTCGGGGCGCTCCGGCGGGGTCTCCCAGGTGGCGTGGGGGAGCAGGAAGTCCACCCGCGGCGGCTCCAGGGCGACCAGTGCGTCCAGCACGGCGACCGGGTCGTTGGCCACGTCCACGGTGCACAACAGGCCCTGGTAGAGGTGCCGGTAGGGCGCGGAGCGCAGCAGTTCCAGGGCGGCCAGGACCAGCGGGTGGCTGGAGCGGCCGTCGGCGAAGCGGCGGTGGCGGTCGTTGGCCGCGCGGTCCCCGTCGAGGGAGACGCCGACCCGGACGCCGTACTCGGCGAAGAGGTCCAGGTAACGGCGGCTGAGCTGGAGCCCGTTGGTGTGGATCCTCAGGTCGAGCTCGGCGGTTCCGGCGAGTGCGCGGGTGAACTCCTCGCACACGAGGCGCAGCCGGTCGGGACCGGCCAGCAGGGGTTCCCCTCCGTGGAGGATCACCGTGACGGAGGGGAGTGCATGGTCACGGGCATGTTCGGCGAGCCGCGACGCGGTCTGGGAAATGACCTTGGGGGAGATCACTTTCGGCCGGGCTCGCCAGCTCTGATCTGCGTGTTCGTAGACATAGCAATGATCACAAGCGAGATCGCATCTGCTGTGAACCTTCAGGACGATCTCGCGGAAAGCGATCGTGCGGGTCATTCCACCAGTCTAGAGCGCATAACTGATCGTCAGAGCGCGGAGTTGAAGATCGGTGCCTGAACGCGACGACCGGATTCCGACGGAAGTACGCGTTCGAGGACGGCGGCCGCGGAAGCGCTGCGGACGTCGATCTTCGCGAGCGGGACACGGCGGTTCTTGACCGTGCTGGTCGGGGGGGTTGCGGAAGTGTTCACGACACCGTCCTCGGGGAGGCCATGTGAAATGGGAGGGATTGACATCAGCGCATCGCTGCTGTCAAGCGTGGACTTTACTCGGCCACACCCCATTGGCAACCGAGGCATGACGCCTGGTCAAGCGTTCTATAGAAAGCGTGACGCATTTATCGAGCGCCCGCGTCCGGCCGTTCGCCGAGGCGTCGGATCCGGTTTCCCGGCCGTCCGCCCCGGACGGCATCACCGCAGGTCAGGTCCGGCTGGAGGACTGAGTGGTGCCCAGGGGGGCCTCCGGGCCGGACGCCTGCTGCTGACTGCCCCCGCCGAACAGGAGCACGAGGGCGGTGACCACCATGGTGGCGGCGGCGATGGCGCCTACGACGTCGCCCTTCCCGGCCGGGCCGGAGGAGCGCTTCGTGTGGTGGTGGACGGTGTAGCCCACGACGAGGCCGACGACGAGGATGCCCATGCCAAGGGGGCTGATGTGCAAGGTCATTGGGGTGCCTTCCCGGCTCTCGCTTCCGCGAGGGTGAGGGCGGGGCCGGACGCTTCGCTGCGGTGCCGGCCCTGCGCGGCTTACCCCTTTCAGTCTACTGCTCCGGATTCCTCGTCCGACTGCGACGGCGGATCCGTTTCCCGTGGGACGCGCGGGCCCCGAGGGGCTACGCCGGCTGCTGTTCCCCCAGGGGTTCGCGGAGCAGCCAGGCGAGGACGTCGGGCAGTGCGCGCAGGGCCGCGAAGTGGGCGGCGGCCGGGTCGATGGCGGTGGTGGCGCCGGGGATGCGGCGGCCCAGCCAGCGCGCGTGGCCCACGGGGGAGAAGACGTCGAGCTCCCCGTGCCAGATCAGTACGGGGCAGCGGATGTCGGCGGGGTCGAAGCCCCAGGGGCTGCTGAAGGCGAGGATGTCGTCGATCCAGCCGTAGGCCGAAGTGCGCACGCCCTCGCGGTAGTTGCGCAGCAGCATCGACCGCAGGCCCGCGTCCGAGACGATCATGCGGTCGCTCGCGGTCAGCTCCCGGCGCAGCTCGTCCAGGAGCCGGCCGGGGTCCCGGGCGATGCCGGCGGCGCGCGGGATGAGCCGGGCCGCGAGCTCGTCCGGGTCGTCGGTGGCGGTGGTGTACTCCCGTACGTTCGAGGCGGCCATACCGGCGAACCAGTCCAGGTCCTCCGCGTCCCGGGGCGCGAGGGGCACCAGGGCCGCGGTCCGCGTCACCCGCTCCGGCAGCAGGGCGGCGCAGGCCAGGGCGCCGGGGGCGCCGCCCGAGCGGCCGGCCACGGCGAAGGTGTCCAGCCCGAAGGCGTCGGCGACGGCGGCCACGTCGTGGGCCACGTCGGCGACGGAGCGGCCCGGGTGGCGTCCGGAGCCGCCGTAGCCGGGCCGGTCGTAGGCGATGAGCTGTGTCCGCCGCTGGTAGAGGACCATGCCGCGGGGGGCCGGGCCGAGCCTGCTGCCGGGCATCCCGTGGAGCAGGAAGACGGGCCTGCCGTCCGGGTCGCCCCACCGCTCCGCCGTCAGAACGCGGCCGTCCGCGGTGCGCACCTCTTTGCGCACGCGCTCCCTCCCTCACGTCAGGCTCGGGCAGTCAGGCCGATTGTGCTCCCCGGTGGGGGAGCGCGGTAGGGCGCACAGGGAGGGAAATTCTTGTGAAAGTTTTCACAAGCGCACACGGGTATTTCGTCCTCCGGTGTTTCCGCAGCTCAGTGGCGTGATCGCGAGGCCCGGTGCGGGTGGCGAGGGGCTTTCGGCCTACCCGGAAAGGCCCTTTTCGGCAAGGTTGCTTCCGCTTTTGGGTGTCGAATTGAGCCATCAGGATTTCCCATCGAAGGAGTTCCCGCCATGCAGGCCGACGAGATGGTGGACGCGCTGGTCGAAGGGGCGCTGGAGGCGCTCCGCCGGTTCGAGTCGCTCGATCAGGAGCAGGTGGACCACATCGTCAGGAAGGCGTCGCTGGCGGCCCTGGGCCGGCACGGCGAACTCGCCCGGCTCGCCGTGGAGGAGACCGGCCGGGGCCTCTTCGAGGACAAGGCGGTGAAGAACCTCTTCGCCTGCGAGCACGTCGTGAACTCGATGCGCGGGCTGAAGACCGCCGGCGTCGTCCGCCGCGACGAGCTGAACGGCATCACCGAGATCGCCGAACCCGTCGGTGTCGTCTGCGCGATGACCCCGGTCACCAACCCCACCTCCACCACCGTCTTCAAGGCCCTGATCGCCCTGAAGACGCGCAACCCGATCGTCTTCGCCTTCCACCCCTCCGCGCAGAACTGCTCCGCCGAGGCCGCACGGACCGTGCGCGACGCCGCCGTCGCCGCGGGCGCCCCGGAGAACTGCGTCCAGTGGGTCGCCGAGCCCTCCATGGAGGCCACCGCCGCCCTGATGAACCACCCGGACGTCTCCACCATCCTCGCCACCGGCGGCAACGCCATGGTCAAGGCCGCCTACTCCTGCGGGAAGCCGGCCCTGGGCGTCGGCGCGGGCAACGTCCCCGCGTACGTCCACAAGAGCGCCAAGCTGGGCCGCGCGGTCCACGACATCGTGCTCTCCAAGGCCTTCGACAACGGCATGATCTGCGCCTCCGAACAGGCCGTCATCCTCGACGCCGAGATCTACGAGCAGGGCATGGCCGAGTTCGAGAGGCTCGGCGCGCACGTGCTGACCGCCGCCGAGAAGACCAAGCTGGAGGAGTACGTCTTCGGTACGACGGCCCGCGCCGCGAACTGCTCCGGCGCGAAGCTGAACGCGGCGGTCGTCGGCAAGTCCGCGGGCTGGATCGCCGGACAGGCCGGCTTCACCGTCCCCGAGGGCACCTCGATCCTGCTCGCCGAGTGTGCCGAGGTCGGCGAGCGCGAGCCGCTGACCCGCGAGAAGCTCTCCCCGATCCTCGCCGCGCTGAAGGCCGCCGACACCGAGCACGGCATCGAACTGGCCGCCGCGATGGTCGAGTTCCACGGACTGGGCCACAGCGCCGCCGTACACGCCGAGGACGAGGGGCTGGTCGAGGAGTTCGGCAAGCGGGTCAAGGCGATCAGGGTCATCGCCAACTCGCCGTCCACCTTCGGCGGCATCGGCGACGTCTACAACGCCTTCCTCCCCTCGCTCACCCTCGGCTGCGGCTCGTACGGACACAACTCGGTCTCCGGCAACGTCACCGCGGTCAACCTGGTCAACATCAAGCGGATCGGACGGCGCAACACCAACATGCAGTGGTTCAAGGTCCCGCCGAAGATCTACTTCGAGCGCGGCGCCATCCGCTACCTCGGCGAGATGGAGGGCATCGGCCGGGTCTCGATCGTCACCGACAAGACCATGGTCGCCCTCGGACACGTGCGGAAGGTCACCGACATCCTCCAGGCGCGCCCGGGCGGCGTCACGGTCCAGGTCATCGACGACGTCGAGCCCAACCCGGAGCTGTCGACCGTACGGGCGGGCGCCGCGCTGATGCGCGACTTCCGGCCCGACACGATCATCGCCCTCGGCGGCGGCTCCCCGATGGACGCCGCGAAGATCATGTGGCTGATGTACGAGCGCCCCGAGGTGGAGTTCGGGGACACGAAGGAGAAGTTCTTCGACATCCGCAAGCGCGCCTACACCTTCCCCTCGCTCGGAGAGAAGGCGAAGCTCGTCGCCGTTCCGACGACGTCCGGCACCGGCTCCGAGGTCACCCCGTTCGCCGTCATCTCCGACCCGGCCGCGGCCCGGAAGTACCCGCTCGCCGACTACGCGCTGACCCCGCACGTGGCCATCGTCGACCCGGTCCTGCCGATGAACCTGCCCCCGGACGTGACGGCCGACTCCGGCTTCGACGCCCTCACCCACGCCACCGAGGCCTACGTGTCCGCGTACGCCAACGACTACACCGACGGGCTGTGCCTCCAGGCGATCAGGCTGGTCTTCGGCAACCTCGCGCGGTGCGTGGCCGACGGGCCGGGCGACCCCGAGGCCCGCGAGAAGATGCACAACGCCTCCACGGTGGCGGGCATGGCCTTCGCCAACGCCTTCCTGGGCCTGGTGCACGCCATGGCCCACACCCTGGGCAACACCTTCCACGTGGCCCACGGACGCACCAACGCGATCCTGCTGCCGCACGTGATCCGCCACAACGGCACGGTCACCCACAAGGCCACCCCCTGGCCGAAGGCCGAGGTCTACCGGGCGCCGGAGCGCTACCAGGAGATCGCCAGGACGCTCGGCCTGCCGGCGGCCACCCCGGCCGAGGGCGTGGAGTCCTACGCCCGGGCGGTCGAGGAACTGCGCGCCGAGTGCGGGATCCCCGCCTCCTTCGCGGAACAGGGCGTGGACGAGCGGGCGTTCATCGAGGCCCTCCCCGTCCAGGCCGTGAACGCGTACGCCGACCAGTGCGCCCCCGCGAACCCGCGGATGCCGATGATCGAGGACATGGAGCAGCTGATGCGCCGCGCCTACTACGGCGCGTAGCCGCCCCGGACACCCCGGCCGCCCCGCGGCACACCGTGCCCCCGGACCCCGTCCGGGGGCTCAGCGGTGCTCGACCAGCAGGGCCGCCGCCGAGCGCGCCCGCTCCAGGGCCCGCGCCCGGTCCGCGTCCCGCTGGCCCAGCACCACCCGGGTGCTCAGCCCGTCGAGAAGGGCGAGCAGCTCCGAGGCCCGGGCGGCCGTGTCGGTCGGCGCGAACCGGCCCTGCTCCACGCCCTTGGCCAGCAGCGCCCCCAGGTCCGCGTGCCAGCCCGCGTCGATCTCCTCCTGGGCGGTGCGCAGGTCCTCGTTGGACGGCGTACGGGCCCACAGCTCGATCCACAGGGTCCAGCGCGGGTCGCGGGGGCCCCGGGGCAGGTACAGCTCCAGGAAGAGCTCCAGCTTGCGGGCGGCCGTGACCCGGCGGCGCAGCAGGGCCGCGCGTTCGGCCGCGAGCTGTTCCTCGCTCCAGCGCAGCGCCTCCAGCAGCAGCCGGTCCTTGCTGCCGTAGTAGTACAGGATGTGGCCGCCGCTGGTGCCGAGGCGGTCGGCGAGCTTGGACATGGTCAGTGCGGCGAGCCCGTCCTCGGCGATCGCCGTCATGGCCTCTTCCAGCATCCGCTCCTGGGCGATCTGCCCGTCGCGCCGCCGTGCCGCTCCTGCCACCGCTGCCGCCTCCCGATCTTCGTGGACCGACCTTATCCCGGACAGGGTCTTGACGGGGGTCGGACGCACCCCTCATCTTGAATGCCATTCAAGAACTTAGAACGCCATTCAAGATCAAGGTGCGTGCACGATGAGTGACGAGATCTTCAGAGTCGAGACGCGCGGCATCGATCCGATCCCGGACGCCGAACGGCACGGCAGCGCCCGTGACCTCTTCTGGCTCTGGTTCGGCTCCAACCTGACCTTCACCTACGTGATCAACGGGGCCCTGGCCGTCGCCTTCGGCCTCACCTTCTGGCAGGCCACCGCCGTGGTCGTGATCAGCGGACTGGCCTTCTTCGCCATCAGCGCCGCCGGACTGTCCGGCATCCGCACCGGCACCGCCACCCTGGTCATCTCCCGCGCCGCCTTCGGCGTCCGGGGCAACCTCCCCGCCGGAGTCCTCAACTGGCTCGTCGGCATCGGCTACACCATCCTCAACACCGTCGTCGGCACCCTCGCCCTGGAGGTCTTCCTGGAGGACCTGGGCCTGCTCCACGGCACCCCCGCCCGGGCCGCCGCCCTCTTCGTCACCCTCGCCCTGACCTTCGTCGTGGCCATGTGGGGCCACGCCACCGTCCAGTTCGCCGAACGCTGGATGGCCTACGTCCTCGCCGCCGGCTTCGCCGCCCTGCTCGCCTTCCTGCTCCCCGGCGCCGACACGGCCGCCCCCGCGACCACCGTGCCCGGCGCCTCCGGCTGGAGCCTGGCGTTCGTGATCATGCTGGCGGCCCCCTTCTCGTACCTCCCGATGCCCGCCGACTACACCCGCTACCTGCCCCGCACCACCTCGCTGAAGTCGATCACCTGGTACGGGGCCCTCGGCGGCTTCCTCTCCTCCGTCGCCCTCGGCGTCGCGGGCGTCGCCGCCGCGACGCGGACCGACATGACCGACGCCGTCGCCGGCACCGAGAGCCTGCTGCCCGGCTGGTTCCAGCCGCTGTTCCTGGCCCTCGTCCTGGGCGGCTCCGTCACCAACTCGATCATCACCCTCTACTCGTCCAGCCTGAACCTCCAGGTCCTCGGCATCCCGTGGACCCGCGCCAAGGCCATCGTCGTCAGCGCCGCCATCACCGGAGCCGGCTCCCTCGCCGCGCTCTTCCTCACCGACTTCACCAGCGCGCTGACCTCCTTCCTCTCGCTCCTGATCATCGTCTTCGCGCCCTGGGGCGGGGTCTTCCTCGCCGACATGCTGCTGCGCCGCTGCCGCTACGACGGCCACGCCCTGCACACCACCGGCCCCGACAGCGCCTACTGGTACCGCTCCGGCTACCACCCGGCCGGCCTGGCCGCCCTCCTCGCCGGCATCGTCTTCGCCGCCCTGACCTGCGACTCCGAGCTGTGGACCGGCCCGCTCGTGGCACCGCTGGGCGGAGCCGACCTCACCCTCCTCGGCTCGGTCGTCTCCGGCCTCGCCTACGCGGCCCTGTACCGCCGGACCCCCGCCGCCGTCCCGGCCGCGGCCTGACCCCTCCCACCCCCGCGACAGGAGCACCACCCGTGACCGCGAACCACCCCGCCGACCTGCTGCTCACCGGAGCCCGCATCCACACCGTGGACCCGGACCTGCCCGAGGCCGAGGCCCTCGCCGTGCGCGACGGCCGCATCGTGTGGGTCGGCCCCGACCGCGAGGCAGCCGCCTGGGCCGGGCCGGACACGGAGCGGATCGACGCCGCCGGGAAGCTGGTCCTGCCCGGGTTCATCGACGCCCACAACCACGTCCGGCTCGGCTCCGACGACGCCTGCGTCCAGCTCGCCGGGGTGCGCACCCTGGAGGGCATCCACGAGCGGATCCGGGCCTGGCGGGCCGAGCACCCGGGCGCCGAGTGGATCGAGGCCGAGGCCTTCGACTACTCCGCCATCCCGGGCGGCCGGATGCCGTGCGCCGCCGACCTCGACCCGGTCACCGGGGACGTACCGGCGATCGTGCTCTCGTACGACGTCCACACCGCCTGGCTGAACACGGCCGCCCTGCGCCGCCTCGGCGTCGGCCGCGACCGCACCGACCTGCCCTTCGGCACGGCCGCGACCGACCCGGAGACCGGTGAGCCCACCGGCTTCGTCACCGACTTCGCCGTCAAGGGGCTCTCCCGCGCGGGCCACCGGGCGCTGCGCGAGCTCGGCGTGCCGTGGGCGTCGCCGGACCGGCAGTACGGGCGGCTCGCCAAGAGCCTCGACGACGCCATCGGCTTCGGCATCACCACGGTGGTCGAGCCGCAGAACTCCCTCGACGACCTCGAACTCTTCGAACGGGCCCGGGCCGAGGGGCGGCTGCGCTCCCGGATCGTCGCGGCGCTGTTCCACCCGCGCGGCACCGGCGACGCCGACCTCGACGAGTTCGCCGACGCGGCCCGCCGCTTCGCGGACGACCGGCTGCGGGTCGGCCCGCTCAAGCTGTACATCGACGACGTCGTGGAACCCCGTACGGCCGCCCTGCTGGAGCCGTACACCGGCTGCGGGCACCACCGCGGCGAGACCTTCTACCCGGCGGAGGAGTTCGCGGAGCTGCTGGCGAAGCTGGACGCGAAGGGCTTCCAGTGCTTCGTGCACGCCACCGGCGACCGGGGCATCCGCACCGTCCTCGACGCCGTCGCGCACGCCCGGGCGGTGAACGGCCCGCGCGACGCCCGCCACCAGGTCGTCCACGTGGAATGCCTCGACCCCGAGGACGTGCCCCGCTTCGCGGAGCTGGGCGTGGTCGCCTGCATGCAGCCGAGGCACTGCGCGCCCGAGATCGCCGGTCCGGGCCAGGACTGGGCCGAGAACGTGGGCGAGGAGCGCTGGCACAAGGCCTGGCCGATGCGGAGCCTGCACGGGGCGGGGGCGGTGCTGGCCTTCTCCAGCGACTGGAACGTCGCCGAGATGGACCCGATGATCGGCATCTACACCGCGGTCACCCGCCGTCCCCTGGGCGGCGGCGAACCCTGGCGGCCGGAGGAGACGGTGGACGTGGAGACGGCGGTCCACGGCTACACGATGGGCTCCGCCCACGCCAACTTCCTGGAGGGGGAGCGGGGTTCGCTCACGGTCGGCAAGGCCGCCGACTTCGTGGTGCTGTCCCGCGACATCCTGCGGATCGCCCCGGAGTCCATCCCCGGCACGGTGGCCGAGACGGTGGTGGTGGCGGGCGAGGTCGTCCACCGGGCCTGAGCAGCCGCGCGGGTCACCACCGCCGGCGGGTGCGCGGTGGGCGGTGGTTCCCGGCCGCCGGGGTGGTGGTCACGTCCCGGTGAAGCGGGGGACGGACGGGGCGTCGTCGGGGAGGCCGCTGCCCACCGCGGCTCCGGGGCGGCCGCGGCGCATGACGCCGCAGGCCAGGGTGATCACGGAGCCGGCCACCGCCCAGGCGGCCAGCACCAGCATGGGCCCGCCCGCGCCGTTGCCCTTGAAGTACGCGATGGAGCGCGCGGCGTACGTACCGGCGCCCGGCGGCAGGGCCGGGCCGATCGCCCGCCAGAACGGCGGCAGCAGCGGGTACGGGTAGGCGCCGCCGGCACTCGGGTTGCCGAACACCACGACCACCAGGATGGCCAGGCCGATGCCGACCACGCCGGCGACCCCCTGGAGGGCCAGGGTGAGCGCGCCGACGGCGAAGACCACCAGGGTGCCCAGCCCCCACAGGGCCATGAGCGGGCCGGGCAGCGCACCCAGCACCGGGCCGGCGATGACCGCTCCGAGGAGCCCGGCGGCGATCGAGTACAGGAGCAGCGCGCCGAGCCGGATGACCGCGCGGTGCATGTTGGCGGGCCGGGCGCCGGCGCTGATCGCGAGGATCGCGGCGCACAGGTAGCCGCCCACGCACCAGCCGACCACCAGGTAGAAGGAGCTCAGACCGCGGCTGTCGCCCCGGTCGGCGGGGGCCACGTCGACGACCCGGACCGTGCGGCCCTGCGCCTTCTCGGCCAGGCCGACGATCTGCTCCAGGGCCTGGGAGAGCGAGGCCCCGGCGCCGCTCGCGACCAGCAGCCGGTCGGTGGTTCCGGCCGGGTCGACGACCAGGGCGCCGTCCACGTCGCGGTTCCGGATCTGCGCGAGCGCCGCCGCCTCGTCCTCGACCGCGCGCGGGTCGAGCGGCCCGCCGGGCAGGTCGTCGAGCGCCTTCGCCGTCCGCGCGGCGAGGGCCTCGGCGGGGGCGGCCACCGCGATCGGGATCTCGCTGGGCTTCGGGTGGTGGAAGGCCCCGATGTAGGAGGTGATGAACGCCAGCTGGAGGGCCAGCACCCCCAAGACCAGCAGGGCTGCCCGGGCGGTCACGGCGTCCTTGATCTCGGCGAGGAAACCGCTGCTCTCGGTGGGGTGGGTCATGGTGCCCACGCTCGGCGCGCCGGGGGTCCGGCGCAGCAGGGGAGGCCCGAATGGATGATCGAACAAGTGTTTCGCACGGATATTCGAATTGCTCTATGGTGGAGAAGGGGGAGGTCGAAGGTCGAGCGAAGCAGGAGGCCGCGGGTGCCTGGTTTTACGCATCTGCACACCGTTTCGGGGTTCTCCGTGCGGTACGGGGCCTCGCACCCGGAGCGGCTGGCGGAACGGGCCGCCGAGCGGGGCATGGACGCCCTCGCCCTCACCGACCGCGACAGCCTCGCGGGCGCGGTGCGGTTCGCGAAGGCGGCCGCCGCGGCCGGGATCCGGCCGCTGTTCGGCGTGGACCTGGCCGTTCCCCCCGCGGACCCGGCCGTTCCTCCCGCAGGCCCGGCCGGCGAGGCCTCGTACCGCAGGCGCACCCCCGTCAGGGGCGGGGCCTTCGTGGACGAGTCCGCCCCGCGTGCGCTCTTCCTGGCCCGGGACGGGGCCGCCGGCTGGGCGGAACTGTGCCGGATGGTCACCGCCGCCTCCGCCCTGGCCGGGCGGGGGGAGGGGAGCGGGGCCGGGGCCGCCACCCCCGATGGCGCCCCCGACGGGGCCCCCGGCGGCGACGGGCTCGTGGTGCCGGGCGGCTTCGACGGCCCCGGCCGGTTCGCGGGGCCGGGTTCCGGTGCCGCCGGAGCGCAGGGGCTGTCGTGGGAGGCGTTGCGCGGGGAAGGGGTGTTCGTGCTGCTCGGGCCCGGGTCCGAGGTGGGGCGGGCGCTCGCCGCCGGACGCCCCGACCGGGCCGCGCGGCTGCTCGCGCCCTGGCGGGAGGTCTACGGCGACGCCCTGCGCCTGGAGGCCGTCCACCACGGCCGCACCGGCACCGGCCCCGGCTCGCTGCGCCTGGCCGCCCGTACCGTCGGCTTCGCCGCCGAGCAGGGCGTCACGGCCGTGCTGACCAACGCCGTCCGGTACGCCGACCCCGGCCAGGGCCCCGTGGCCGACGTCCTCGACGCCGCCCGCAGGCTCGTCCCCCTCGGCCCCCGCACCACCCGCGACAGCGGCGAGCGGTGGCTCAAGGACCCCGCCGCCATGACCGAGACCGCCGAGCGGATCGCCGAGGCGGCCGGACTGCGCGCCGCCGACGCCCGCCGGCTGCTCGCCCGGACCCGGGAGACCGCCGGGGCCTGCTCCGTGGACCCCGAGGACGACCTCGGCATCGGCTCCGTGCACTTCCCCGAGGCCCGCCTCGTCGGCGCCGCCCGCCGCACCGCCCAGCGGGTGCTCGCCTCCCGCGCCTCGGCCGGCATGGTGCTGCGCGGCTACGCCGGGCGGCGCGCGTACTGGGACCGGATGGAGGAGGAGCTCGACGTCATCGCCCACCACGGCTACGCCTCCTACTTCCTGACGGTCGCCCAGGTCGTGGACGACGTACGGGAGATGGGCATCCGGGTGGCCGCGCGCGGCTCCGGCGCGGGCTCCCTCGTCAACCACCTCCTCGGCATCGCGCACGCCGACCCCGTCGAGCACGGCCTGCTGATGGAGCGGTTCCTGTCCAAGCGCCGCCGCGTGCTGCCCGACATCGACATCGACGTGGAATCCGCCCGCCGGCTGGAGGTCTACCGCCGGATCATCGGCCGCTTCGGCACCGAGCGCGTCGCCACCGTCGCCATGCCCGAGACCTACCGGGTCCGCCACGCCGTCCGCGACGTCGGCGCCGCCCTGTCCATGGACCCGGCCGCCGTCGACCGGCTCGCCAAGGCCTTCCCGCACATCCGGGCCCGCGACGCCCGCGCCGCCCTGGCCGAACTGCCCGAACTCCGCGAGGTGCGCGAGGCGCGGGCGGAGGAGCACGGGCGGCTGTGGGACCTCGTCGAGGCGCTCGACGCGCTGCCGCGCGGGACCGCCATGCACCCGTGCGGGGTCCTGCTCTCCGACGCCTCGCTGCTCGCCCGCACCCCGGTGGTCCCCACCAGCGGCGAGGGCTTCCCCATGTCCCAGTTCGACAAGGACGACGTGGAGGACCTCGGCCTGCTCAAACTCGACGTGCTGGGCGTGCGCATGCAGTCCGCGATGGCGCACGCGGTCACCGAGCTCAAGCGGGCGACGGGCCTCGACCTCGACCTCGACGACCCCGCGCAGGTCCCCCCGGGCGACGGGCCGACGTACGAACTGATCCGCTCCGCCCAGACGCTGGGCTGCTTCCAGATCGAGTCCCCCGGACAGCGCGACCTGGTGGGCCGGCTCCAGCCCGACTCCTTCCACGACCTGGTCGTCGACATCTCCCTCTTCCGGCCCGGCCCGGTCGCCGCCGACATGGTGCGCCCCTTCGTCGAGGCCCGGCACGGGCGGGCCCCGGTCCGCTTCCCGCACCCGGACCTGGCCGACGCGCTGCGCGAGACCTACGGGGTGGTGGTCTTCCACGAGCAGATCATCGAGATCGTGCACGTCATGACCGGCTGCGGCCGCGACGAGGCCGACCGGGTGCGGCGCGGGCTCTCCGACCCGGAGTCCCAGGGCCGGATCAGGGCCTGGTTCGCGGCGACGGCCGCCGGGCGCGGCTACGCGCCCGAGGTGGTCGCCCGGACCTGGGAGATCGTCGAGGCCTTCGGCAGCTACGGCTTCTGCAAGGCGCACGCCGTGGCCTTCGCCGTGCCCACCTACCAGTCGGCGTGGCTCAAGACCCACCACCCGGCGGCCTTCTACGCGGGGCTGCTCACCCACGACCCCGGGATGTACCCGAAGCGGCTGCTGCTGGCGGACGCCCGGCGGCGGGGGGTGCCGGTGCTGCCGCTGGACGTGAACCGGTCGGCGGTCGCCCACCGCATCGAACTGGTGTCCGATGGTCCGGAGCGGTGGGGGCTGCGGCTCGCCCTGTCCGACGTCCACGGCATCAGCGAGGCCGAGGCCCGCCGGATCGAGGCCGGACAGCCGTACGCCTCCCTGCGCGACTTCTGGGACCGCGCCCACCCGGGCCGCCCGGTCGCCGAACGTCTCGCCCAGGTCGGCGCGTTGGACGCGTTCGGCGCCAACCGGCGCGACCTGCTGCTCCACTTGACGGAACTGCACGGCGCCCAGCGCACCGCAGGCGCCGGGGGAGCGGCCCAACTGCCCCTCGGCAGGGGCCGTTCCACCGCCCCCGTCGGGCTGCCCGACCTGACCGACGCCGAACGGCTCAGCGCCGAACTCGGCGTCCTCGGCATGGACGCCTCCCGCCACCTGATGGACGACCACCACGCCTTCCTCGCCGAGCTGGGCGTGACCCCGGCCGCCCGCCTGCGGGACACCGGGCACGGGCGGACCGTCCTCGTCGCGGGCGCCAAGGCGGCCACCCAGACCCCGCCGATCCGCTCCGGCCGCCGCGTCATCTTCACCACCCTCGACGACGGCACCGGCCTGGTCGACCTGGCCTTCTTCGACGACAGCCAGGAGGCGTGCGCGCACACCGTCTTCCACTCCTTCCTGCTGCTCGTACGGGGAGTCGTGCAGCGGCGCGGCCCGCAGAGCCTGAGCGTGGTCGGGGCCGCCGCCTGGAACCTCGCCGAGCTGGCCGAACTGCGCGCGCACAGCGGCCTGGAGGCGGTCACGGCCCGGCTCGCCGAACCCCTGGCCGGGGACGGCACCGGGGACGCGGCCGGCACCCGCCGCCGCATCCACCTCCCCACCGGCTACGAGATGAACCCCTGGGCCGACCTCCAGCCGCCCGGGGAGCGCGCCGCCACCGGCCGCAAGCTGTGGCACTCCAGCCCGGGGAGCGCGGGATGAGCACCGCCTCGACGAGCACCGCCGGGGCGGGCACGGCCGGGGCGAGCACCGCCGGTGCGGCCGGCGTGCTGCACGTCCGCTGCGCCCCCACCCTGTCCGGGGAGGGCTACCGCGAGGTGCTGGAGCTGCTGCGCGAGTTCTCCCCGCTGGTCCAGGCCCTGCCGCCGCGCGCCGCACTGGTCCAGGTCCGCGGCGCCCAGCGGTACTTCGGCGCCGGCCCGGCCCGCATCGCCGAAGTCGTCCGGCTGCGCGCGGTGGCCCGGCTGGGCACCGACGTCCGGATCGGGGTCGCCGCCACCTGGGCGGTGGCGTCCATGGCGTCCGCCCGGATCGAGGGGCCCGGCGGGGTGCTGGCCGTGCCCGGAGAGGCGGTGGCCGGCTTCCTGGACCCGCTCCCGGTGGAACGGCTGTACGGGCTCGGCTCCCGGCAGGCCGACGCGCTGCGCCGGTACGGGCTGCACACCGTCGGGGCGCTCACCCACGTCCCGCCCGGGGTCGTCGAGCGGATCCTCGGCAAACGGGCCGGCCGGCTCGCGGCCGAGCGGGCCCGCGGGATCGACCCGCGCCCGGTCACCCCGCGCGACCTGCCCTCCTCGGCCGCCGTCCGCACCGGGTTCACCCGCCAGGAGCTGGACGGCCCGCACGCCCGCGCCGAGCTGCTCGGCCTCGTGGTCCGGCTCGGCGCGCAGCTGCGCGGACGCCGCCAGGCCGCCCGGTCCCTGTCGCTGACCCTGCAGTTCGCGGGCGGCACCCGGTGGGAACGGTCCCGGCGGCTGGCGGAGCCCTCCGCCCACGACGAGGACCTGCGCACCCTCGCGTACCGCCTGATGGACGCGGCCGGCCTGCAACGGGCCCGGCTGACCGGGATGGTGCTGCGCGCGGAGGACCTCACGGCCGCGGAGGGCGTGACCCGCCAGCTCACGCTGGACCCGGTCCGCGAGTCCCGGCTGACGGTGGAGGCGGCCGTCGACCGCGCCAACGCCCGGTTCGGGCCCGGCACGGTCCGCCCGGCGTCGGTCGCGGGCCCGGTACGGCGGCGCTCAGATCCCGTCGAGCATCAGCCGGGCCGTCTCCGCGCGCAGCGGGGTGGTCTGGGCCTGGATCAGGTGGAACTGGGCCTCGCGGGAGAGCCGGCCGGCGGTGTGCCCGTACTGGATCGCCCGGCCGCCCGCCACCGCCACGCAGGTCGCGGCCGCCCGGACGGCCAGGTCCAGGACGGCGGCCCGCAGGGTGAGGCGGTCCCCGGTGCGCTCCCCGCGCGGGACCTCGTCGCGCAGGGCGTAGGCCTCGGCGCGCAGCCGGGCGGTGCGCTCGGCGAGGCGCAGGCCGAGGTCCTCGTACGGGGGTGACTGGAGGAGGAAGGCGGCGGTGGCACGCAGCTGGCCGAAGACGGCGGGCTGCGCGTCGGCGTTCTCCAGGTCGTAGGCGCGGATCCAGTCGGCCCGCGGCAGCAGCCCGACCACCCGCCCGTCGGGTACGCGGACGTCGCGCAGCTCGACGGTGGCGGTGTGCGTGCCGCCCATCGCCCACAGCGGGGCCCCTTCGGCGGATCCCAGGCCGCTGTCGGTGCGGTCGACCAGGGCGAGGACCGCCTCGTCGGAGGGGCCGACGGCGCCGGCGAACACGGTGTCGGCCAGGTCCCATCCGGTCACCCAGGGCATCCGCCCGTCGAGCCGCCATCCGCCCGGGACCCGCCGGGCGGTGACGGGCGGGCGCGGGTGGCGCAGGAAGGCGAAGCCCGCGGTGGCGCGCGTCTTCCCGGAGGCGAGGTCCGGCAGCCGGCTCTCGCGCAGGGCGTCGCCCGCCGGGCCGGCCGCCTGGTGCAGGGCCTTGGCCAGCGGGACGTGCTGGGTCCACACGAACCAGGTCGAGGGGTCCACCGCCGCCAGTACCTCGTGCACCTCCCGGAACACCTGGCGGGCGGTCAATCCCCCGGCCGGATCCGGTTCGTATCCGATCAGCCCGTACGCGCCCGCCGCGGCGAGCGCGTCCAGGTGCGTGCGCGGCACCCCGTTCACGGCGGTCCGCTCCGCCTCCGGCGCCAGTACGCGTACGGCGGCCTCCGTGACGGCGGCGACCAGCGGATCGGCCGCCAGTCCGGGCGGGGCGGCCAGGGCGGTACCGGCTCCGGGGGCCCTCTGCATGGCGCGGGTTCACCTCAAGTCCGTGTCCGGGGGCGTCCATTGTTCCTGAGCGGGACTGGAGGAAGGCTCGACACACCAGTTTTTACCGACGCGTAACTTCCAAGTTTTGCTACTGGACCGTAATTTAGCCACAGCAGCCCCCCTTGTGATCCGGATCACGGGACGAACCCCCACGCATTCCCCTTGACCCGCAAGGAGATCACACGATGCTGCCCTGGAGACGCCTGCTCCGCCCGCTGGCCGTCCTCGCCCTCACCGCAGCCGCCCTCGTCGCCCCCACCGGCGCCGCCCAGGCCGCGACAGCCCCCAGCAGCGGCTGGAACAACTGGTCCTGCAAGCCGTCCGCCGCCCATCCCCGGCCCGTCGTCCTGGTCCACGGCACCTTCGGGAACTCCGTCGACAACTGGCTCGGATTCGCCCCCTACCTGGTCCACCGCGGCTACTGCGTCTACTCCCTCGACTACGGCCAGCTGCCCGGCGTGCCCTTCTTCAACGGCCTCGGGCCCATCGACAAGTCCGCCGGCCAGCTCGACGCCTTCGTCGACAAGGTCCTCGCCTCCACCGGCGCCGCCAAGGCCGACCTGGTCGGCCACTCCCAGGGCGGCATGATGCCCCGCTACTACCTCAAGTTCCTCGGCGGCGCCGCCAAGGTCAACGCCCTCGTCGGCCTCGCCCCCGACAACCACGGCACCACCCTGTCCGGACTCACCCAGCTGCTCCCGTACTTCCCCGGAGCCGAGGACCTGATCAGCACCGCCACCCCCGGACTCGCCGACCAGATCGCCGGCTCCGCCTTCCAGCAGAAGCTGAACGCCGGCGGCGACACCGTCCCCGGGGTGAAGTACACGGTCATCGCCACCAGGTACGACGAGGTGGTCACCCCCTACCGGAGCGCCTTCCTGGACGGGCCGGACGTCCGCAACGTCGTACTCCAGGACCTGTGCCCGCTGGACCTCTCGGAGCACGTGGCCATCGGCCTGACCGACCGGATCGCCTGGCACGAGGCGCTCAACGCCCTCGACCCGGCCAACGCCGAACGCACCACCTGCGCCTCGGTCTTCGGCTGAGACCGGGCGCGGGCCGTCCTCACAGCGCGTTGAACGACCAGAAGACGCCGACCTCGTCCGCGGACACCGCGACCAGGCCCAGATCCATCATGTAGCCGGTGAAGGGGTGGCCGCCTTCGAGGTCCCGCGCCAGGAAGTCGGGCGCGTCGCAGGCGCGGGCGAGGTCGGAGGAGGTCCAGAACGCCGCACCGGGGCCGAAGCGGTCCAGCACGGTCCGGGCGTCCGCGAGCACCGCGTCGCGGTCCTCCCGCGCCCGGACCGGGGAGGCCTCGAAGAACCACTCCTGCGCGAGCGAGGCGAGCAGCCCCACCGCGGCTCCGGCCTGGATCGGCCGGAGCCCGGCCCGGACGTCCTCGGCGGGCACGGCACGGAACGGGTGGAAGGGGTGACCGCCCTCCCGCACCGCGTCATCCGCCTGCCAATCCAGTGCGGACCAGCCCCGAGGGTCGGCGACCGAACGCTCCATCACGGCGAGAACGTCCTCGGCCCAGTCCTCGTGCAGCCTGGGGCCGCTCCTCGCGAGGGTGTGGACGTCGCCCAGGAGCCGCACCAGTGCGGCTTCCCAGGTGTTCCTGTCGGGGGCGTTCATCACGGATCCTGCGGTCCTCCGGTCGGGGCGGGGCGAGTGCCCCTCACCCCGGCCCCATCGTCCCACCGCTCCCTCGCCCCGGCGGACGTCAGCGGCCGTGCCGGCCGGCCGTCGCGCGGCGGCGGGCCATCGCGAACATCACCGCCGCACCGGCGGCGAGCGCCCCGGCCCCCGCGACCGCGATCAGCGGGGTCGCCGAGCTGCCGCCGGTCGCGGCGAGGTCCCCGCCGGTGCCGGTGCCGGTGCCGGTGCCGGTGCCGTTGGCATTGGCGGCCGGCGAGGACGCGGCGGAGGCCTCGCCCGAGCCCGGGGCGGCGGCGATCGGGGAGGCGGCCGCCCGGCCGTTCGTCTTCGGGTCGTTGTCCCCGTGGCCGTTGTGCTCGATCGTCGACTTGCCCGAGCCGTCGGAGATCTGCTGGTCCGTCGGCGCCTTGGGCGGCTCCACGGGCTTGGCGGAGGAGCCGGCCGACGGCTTCGCGCTCGGGGCGGTCCCCGTACCGGGCGCCGTACCGCTGCCGCCGCCGTCCTTGCCGAAGACCACGTCCGAGCAGGTGTAGAACGCCTCCGGGCTGTCCGAGCGCTGCCAGATGCTGAAGATCAGATGGCGGCCGGTCTTCTTCGGGACCGTGCCGCCGAAGACGTAGTCGCCGTTCTGCATGCCCGGGTCGGTGGCCTTCGCGAACGGCGCCGGCTCCAGGTCGGACCACTTCAGCGGCTTCGACGGGTCATAGCCGTCCTTCGTCACGTACAGCTCGAAGGAGCCCTTGTGCGGGGCGGTCCCCTTGTACCGGAAGGTGTGCGCGCCGGCCGTCATCGGGGAGGCCGGCCAGTCGGCGCGGGCCAGGTCCAGGCCCTTGTACTTGGCGTTGCCCGCCGAGCACAGCTGCCCGTCCGGGATCAGCGACTTGTGCTGCCCGGCCGCGTTGGCGATGTTCACCCCGTTCCAGTCGTAGAACGCCTGCGGCCCGGCCGCCGTGACGGCCGCCTTGCACGCCGCCGACTTCGGGGCCTCGGGACCCTCCGCGTAGCAGGCCGCCACCCGGCTGACCGGGTCCGTCATCGACCCGTGGGCGGCCGCCGGCCCGGCGGCGTACGCGGCCACCGCGAGCGGGGCCAGACCGGCGGCGGCGATACGGGCGGCGGTACGGGAACGGCGTGCGGACATGGGTGGATCTCCTTCGGGCGCAAGGCGGGGGAGCGCCAGCGGAACCGGCCGGCGGCCCTCCCTGGCCCCGCCAAGCTAGCCCGCGGAAAAGCCCGTCCGGCCCGGATGGGGCCCCGGGAGGGGATCCTTAGGGTCCGCTTAAGGAAGGCCTAAGCGGGCCCACAGAAACGCCCCCGCCGACGCCTATGCGAGGAGCCCGGCGAGCCCCTCCGCCGTGCGGGCACGCTCCTCCAGGGAGTCCAGTGCCCGTACGGCCCGGGCCGCCGCCTCCGGGTCCCGCGCGGCCAGCCCGCTCGCCGCGAACTCGTCCTCGTCCAGCCGCAGTACGGACTCCCCGTCCGCGGACACCCACAGGTCGAGGTCCAGGTCGTCGACCACGATCTCGCCGCCGCGGACCACGGCGGGCCGCGTCACGTCGCAGTACCAGCCCTTGAGGACGCCCCCACCGGTCCACACCTCCTTGACCGCGTACCAGCGGGTCCGCCAGAAGTGCTCCACGAACACGTCGCCCGGCTCGAAGCGGACGAACCCGAAGTCCTTCACCCCCTCGGCCGCCCAGGGCGCGCGCACCGAGATCCGGTCCCCGTCGTCGGCGAGCTGCGCCGCCGGGTAGCTGATCTTGGTGCGGCCGGCCTTGGTCAGGGTCACGGTCCAGGACACGGTCATCGGGAGGCTCCCAGCTGCTTGGTGAAGCGCGTCTCGGTCGCGCAGGTCTCGTACCCGAACCACTCGTTGATCGCGAGCATCGGGCTGTTCCCGGCGTCGTTGCCGGTGAAGGCCTCGGTGTACCCGGCCGCGCGGGCCCGGTGCAGCGAGTCGGTCTTGGCGAGCTTGGCCAGCCCGCGGCCGCGGAAGGCGCGCCGGGTGCCGGTCATCGCCGTGCCGTAGCGGGTCGCGCCGTCCGTCCGCGCCGCGGTGAAGGCCGCCACGGCCCCGTCGACGAGGACGACCGTCGTCAGCTCGTGGTCCAGGGTCGGCTCGTGCCAGACGGTGTCCAGCCAGTCCTCGTAGTCGTCCAGCTCGATCGGCACGTCGCCCGGCTCGTCGGCCGTCACCTCGGCGTCGGCCTCGTACAGCGGGCGCGGGTCGGCGGCGAAGGCCGACCCGGGCCGCAGCTCCACCCCGGCCGGCAGCTCCCCCGGCAGCGGCGGCAGGGTGCCCGCCGCCAGGTCCAGCCGCAGGAAGTGCGCGCTGCGGCTGGGGCGGTAGCCGTGCCGCTCGGCGAAGCCCCGGTGCGCGGGCCCGTCCAGCACCCAGGCGTACGCGTCCACCGCGCCCCGCACCGCGAGGTGCTCCTCGGCGGCGCGCAGCAGCGCGGTCCCGGCGCCGAGGCCCTGGTGCGCGGGGTCGACGTGGACGTTCACGAAGGACAGCCCCGGCTGCGGGCTGTCGTACGCGAGCCCGGCCTGCGCGGTGCCGAGGGGACGTCCGTCGGGGGACTCGGCGAGGAGCAGGCGGTAGTGCTTCTCCGGGTGGGCGGAGGTGAGTTCATGGGCGACGCCGACGGGGGTGCTGATCATGAAGGGCAGTGCCGCGCGGCGGATCCGTACGACGGCCTCGGCCGCCGGGAGGTCTTCGGGTCGGACGGCGCGGACGTGGATGGTCATGGGGCGGACGTTACGGGCGGAGATCCCTGCGGCGCCTGCGAATTACCGGCCGGATGGGGGAGAATCGGCCCGTGACCTCGACCAACCTCAGGATCAGGATCGACGGCTCGGCCGGCTCGGCCGCCCCGTACGAACAACTGCGCGCGCAGATCGCGGACCGGGCCCGGTCGGGAGCACTGCCGGCGGGCTACAAGCTGCCGACCGTGCGGGGGCTGGCGGAGGAACTGGGGCTGGCCGCGAACACCGTCGCGAAGGCGTACCGGGCGCTGGAGGCCGACGGGCTGATCGAGACGCGCGGCCGGAACGGGACGTTCGTCGCGGCGGCGGAGGGCTCCTCGCGCGAGGCGGCGGCCGCCGCGCAGGCGTTCGCGGACCGGGCCCACCGGCTGGGCCTCACGGAGGCGGAAGCCGTCGCCGCCGCCACCGAGGCCCTCCGCGCCCGCTACGCAGGTACCTTTTAACGCGCCGCTCGCGCGGCTCGGCCCCTGGGGGCCTCCCCGGCTTCGCGCCGCTGCGCCGGACTCCGTCCGTCGGGGCCTGGGCGGGGTTGGTTTGGGTGGCCGTTGCCGGTGGGTGTGTGCGGGTGGTGGGCCGCTGCGCGGGGCGAGGTCCCCTACCCGACCTTCCACCGTTCCCAGGGGCGCTGCCCCTGACCCGCGCCTCAATCTCCCCCAGCTACCGCTGGGAGGTGCCCCCAGGCGGGGCTGAAAGACCCCGGGGCTCCGCCCCGGACCCCGATACCGGACGCTCCGCGCCCGGTGCGCTCAAACTCCCCCAGCTACCGCTGGGAGGGGCCCCCAGCGCGGGCTGGATTCGCGCAGCGAATTCCAGCCTCGCCGGCGTTTGAGGCGCGGGGGTCTGGGGGCGGAGCCCCCAGGAGGGGGTCCGGGCGGAGCCCGGGGAACGGGCGAAGGGTGGGTAGGGGAACCAGCCCCGCGCGGCGAAGGGCTAGTGGCCCGGGGGCCAGGCGGCCGCGGCCGGGGTCTGGTCCAGTGCGCCCGCGTACTGGGCGCAGGCGTCCGTCAGGGTTTCCAGGAGGGTCAGCGGGTCCGGGAGCGGGTGGCGGACGTCGCGCAGCCAGGTCACCGCGTGGTCGCCCGGGAGGGCCGCCGGGGGGAGCAGGACGTAGCTGCCGCGGCAGTGCCAGCGCAGGCCGGGGTGTTCGTCCATCGTCTCGGGGTGGCAGTCCAGTTCGCAGGGCCACCATTCGTCCTCGTCCTCCGGCGTACCGCGGGTCGCCGTGAAGAAGAGCATCCGGGCCTGGTCGCCGGTGCCGCCGGACTCGGCGACGGGGCCGACCTCGATGCCCGCGGCCAGCAGGCGGTCCAGCGCGCTGCGGCCGGCCTCCAGGGGGACGTCCAGGACGTCGTGCACCATGCCCGTCGCGGTGATGAAGTTGGCGTGGGGCTGGTTGCGGGCCCAACGCTCGATCTGCGCGCGGTCGGTGGTCGACTGGGTCTGCCAGGCGAAGGAGACGGGGTGCCGGGCCGGCGTGGGACAGCCGATGCGGTCGCACGAACACCGGTACCCCGAGGGATGGGCGGCGGGGGCGAGGGGGAGTCCGGCGGCGGCGACGGCGAGCAGGAGCGCTTCGCGCTCCTTGCCGGGGTCCTCGGGGGCGGGTTTCGAGCGGCGGCGCAGCCACTGGGAAATCCTGCTCAGCTCGCCGCGTTTGACGCGGCCGGACTCAGACCCCATCTATCCCCTACCTCACCGTTGCCCCGGCAGACCATTCCATGGTCCCACCATCGGGAGCGCCGAGTGACCGCACCCCCCGGAGGGACTCCCCGAACGAGTGCCCCACATAACGGCACAATCAGGCCATATGGTTCTCGGCCGTGCCGGTGTCAGCGGCTCTCCGGCCGCCCGGCGGTGACGTATCCCACGCCCGCCAGCACCACGTCCACCAGCGCGTCCGCGAACCCGTGCGCCAGCGGGGCGGTCCGCAGCAGCCACCGGTAGGTCAGCGGGCCCAACAGCATCTCCACCGTCAGCCGCAGGTCGGTGCCCGCCGGGAGCTGCCCGGCGTCCCGGGCCGACCGCAACCGGGCCTCGTACAGCGCGAGCTGCGGCTCCAGCAGCCGCTGGGTGAAGCGGGCCCCCAGCTCCGGGTCGGTCGCCCCGGCCGCGGTCAGGGCGCGCGCGGGGGCCTCGTACCGGGCGTCGGCGAACTCGTCCACCGTGGCCCGCAGTACGGCCTTCAGGTCCGCCGCCAGGTCCCCGGTGTCCGGGAAGCCCGTCCAGCCGGCCTCCGCGCCCGCCTCCCCGGCCAGCGCCAGCGAGGCGTCCAGCAGCACCTCGGCCTTGGAGGACCACCACCGGTAGATCGTCTGCTTGCCGACTCCCGCGCGGGCCGCGATGGCCTCGATGGTCAGCTTGTTGTAGCCGACCTCGCCGACCAGCACGAGGGAGGCGTCGAGGATGGCGCGCCGGGAGCGGTCGCTGCGGCGGGTGGCATCAGGGGTCTTGGTCACCGCCCCAACGTACCAAGCCGGTCCGAGACGTCTCGTCTTCCGGCCGTTGTGGTAATTCACCCGATCAGTTCACTGCGCGGCCACCCCCGAGGAGAGACGATTCTCTCGACACACGCACAGCACCGTGAGTCCGTAGTCACAGTCGTGAGGAGCTTTCTTTGCGCAGAGACGCCACACCCCGGCGCTACCTGATGTGCCCACCCGCGCACTTCAAGGTCACGTACTCCATCAACCCGTGGATGGACCCCACGAAACCGGTGGACCTGCCCCTCGCACTCGCCCAGTGGGAAGACCTGAGGGACCGCTACCTCTCCCTCGGGCACACCGTCGAGACCCTCGTCCCCGACCCCGGCCTGCCCGACATGGTCTTCGCCGCGAACGGGGCCCTCGTCGTCGACGGCCGGGTGCTCGGCGCCCGCTTCGCCTACCCGGAACGCGCCGCCGAGGCGGAGATCCACCTCGACTGGTTCCGCGCGCACGGCTTCACGGACGTCCACGAGCCCTCGCACGTCAACGAGGGCGAAGGGGACTTCGCCGTCACCGCCGACTACATCCTGGCCGGCCGGGGCTTCCGCTCCAGCCCCCTCTCGCACGACGAGGCCCAGGAGTTCTTCGGCCGCCCCGTCATCGGCCTCGACCTGGTGGACCCGCGCTACTACCACCTGGACACGGCGCTCTGCGTCCTCGACGGCGACGAGATCATGTACCACCCGCCGGCCTTCTCCGCCGGCAGCCAGGCCGTGCTGCGCCGGCTGTTCCCGGACGCCCTGATCGTGGAGGAGGCGGACGCGGCGGCCTTCGGCCTGAACGCGGTCTCCGACGGGCGGCACGTCCTGCTCCCGCAGGGCGCGACCGGACTGCCGGCCCCGCTGCGCGACCGCGGGTTCGAGCCGGTCCCGATGGACCTGGGCGAACTGCTCAAGGGCGGCGGCAGCGTGAAGTGCTGCACCCAGGAGCTGAGGCCGTAGGCCCTACTCGGCGTCGGAGGCGGCGGGCGGCCAGGCGTCGCCCCACTCCGCGTCCCGGGCCGCCTTGTAGAGGCCGCCGTGGCGCTTGGTCACGGTCGCCCGGGACAGCCCCGCCTCCTCGGGACCGCACAGGTCCAGCAGGACCATCCCCTTCCGGATCTGCGGCTTGCGCGTGATCCGGGAGGGGACCGGCGTCACGGGGAACCGCGTCGCGGCGACGTAGCTGAACTTCTCGTCCTCGTACGGCAGGGACCCGCCCTTGACCTTCCGGTGCAGCGAGGAGCGGCTGACCCGCGCCGAGAAGTGGCACCAGTCCTGCCCCACCTCGATGGGGCAGGCCCCGTCGTGCGGGCACGGCGCCGCCACCGTCATCCCGGCCGCGAGCAGCTGCTCGCGGGCCTCGCGGATGCGCAGGTAGCCCTGCGGCGTGCCCGGCTCGACCAGGACGACGGCCCGCCCGGCGCGGGCCGCCTCGGCGACGACCGCCGTGCGGGCCTGCTCGGTCAGTTCGCCGAGTACGTACGACACGGTCACCAGGTCCGCGTCCGGCAGGGCGATCCCGCTGCCGATGACGGCCCGGCGCCACTCGGCGGCGCGCAGCACCGCCGACGCCGAACGGCCCGCCAGCTCCTTGCCGAGCGCCAGCGCCGGCTCCGCCCAGTCCAGCACCGTCGTCGTGCGGGGCCCGTCCCAGGTCGCGTCCACGGCCCAGGTCGCGGAGCCCGTGCCGCCGCCCACGTCCACGTGCGAGCCCGGCGTCCAGTCGGGGGCGGCCTCCGCCAGCCCGTCCAGGGCGGACCGTACGGCTTCGAAGGTGGCCGGCATCCGGTACGCCGCGTACGCCGCCACGTCGGAGCGGTCGCGCAGCACGGGGGCGTCGGTGGGGGTGGCGCCCCGGTAGTTGGCGATCAGCCGCTCGACGGCGGCCGAGGCCTGCTTCGGCGGGAGCCCGTCGAGCAGCCCGGCGAGGGCGCTGCGGAGGGTTTCGGCGGTGGTGGGGGCGGGTGCGGCGTTCACCCGGGAAGTTTACGGCGCCCCGGAACCCGGCTCGGAGCCCGCGCCGGAGCCCGCGCCGGCCTCCGCCGGTGCGCCCGGTGCCGCGGGCCCGGCCATGGGCTCCCGCGTCCGCCAGGGCCGGCACATGCCGAGGAAGCAGGCCACCGCCAGCAGCGAGCAGCTGACCTGCACGAGCGCCATCGGCACCGCCGTGTCCTCGCCCGCGATCCCGACCAGCGGCGAGGCGACCGCGCCGACCAGGAAGGAGGAGGTGCCCAGCAGCGCGGACGCCGATCCGGCGGCGTGCGGGGTGCGCATCAGGGCCTGCGCGTTGGTGTTCGGCAGGACCAGGCCCATCGCCGACATCAGCACGAACAGCGCGGCGGCGACGGGCACCAGCCCGGCCTTCCCGAACACCCCGGTGGACATGAGCAGCAGGGCGACGGAGGCGGCGGTGATGACTGCGAGCCCGGTGGCCAGGGCCTTGTCCAGGCTGACCCGGCCCACCAGCAGCTTGCCGTTGATCTGGCCGACGACGATCAGCCCGACGGAGTTCAGGCCGAACAGCAGGCTGAAGGCCTGCGGGGAGGCCCCGTAGATCTCCTGCACCACGAAGGGCGAGGCGGAGATGTAGGAGAAGAGCACCGCGAAGGCGAAGCCGCCCGCCAGGGTGTAGCCGGCGAAGACCCGGTCGCCGAGCAGCCCGCGCATGGTCCGCAGCGCGGCACCCACCCCGCCGGTCTGGCGGCGCTCGGGCGGCAGCGTCTCGCCGAGGCTGCGCCACACGACGAGGGTGAGCGCGAGGCCGACGGCGGTGAGGACGACGAAGACCCCGCGCCAGTCGGCGAACCGGAGCACCTGGCCGCCGATGAGCGGGGCGATGATCGGGGCGGTGCCGGATATCAGCATCAGCGTCGAGAAGAAGCGGGCCATCTCGACGCCCTCGTACAGGTCGCGCACGACGGCCCGGGCGATCACGATGGCGGCCGCGCCGGCCAGGCCCTGGAGCAGCCGGAAGGCGATGAGCAGCTCGGCGCTCGGGGCGAGGGCGCAGATCGCGGTGGCGAGGACGTAGACGGCCATGCCGGTCAGCAGCGGTCTGCGGCGGCCCCACTTGTCGCTCATCGGGCCGATGACCAGCTGTCCGAGCGCCATGCCGGCGAGGCAGGAGGTGAGGGTGAGCTGGACGGTCGCGGCGGGGCTGTGCAGGGCGGCGGTGACCTCGGGCAGGGCCGGGAGGTACATGTCCATGGACAGCGGGGGGAGGGCGGTGAGCCCGCCCAGGATGAAGGTGACGAGCAGGCCGGTGCGGCGCGCGGCCGTCAGGGGGGCGGCGGTACCGGGGGCTTTCGGGGACGACGGCGCGGGCGACGGCTCGGGCGACGGCCGGGGCGACGACCCGTGTGAGGAGGCCGTAGAGGGGCCACTCTCCGACATGCGGAACTCCAGTCTTTTCATCTGCTTTACGCACCCCTGACCGACCCATGCTCTCAGCTGTTGGAACGTCCCAGAACGGATGTGCGCTGTGACGTAGCCTGCGGCCCCATGAGCGCACCTGCGAAGAAGATCGCCGTAGTGACCGGAGCCGGCTCCGGGATCGGCCGTTCCGTGGCCCTGGCCCTGGCCGGGGCGGGCTGGTCGGTGGCCGTGGCCGGGCGCCGGCCGGGCCCGCTGGAGGAGACCGCCGCCGCGGCCGGAGCGGGCGCGGACGTACTGCCCGTACCGGCCGACGTCAGCGACCCGCAGGACGTCGCCGCGCTGTTCGAGGCCGTACGGGACCGGTACGGGCGGCTCGACCTGCTCTTCAACAACGCCGGCACCTTCGGCCCCGCCGGGGTCCCGCTGGAGGACATCGGCTACGAGGCCTGGCGCCAGGTCGTGGACGTCAACCTGACCGGCTCCTTCCTCTGCGCCCAGGCGGCGTTCCGGGTGATGAAGGAGCAGGACCCGCAGGGCGGCCGGATCATCAACAACGGCTCCATCTCCGCCCACGTCCCGCGCCCGAACTCCATCGCGTACACCGCGACCAAGCACGCCATGACCGGCCTGACCAAGTCCCTGTCGCTCGACGGGCGCCCGTACCGGATCGCCTGCGGGCAGATCGACATCGGCAACGCGGCCACCGAGATGACCGAGCGCATGCAGACCGGCATCCTCCAGGCGAACGGGCAGCTGGCGGTGGAGCCCGTGATGGACGCCGCCGACGTGGCCCGCACCGTGCTGCACATGGCGGACCTGCCGCTGGAGGCCAACGTCCAGTTCGCGACGGTGATGGCCACCGCGATGCCGTACATCGGCCGCGGCTGACCGGGGGACCCGGGACGCGGCGAAGGCCCCCGGTACGCGCGGGTGCGCGTACCGGGGGCCTTCGCCGTCGGTGCGGGTGTCAGCTCCTGGAGCCGGTCCGGGAGTCCGCCGGCGCCTGTGCCGGGGTGCGCAGGCGGGCCGGGAGGAGGAACAGGGTCAGAACGACCGCCAGGTACAGGGACCACACCACCAGCTGGTAGACGGTCGGGTCCGGCTGGAAGTTGAAGACGCCCTTCAGCAGCACCCCGTACCAGCTGTCCGGTGCGATCACCGAGCTGATGTCGAAGGCCCTGTCGTTCAGGCCGCCGAGGAACTCGGCCTCCTGGAGGTCGTGGACCCCGTACGCGAGCACGCCCGCGGCCACGACCACCAGCATCCCGCCGGTCCACTTGAAGAACTTCGCCAGGTTGATCTTCAGCGCGCCCCGGTAGAACAGCCAGCCGAGGACGATCGCCGTCGCGATGCCCAGCAGCACGCCGATCAGGGGGGCCGAGGAGCCCTCGCCGCTCGCGCGGACCGACGCCCACACGAACAGCGCCGTCTCCAGGCCCTCGCGGCCCACCGCCAGGAAGGCGGTGGCCACCAGCGCGCCGGTGCCCATGGCGAGCGCCGAGTCGAGCTTGCCGTGCAGTTCGGCCTTCAGGTGCCGCGCGGTGCGCTTCATCCAGAAGACCATCCACGTCACCAGGCCCACCGAGATGATCGACAGGCTGCCGCCGAGCAGCTCCTGCGCCTGGAAGGTCAGCTCCTGGGTGCCGAACTCCAGCAGTGCGCCGAAGGTGAGCGAGAGCCCGCAGGCGATTCCGATGCCGAGCCAGACCGGGCGCAGGGCGGCCCGGTTCCCGGTCTTGACCAGGTACGCGACGAGGATGCAGACGACCAGGCTGGCCTCCAGCCCCTCGCGCAGGCCGATCAGATAGTTGCCGAACACGGCGTTTCCTCTCCGGCGGGGACTACGCGAACAGGGACCGGCCCCACCAGTCGTCCTTGTCGCGGACGCCCGGCGGGACGGCGAAGATCGCCGAACCCACGTGCTGGATGTACTCGTTCAGGACGTCCGACTTCGCCAGCTGCCGCTGGATCGGGATGAAGCCCTTGCGGACGTCGCGCTGGTAGGCCAGGAAGAACAGGCCGGCGTCGAGGCGGCCCAGGCCGTCCGTGCCGTCGGTGAAGGAGTAGCCGCGGCGCAGGATCGTCGCCCCGTTGTTGCTGTCGGGGTGCGCGAGGCGCACGTGCGCCTCCGGCTTCATCGCCTTCAGGAACGGCTCGTCGCGCTCCTTGGACTTGCCCACGGGGGCGCCCTCGCCCTTGTCGCGGCCGAAGATGTCCTCCTGCTCCTGCAGGGGGGTGCGGTCCCAGATCTCGATGTTCATCCGGATGCGCCGCGCGACCAGGTACGAGCCGCCGGCCAGCCAGTCGCTGCCGTCGCCCGCGCCGACCCACACGTGCTTGTCCAGGGCGGCCTTGTCGGTACCCGAGATGTTCCGGGTGCCGTCCTTGAAGCCCATCATGTTGCGCGGGGTCTGCTCCTCGGGCGTGGTCGAGGAGGTCTTGCCGAAACCGAGCTGCGACCAGCGGACGGCGACCTTGCCGAAGCCGATGCGGGCCAGCTGGCGGATGGCGTGCACGGCGACCTGCGGGTCGTCGGCGCAGGCCTGGACGCACAGGTCGCCGCCGGAGCGGGCCTGGTCCAGGTTGTCGCCGGGGAAGAGCTCCAGGTCCACCAGGGCCTCGGGGCGCTTGCCCTCCAGGCCGAAGCGGTCCTTGGCGAACAGGCCCGGGCCGAAGCCTATGGTCAGGGTGAGGCGGGAGGGCTTGAGGCCGAGGGCCTCGCCGGTGTCGGTGGGCGGCGCCTCGGGCGAGCCCTCGAACACGTCGCCGACCGGCAGTCCGGCCGTCATCAGCCGGGCCGCGGCCGTCCACTCCTTGAGGAGCGCGACCAGCTCGTCGCGGCTCTTCGTCTTCACGTCGAAGGCCGCGAAGTGCAGCCGGTCCTGGACGGCGCTCGCGATGCCGGCCTGGTGCTCGCCGTGGAAGGGCACGGCCGCCCCGGCGGAGGCCGCCGGGGAGATGTCCGAGCCGCTGCCGAACGCCGCGACCGCGCCGCCGGCGGCGGCCGCTCCGACCGCCAGCCCCGCGCCGCCCCAGCCGAGCACGGCACGGCGCGAGGGCGTTGCCTTGGCGCCCTCGGCGCCGGTGGTCTCTTCCGACACCTGGTCGGTCATGGTGGTTCTCCCGCCTCTGACTGGCTCTGGACTACTTGGCGACCGCGGCGGCCAGCTTGGAGAGCGGCTCGCCCAGCGCGCTGACGGCGTCCGAGAGTTCCTTGCGCTCGGCCTCGCCGACCTTGTCGTACGCGGTGAACTCGTAGGTGTTCTTGTCGGCGCGGTACTTGTCCAGGAGGGTGTTCATCGCGGCGAACTGGGTGTCCAGCTGCTTGGCGAGCTCCGGGTCGTTCTTGGCGGTGACCGTCTTGAGGAGCTCGTAGGACTTCTGGGCGCCCTCGACGTTGGCCTTGAAGTCGACCAGGTCGGTGTGGCTGTAGCGCTCTTCCTCGCCCGTCACCTTGCCGGTGGCGACCTCGTCGAGGAGCTCCTTGGCGCCGTTGGCCATGGAGGTGGGGGTGATCTCGGCCTGGCCGACCTTCTTCTGCCATTCGGTGAGGTCGGCGATCAGGGTGTCGGCGAGCTTCTTGTCGTTGTCGTCGATCTTGTTGTCCTGGAAGAGGGACTTCTCCAGGCGGTGCCAGCCGGTCCAGTCCTTGGCCGGGTCCTGGCCGGCCTCCAGGCCGTCCTCGCGGACGTCGACCTTCGGGTCGATGTCGCCGAAGGACTCGGCGACGGGCTCGGTGCGCTCCCAGCCGATGCGGGACGGGGCGTAGGCCTTCTTCGCCGCCTCCAGGTCGCCGGCCTTGACGGCGTCGGCGAAGACCTTGGCCTTGGGCAGGGTCTCGTCGGCCTGCTCCTGGACGTACTTGCGGTACGCGGCGACCGCGGCGTCCAGCTCGGGGCTGCGCTTCTCGGTGCCGCCCTTGCCGGTGGCCTTGACCTGGGTGCGGATGCCGTCGCCCTTCATGCCGGGCTTGCAGGTGAAGGCGTAGTCGCCCGCCTTGATCTCGGCGGTGATGGTGGCCTTGGTGCCGGGGCCGATGTTCTCGCGCTCGGCGACGATCCGGTCGTCCGGGAAGAGCACGTACAGCTCGGTGACCTTGGAGCCCTTGTTCTCGACCTCGATGGTGACCTTGCCGGCCGGGAACTCGGTCTTGGAGACCTCGCAGGCGCTGTCGGTCGCCTTCACCTGGATCGCGCCGGAGCCGCCCTTGTCGCTCTTCTCGGCGCAGCCGGTGACTGCGGTGAGCGCGGCGACGGCTGCGGCCGCGGTGAGGACGGTGAGGCGGGCGGGGCGCATGTGGGCTCCTGGCGGGGGTGAAGGCTGGGGGAGGGCCGGTGAGGCGGACCTAACTTAACCGAGGCTTACCTGACCGATACCCACTCGTCCAGTGATTCAGCTCTCACCTTTCGGCCCCGGACACAAGCCCGTCACGGGCCCTCCATGACCGGCTCAAGCGAGGGTCAAGCGGGAGTCAAGTCGCCGTCCGAATTCCGTGCGGGACCCTTGTTACCGTCCGGTTCGATCCCTTGTGCCGCCTGGGCGGGAGGCTGATCCGGAACACCTCCGTCCCGTATCGGGAGCACCAGCGGAGCACCCGTGCGGGGGTGCGCCAGCACCTCCACCGGCTGCCGGTAGACCCGGCTCAGCAGCCCGTCCCCGAACACCTCCGCCGGGGGCCCGGCCGCCGCGATCCGGCCACCGTGCAGCACCGCCGCCCGGTCCGCGTACGCCGCCGCCAGCCCCAGGTCGTGCAGGACCACGACCACCGCGTCCCCGGCCGCCGCCCGCTCCCGGCAGAGCCGCAGCACCAGCTCCTGGTGGCGCAGGTCCAGGGCCGCCGTGGGCTCGTCGAGCAGCAGCAGCGGGGTCCGCTGGGCCAGGACGCGGGCCAGCGCGACCCGGGCCCGCTCGCCGCCGGAGAGATCCGGGAAGGACCGATCGGCGAAACGGGTGACCTCGGTGGCGGCCATCGCCTCCGCCACCGCCTCCTCGTCGGCGTCCGCGAGGCCCGTCCCCGCCCAGGGGGCACGGCCCATCCGGACCACATCCGCGACCGGGAAGGGGAAGGACAGTGCGGCCGACTGGGGGAGCACCGAGCGGCGCAGGGCCAGCTCGGCGGCGCTCCAG
Organism: Streptomyces sp. NPDC004126; assembly: GCF_050275515.1. Classification (NCBI taxonomy): domain Bacteria; kingdom Bacillati; phylum Actinomycetota; class Actinomycetes; order Kitasatosporales; family Streptomycetaceae; genus Streptomyces; species Streptomyces sp. NPDC004126. The sequence continues at coordinate 130,216 of NZ_JBNNPF010000012.1, read as the reverse complement.
CCGTCCACCGGGCGCCCGTCGATCCGTACCGTGCCCGAGGCGGCCGGCAGGTCGGCGGCGAGGGCCGCCAGCAGGGTGGACTTCCCGGCCCCGTTCGGGCCGACCAGCGCCAGCACCTCGCCGGCGCGGGCGGCCAGGCCGATCCCGGCGAGCACCTCGCGCTCCCCGAGCCGGACGTGCAGGTCTACGGCCTCCGCGACGGCGGCCCCGGGCGCGGGACGCGCGGGCACGGTACGGCGGCCGCGCGGCAGGAGGCCGGCCGGCAGGAGGCCGGTCGGAAGGAACCTCATGCCCAGCCCCCCTGACCCCGGCGGGTGCGGCGCAGCAGCCAGAAGAAGAACGGGCTGCCGAGCAGCGCCGTCAGCACGCCGAGCGGCAGCTCCGCCGGCCGGGCCGCCGTACGTGCGGCCAGGTCGCCCGCGGCCAGGACCACGGCCCCGGCCAGCGCGCTGCCGGGCACCAGGAAGCGGTGCCCGGGCCCGTTCGCCATCCGCAGCAGGTGCGGGACCAGCAGCCCCACGAAGGTGATCACCCCGGCGACGGCCACGGCGGCGGCCGTCAGCAGGGCCACGACCACGATCAGGGCCAGCCGCAGCCGCTCGACGTCGACCCCCAGGTGGCGGGCGGGCCGCTCGCCGAGGGCGAGGAGGTCGAGCCTGCGGGCGTAGAAGGGGGCCGCGACCAGCCCGACGAGCGCGCACGGCAGTACGGCGAGCACCTTGGGCCAGGTCGCCTGCGCGAGGGAGCCGAGCTGCCAGAAGGTGATCTGGTTGACCTGGCCGCTGTCCGCGAAGAAGACGAACAGCCCGATCAGGGCGCCCGCGAAGGCGTTGACGGCGATTCCCGTCAGGATCAGCGTGACCACCTCCGTCCGGCCGCCGCTGCGGGACAGCAGGTAGACGGCGCCGACCGTGACCAGCCCCGCCACGAAGGCGCAGGCGGTGACCGTCCAGTTGCCGAGGAAGCTCAGGCCCAGCGCGATCGCGGCGACCGCGCCCACGGCGGAGCCCGCCGAGATGCCGATCACCCCGGGCTCGGCCAGCGGGTTGCCGAACACCCCCTGCATCAGCGCCCCCGCACACCCCAGGCTCGCGCCGACCAGCAGCGCCAGCGCGACCCGGGGAAGGCGTACGTTCCACAGCACGCTCTCCCCGACCCGGTCCAGCGGAGCCCCGCCGAGGCCCGCCCGGTGCTGGACGGAGGCGAGCACGTCCCCGGTGGGGATGGCGTACGCGCCGACCCCGGCCGAGACCAGCGCGAGCAGCAGCAGCGCGGCCAGCAGTCCGGCCGCCAGCAGCGGCGCCCCGCGGCCCGGCCGCCGCCGCGCCGGCACCGCCTCCGGGCGCGCCCCGGCGGAGACGGCCACCTCAGGCCCCCTTGCCGTGGAGCTGCGCGACCAGCGAGGACAGCACCTGGTCGGTGCGCGGGCCGTAGTTCAGCAGCACCCCGTCGTCGACGGTGACGACCCTGCGGTCCATCCCGGCCGGGGTCTGTGCCACGCCCGGGATCTTCACCAGCCCGTCGACGCCGCCGACCGATTCGAGGCCCTTGGACATGACGAGGAGGGCGTCCGGGGCGGCCGCGGCCAGGGCCTCGCTGGTGATCGGGGTGAAGTCCTTGCCGAGCCCCGACTCCTTGCCGGTGTCCACCGCGCCCGCCGCCTCCAGCAGCGAGCCGGCGCCCGAGTCGGAGCCGCCCAGCAGGTAGACCGAGGCGGTGCCGCGCAGGTAGAGGAAGGCCACCCGGGGCTTCTTCCCGGTACCGGCCGGAACGCCCTCGCGGGCGGCGGCGATCCGCTCGGCGGTGCGCCGGTTCAGCTCGGCGCCGGCCTCCTTGACGCCGAGCGCGGCGGCGACGGCCTCGATCCGCTTCGGTACGTCCTCCAGGGCCTTGGCGGGCGCGACCACCAGGACCGGGACGCCCGCGTCGCGGATCTGCCGCACCGCCTCGGCGGGGCCGGTGGTGGTCTCGGCCAGGACCAGCGTCGGCCGCAGCGAGAGCACGCTCTCGGCGGAGACCTCGTGGCCGCGCGTCACCACCGGCAGGGCGGCGGCCTGTTCGAAGGTGGCGGTGATGTCCCGGGCGACGACCTGCGGGCCGAGGCCGAGGGTCTGGACGATCTCGTTGAGGCTGCCGGTGAGCGGGATGACCCGGTCCGCGGAGGTGACGGTGACCTGCTGCCCGTCGGCCGAGGCGACGGTCACCGGCAGCGCGGGCCGCGCGGCGGCCGCGATCGGCTCCACCCGGTCGGGGAGGGCGGGGGCGGAGCGTCCGGCGGCGGGGCCGGCGGGGCTGTCCGTACCGGCGCAGCCGGCGGCGGAGAGCGCGAGCACGATCGAGAACGCGAGGGCCCTCAGGGCAACGCCCAGGCGGGAGAAGCGGGTTGAGGAGGCGGGCGTAGGCACGAGGACACCGTCCTGATCGGCCGGCCGGGAGGCGGGGCCGGGGGCTGGGTCGGATCGAGGGGTTCCCCGCTCGACCGGGATAGCTTAGGTTAGCCTAACCTTAGTTACCAGTCCTCGGGATCTTCCGCCGGTCCCTCGATCGCCAGACCCTGGAGGGGACTTCATGTCCGCAAGACCCGTCCGCGCGTTCGCCGTGACCCTGCTCGCGGCCCTTCTCGCGGCCCTGCTCCCGGCCGCCGCCGCCCGCGCGGAGAGCCGTGCCGTGCAGGGCGGACGGCTCGACTGGGGCCTCAAATCCTCCTTCCAGAGTTACGTCACGGGTCCGGTCGCGAAAGGCGGTTTCCAGCTGAAGGGCGGAGCCGCCACCGTCGGCGGCAGCCTCTTCCGCTTCCACTCCGCGACCGGCTCCTACGACCCGGCCTCCGGGCGGTTCGAAGCCGCCTTCTCCGGCGGGGTGACCTTCCAGGGCCACCGGAAGCCCGATGGCACCCATGAATTGGACATGACCATCAGCCGCCCCACCGTCCGGATCGCCGACGGCAGCGGCACCCTCTACCTCGACGTGTCGAGCAGGGCCAAGGACACCGGCGCGGTCGTCAACCAGTCCCAGGTGCCCTTCGCCACCCTCGGCCTCGGCGGCATCGACATGAGGGGCGGCGGCAGCCCCATCGCCCTCACCAACGTCCCCGCCACCCTCACAGACCAGGGCGCCAAGGCCTTCGCCGGCTATTACCAGGCCGGCGCGCAGCTCGACCCGGTCAGCCTGTCCGCCGACGTCAAGGCGGCCCCCGCGGCACCGGCCGCCCCGCAGCCCACCCCGCCCGCCCAGCCGCCCGGCACCCCCGCCGCCGCCCAGCCGGCACAGGCGGCCTTCACCGACGCCGCCGTCGACTGGGGCGTGCGCCGCACCTTCCGCGAGTACGTCACCGGCGCTGTCGGCCAGGGGAAGTGGACCCTCGCCGAAGGCGCCCAGGACGGCGGCGCGCTGTTCCGCTTCCCGCAGGGCAAGGGGACGTACGACAGCCAGAAGGGCGCGCTCGCCGCGGAGTTCACCGGTAGCGTCCGGTTCACCGGCGCCCAACTCGACCTCACCCTCGGCAAGGTGGGCGTCAAGGTGGAGAACGGCAAGGGCGTCCTCTCCGCCGACGTGACCACCGGCGGCCGGACCAGCCCGGCCGTGGCGCTCGTCGAGTTCGACGCCAAGGGCCTCAAGGCCGAGGGGAAACTCGCCACCCTGACCGAAGCCCCCGCCACCCTCACCGAAGGCGGCTCCCAGGCCTTCGGCTCCATGGCCCCACTCTCCTCGTACAAGGCCGGCACGGAGATGGACCCCGTCTCGCTGGCCGTCGCCCTCGAAGCCGGTGCGCCGCTGCCCGCCCTGCCCGACATCGGCTCCACCGCCTCCCCGGCCCCCGCGGCACCGCCCGCCCCGTCCTCCGCCTCCCCGGCCCCCGCGGCCGCCGCCCCCGCGGCCGACTCCGCCGACACCGGCCTGTACGCGTCCCTCGCCGTGGCCGTCCTGGTCCTGGCCGGCGGGGCCGCCCTGCTGGTGGTCCGCAGGCGCCGCGCGACGGCGTCCGGGACCACGCCGTAGCCCCCCTTCCTTTCTTCCTTCCTTCCTTCCTGTTCGTCACGTACCTCCAGGAGTTCTCAGCCATGTCCTCCCACCGCCGCCCGATCGCCGCAGCGGCCGCCGTACTCACCGCGGCCGCCCTCGGCACCGCCGCCCTCGCCCTGCCCGCCACCGCGGCGGACACCGCCCCCGCCCCCGCCGCCGGGGCCGCCCGGCCCGCCGGCGCACCCATACCGATCGTGGGCGGCACCCTCGACTGGGGGGTGCTCGCGAGCTTCCGCACCTACGTCACCACCATGGCCAAGGGCAAGATCACCACGGCGGACGGTGCCGCGCAGAACACCGACGGCACCTTCCGGTTCGGCTCGGCCACCGGCCAGTACGACAAGGACGGCGGCCACGTCGTGAAGGCCGCCTTCAAGGGCAGCGTCACTTTCGAGAGCGCGGCCCACGGCTTCGTCATCAAAATGGAGAACTTCCGCTTCGACACGGGCATCAAGAAGCTCACGGTCGACATCACCAAGAACGGCACGCTCACCAAGGACGTCCCGGCGGCGACCGTCGCCTTCGCCGGGACGAACATGAACGGCCTGGCCACCACCCTCACCAAGGAGTTCGGCGAGCAGCTCGGCGCCCCCCAGTACGAGGGACGTGACGGCGACAAGCTGACGGCAGCCCTGGAATTCCCGAAGCCGCCGGCCCCGTCCCCCTCGACGTCCACCTCCGGCTCGCCGTCCCCGTCGGCGCCCACCGGCTCCGCGCCCGCCCCGACACCGTCCGCCGACGGCCCGCAGAAGATCCTGCGGGGCAAGCTGTCGTGGGGCGTGATGGCCTCCTTCCACGACTACGTCGGCGAGAAGGGGATCACCGCGAGCGGCGGAGCCACCAAGAACGGCAAGTCCTTCGACTTCTCCTTCGGCAAGGGCGAACTCGACGTCAAGAAGCAGAAGCTGAACGCCGCCTTCGAAGGCGCCGTGCGCTTCGAGTACGCCGCCCACGGACTCGACCTGACCTTCGGCAACATCCGGATCGAGACCGCGGGCAAGACCGGCACCCTGGTCCTGGACGCCAAGACGGCGGCGGGCGCGACCAAGGACGTCCCGTTCGCCACGCTCGACCTGTCCAAGGGCGACTACAAGACCAAGGACGGCCTGCTGACCCTCGCATCCGTCCCCGCCGTCTTCACGGAGAAGGGCTCGGCCGTCTTCGCCAACGGCGGCTCCGTCCCCGACAAGTACAAGCCGGGCAAGCCCATGGACCCCGTGACCCTCTCCGTCTCCGTCGACAAGGACGCCCCCCTCCCGACCTCCGGCGCCACCGGCACCCCCACGAGCGGCACGGGTACCACCGGCGGCTCGGGCGGCACCACCACGGGCGGCACGGCCGGCGGGTCCGTGGGCGGCGGTGGATCCGCGGGCGGGTCGGCCGGCGGCTCCGCGGGCGGCAACCTCGCCTCCACCGGGGCCGAGGTCCCGGCCGGAGCCCTGCTCAGCGCCTCCGCCGGCGTGGTCGCGGCCGGCGCGGGAGCCGTCTACCTCGGGCGCCGCCGCCGGGCGGCCCGGAGCTGACGGAGTCCGGACACCGGGGCGTGCTTGAATGCCAGCGTGAACGATCTAGACGTGATCAGGGTCTTCTGCGCGGGTGACGGCCGCTTCGGCAACCTGCTCGGAGTCGTCCGCGACGGCCGCACCTGCCCGGACGACGACGCCCGGCAGGCCCTCGCCGCCGAACTGGGCTACAGCGAGACGGTGTTCGTCGACGACCCCGAGCGCGGGGTCGTCGACATCCGCACCCCCGGCACGCGGATGTCCTTCGCGGGACACCCGCTGGTCGGGGTCGCCTGGCTGCTGGACATCGAGGAGCTCCAGCCGCCGGCCGGATCCGTATGGGCGCGCGACGACGGGGAGTTCACCTGGATCACGGCCCGCCCCGAGTGGGTCACCGGCAAGCGCACCGAGCAGTACGCCACCCCCGCCGACGTCGACGCCCTGCCGGCCCCGCCGCCCGGCGAGGGCTGGCTGTACGCGTGGGCCTGGGAGGACGAGGCCGCGGGCCGCATCCGCGCCCGGGGCTTCCCGCGCCGCCCGGACGGGGCCATCACCGAGGACGAGGCCACCGGCTCGGCGGCGATCCTCCTCACCGCCCAGCTGAACCGCGCCCTCAACATCACCCAGGGCGCCGGCTCCCAGATCCTCACCGCCCCGGGCCCCGACGGCACCATCGAGATCGGCGGCCGCGTCCGCTTCGCCGAGCACCCCCCGAACGCCTGAGCTCCGGTCAACCAACTTCTCGCCGAGCAAGGTCATTTGGCCTAGGCTGCTGCGAATGAGCGGCATAGACCTGGGCAACGGAGTGGTGGGCGCGGTCCTGGGGGTGGTCTTCGCCACCCTGTTCCAACAGTGGCTGCAGGACGCGTGGTTCAAGGTCAGGCGGCGCTCGGCGGGAATGATGCGCAGCATCACCTTCCGGGACCGGAACGAGCCCCGGGCCTGGTCGACGTTCTCCCTCGGCCCGCTGCGCACTTCCGCCCTGCTCGTCGACGGCGACGGCGAGACGGTGATCGCCCCCGAGTCCGTCCACATCCAGGTCCTGGACGGCGAGGTCGAGCTGCCCGCGGAGATGGCGGCCTGGCGCGGCGAGATCGAGGCGGAGGAGGGGCGGGTCCGGGCGACGGGCGAGCGGGCGCCCGTGTGGAACGGCCCCCGCTACGCCGTCGAGTCCGTCGAAGCCTCCCGGACCGCCCTCGACGAGCAGGCGGAGATCCACCTGCGGCTGCGCCCGACGGACTACTACACCTTCCTCGCGGCCCAGCAGCTGGACCGCAGGCTCCCGGACGGGAGCACGCCGCGCACCCGCCACCTCGACCCCGGCCGGCCGCTGGTGGCCCCGGCCTTCCTGCAGTGCAGCTTCGCCCTCAACGTCGCCGTGGTCACCTCCGACCACCTGCTGGTCGTGAGCCGGCGCAGCGACCGCGTGCGCATGGCGCCCGGCCTGTGGAACTCCTCCGTCAACGAGGGGCTCTCCCGGCACATCGACTCGGCCGGCCGCAACGCCCCCGACCTGTACGCCGCGGCCCGGCGCGGCATGCGGGAGGAGCTCTCGCTGGAGCCGCACGAGTGCACGCTCTCCCTGCTGGGCATCGTCCTGGACGTCGACAAGCGCCACTGGAGCGCACACTTCTACGCCCGGCTGAACGACCTGACCGGCGAGCAGCTCCAGGCGCGCATGAGCAGGGGAGTGCCCGACCGCTGGGAACACCAGACGATCGAGTACGTCCCCTTCCGCGCCGCCGAGGTGGCCCGGTACCTGCTGCGCCCCGACCGGATCCACCACTGGGCGCCGCTCGCCCCGGCCCTCTTCCACCTCGCGCTGGTGCACGTGCACGGCAGGGCGTCGGTAGAGCGGGCCGAGGCGCAGGCCGTGCGCCGGCTCGGCTGACCTGAGCGCCGAAGGCTCACGCGCCGAGGGATCACGTGCCGACGGGCTACGCGCTGAGCGGGAACTCCTCGCCCAGCTCGCGGAAGACCGCCCCGTTGAAGTCGAAGGCCCGCTTGCACTCGTCGATGATCCGCTGCTTCTCCAGGTCGTCCGCGGCGATCGCGTCCAGCAGCTCCCGGTAACCCCGCTTGAAGGCGGCCGGGTTGGAGATGTCCGCGAAGACGTAGAACCGGACGCCGTCGCCCTTGCGCTCGAAGCCCCAGGTGCGCTCGGCCTTGTCCCGGATGATCTGGCCCCCGGACAGGTCGCCCAGATAGCGCGTGTAGTGGTGGGCCACGTACCCGCCCGGCCAGGAGGCCGCGCACTCCGCGACCCGGGCCGCGTACGCCTCCGTCGCGGGCAGCGCGCGCACCGCGTCGCGCCAGCCGGTGCCCAGCAGGTGCGCCAGGTCGCGCTCGATCTCGGCGACGCGCATCAGCTCCGGCTGTATGAACGGGCCCGCCACCGGGTCGTCCCGCAGGGACGCGGCGCCGTCCTCCAGGGCCCGGTACACGAACCACAGCTGTTCGGTGTAGCGGGTGTACGCGTCCACGCCGAGCCGCCCGCCGAGCAGGTCGCTCATGAACGAGGAGGTCTCGGCTTCGGTGTGCTGCTCGTGCGAGGCGACACGGATGACCGTGGAGAACGCGTCCAAGACTGACCTCCGTCGGGAGAGGGGCGGGCCGTGGCGGCACGCCGCCGCCACGCCCGATCCTCCTACTTAGGCTTACCTAAGTCAATGTGTTCCCGACGTGTTGTCGGTAAAAACCCTCCGGGCGGCAAAAACTCCTAGGGCAGGGTCAGGATCTCCGTGCCGGTTTCCGTCACCACCAGCGTGTGCTCGAACTGTGCCGTGCGCTTGCGGTCCTTCGTGACGACCGTCCAGCCGTCCTCCCACATGTCGTACTCGTGGGTGCCCAGCGTCAGCATCGGCTCGATGGTGAAGGTCATCCCGGGCTCGATGACGGTCGTGGCGTGCGGGCTGTCGTAGTGCGGGACGATCAGGCCCGAGTGGAACGACGAGTTGATGCCGTGGCCGGTGAAGTCCCGGACCACCCCGTACCCGAAGCGCTTCGCGTACGACTCGATGACGCGGCCGATGACGTTGATCTGCCGGCCGGGCTTGACCGCCTTGATCGCCCGGTTCAGGGCCTCGCGGGTGCGCTCCACCAGCAGCCGCGACTCCTCGTCGACGTCGCCGCACAGGTAGGTGGCGTTGTTGTCGCCGTGCACCCCGCCGATGTACGCGGTCACGTCGAGGTTCACGATGTCGCCGTCCCGCAGGACGGTCGAGTCCGGGATCCCGTGGCAGATGACCTCGTTGAGCGAGGAGCACAGGGACTTCGGGAAGCCCCGGTAGCCGAGCGTCGAGGGGTAGGCGCCGTGGTCGCACATGTACTCGTGCGCGACCCGGTCCAGCTCGTCGGTGGTCACCCCCGGCGCGATGTGCTTGGCCGCCTCCTCCATCGCCTGCGCGGCGATCCGGCCGGCGATGCGCATGGCCTCGATGGTCTCGGCCGACTGCACCTCCGGTCCGGTGTACGGAGCGGGCGCGGGCTTGCCCACGTACTCGGGCCGGCGGATGTTTCCGGGGACGGAACGGACGGGAGAGAGCTCGCCTGGAACGAGCAGCGACTGGCCAGACATGCAAGCGAGTGTATCCAGCGGTCATGGGGCAGCATGGCGACGAGGAGCGGTATCGAACGGTATCGAGCGGCGGTGCCGGGAGACCGAGCCGGAAGGAGTCCGAAGGCGATGGCCCTGTTCAAGAAGCGTCAGGTGGGCAAACCGGGCGAGTGGTACTACTGCCTGGTCCACCAGAAGGTGGAGGAGGGCCCCGAGTGCCCCGCCAAGGACCGGTTCGGCCCCTACACCACGCGCGAGGAGGCCTCCCACGCCATGGAGACGGCGCAGGAGCGCAACCTCGAATGGCAGAACGACCCCAAGTGGAACGACAAGACCCGTGAGGAAGAGGAAGGCGGCGGCACCGCCACCACCCCCTGACCCCGCGCCCTACCAGCGGCTGGGCGACGGCGGGGCGGTCAGCTGGTCGGCCAGCCGCGCCAGCCGGTCGCGCAGCCGCCGCGGGCCGCGCCGCTGCGGCGGGGCGTTCTCCCCGGCCGCCGCGCTGACCAGGTGCTGCACCGTGTCCAGGTCCAGCTCCGAGCCGGCGGCCGGCACCGACAGGGCGTCGTGGGCGAGACCGGCCAGGTCCGGGTCCCCGCCGTCCAGGGACAGTACGGTCGCCCCCGCGCGCCGGGCGTCGTGCACCCGCTCCAGCAGCCCCCCGCCGGGCCGCTCCGGAGCCACCACCAGCAGCGTGTGCCCGCGCCGGGCGGCCTCCAGCCGGCCCAGCCCCACCGACAGGTGCGGCGGCTCACCCGGCCGCACGTGATGGCGCACCAGCGTCGGCGCCAGCTCCGGCTGACCCGACCAGGCCGCCTCGTCCACCAGGTGCGCCGCCAGGTGCCAGGGCTCGTACTGCTCGGTGCCCACCAGCAGCAGGCTCCCGCCGGCCGGCGCCACCGACCGCCGCAGCGAACCCGCGAACCGCCGGGCCTCGTCCGGCCACCGCGTCCCGGCGAGCACCTCGCGCAGCAGCGCCACCCTCACGGCATCCATGCGGCATCCATGGCCGCATCCTGCACCATCGGACCCTCCTCGTCCGGCCTACCCGGCAGTACGCTCGCCAGCATGACTTCCTCAGACAGCACGCAGAAGCCGCCGGCCAGGGACCCCTGGGACCTCCCCGACGTGTCCGGCCTCGTCGTCGGCGTCCTCGGCGGCACCGGCGACCAGGGCCGCGGCCTCGCCTACCGGCTCGCCCGCGCGGGCCAGAAGGTGATCATCGGCTCCCGCGCCGCCGACCGCGCCGAGACCGCCGCCGCGGAGCTCGGCCTCGGCGTCGAGGGCGCCGACAACGCCGAATGCGCCCGCCGCAGCGACATCGTGATCATCGCCGTCCCGTGGGAGGGCCACGCCAAGACCCTCGAAGCCCTCCGCGAGGACCTCGCCGGCAAGCTCGTCGTGGACTGCGTCAACCCCCTCGGCTTCGACAAGCAGGGCGCCTACGCCCTCCAGGTCGAAGAGGGCAGCGCCGCCCAGCAGGCCGCCGCCCTGCTCCCCGGCTCCCGCGTCACCGCCGCCTTCCACCACCTCTCCGCCGTCCTCCTCCAGGACGCCTCGGTCGAGGAGATCGACACCGACGTGATGGTCCTCGGCGAATCCCGCGCCGACACCGACGTCGTCCAGGCCCTCGCCGGCCGCATCCCCGGCATGCGCGGCGTCTTCGCCGGACGGCTGCGCAACGCCCACCAGGTCGAGGCGATGGTGGCCAACCTCATCTCCACCAACCGCCGCTACAAGGCCCACGCCGGCCTCCGCCTCACCGACGTGTGACCCCACCGCCCCCCGGACCCCGCACCGGCGGCGGGGCCCGGGGGCAGGGGGCAGCCGTCAGCCCTTGCGTCCCGGACGGGTCTCGAAGGCGCCCAGATGGGCCAGCACGCCGTGGTAGAAGCGCTCCACGGCCTCGTCGACGCCGCGGATGAACCCGGACTCCGTGTTGCCCCGCGTGGTCCCCGTTCCCTTGAACAGCGACAGCCGGAACCCGGTGAGCTGGGAACCGTCCCTGGGCAGCAGGTCACCCGGCTCCGGCCGCAGCCGCTCCAGCGTGCCGCGCGGCCCGTTCGCCCCCTCCACGAGGCTCTCCACGTGCAGGTCGGCCGGCGCCTCCGCCAGCAGCCGCACCAGCCGCTTCACCGTGGTCAGCGGGTACGAGCCCACCGGTGCCGGCACGTCCACGGACGTGCGGACCTTCGCCGTCCGCAGGTCCGCCGTGACCGCGATGACCGTGCTCGTCCCCTCTATCCGCAGCTCCGCCGCCAGCCGCCCCTCCGCGCAGAGCCTCTCCGCCGCCGCCACCCGCCGGGCCTGCGGGTCGCTGCCGCGCCGCGCCCGCTGCACCGGCAGCGCCTTCTGACCCAGCTCCCCGCCCAGGCGCAGGCAGACCTGCCGGATGAGCCGCTCCCAGCTCTCCACGACGTCCACGGCCCGCGGGTCGCCGGCACTCAGGGTCTCGTCGTCGATCCCCTTGCGCACGGGAACCCAGGACGGCCCCATGTTCTGGAAGCCGTGGCAGCCCGAGTTCTCGTGCCGCAGGTACTCCAGCAGTTCCTGGAGCAGCCAGGCGTGCGCGGCGTTGGCCACCCCTTCGTGCCGGATCAGCATCTGGGTCTGGTGCGCCACCTCCGCCCACGACAGGTGCCACAGGCTCACCTTGTGCTTGCGCCGGCCGTCGATCTTCACGTCCACCACGGGAGCTCCGTCGAGCGCCACGTCGTTCGAGAGCGTGATCACGGCCTCGTAGCCGCGGCGCGCGGCGATGTCCATGTACTCCTGGACCTGCTCCGCCTTGAGGGGGTTCCCGTTGGTCTTGGTCTCGACCAGTGCCGTCCACAGCTTGCCCGCGCGCTCGACCCGGATCACGCCGTCCGGGCGCCGGGGCGTCTCGCCGTGCGGCAGGGACACCTCGGTGAAGGTCTGCATCCGTCCGGCGGGCGCGCCGAAGCCCGCGGTCAGCCGGCGGCCCAGCTCCGGCACCTGGGACATGACGGCCAGCAGCACCGACGTCGCGCGGACCTCGCGCTCCCGGTCGCTCTTGAGGGAAGGGACGGGGAACAGCCGCGCGGGGCGCCAGGAGTCGTTCTCGGCGAGGGACTTCCCGGCCACCTTGGGGAGGGTGACCTTCTTCCTGGTGGTACGGCCCCTGCCGCGGGTCTGCGCCGGCACGACCGGCCCGGCGTCGGACGCGGGCGCGGACGCGGGGTCCCGCGCCTCCTGGGCGGCCTCCGCGTCGCCGTCCGCCCCGGGGACCCCGGGGACCGGGGAGACCGCGGAGACCGCGGAGACCCCGGGGGTCGCACCTGCGGTCTCCCCGGGCTCGGCCGGGCCCGCCGCCCGCCCCGCCCCCTCGGCGGCCGCCGCCTCCGGCTCGGAGGCCCCGGAGGTCCCGGAGTCGTCGGCCTCCTCCTCCACCACGACGCCGAAGTCCGTGGCCAGCCCGGCCAGCCCGGTCTCGTAGCCCTGTCCCACGGCGCGGAACTTCCACTCCTCGCCCCGCCGGTAGAGCTCCCCGAAGATGAAGGCGGTCTCCACCCCCGCGTCGTCGATGGAGAACCCCACCAGCGGCTCACCGGACCGGTCCGCCACCGTCACCCGCAGGTCGTCGAGGTCACCGAAGCGGGCACCCCCGTACTGGCTGGCCGCCACCACGATCCGCGCCACGTCCTGCGGCACCGCGGTCAGGTCCAGGCTGATGCGGTCCTCGTCCCCGCTGTCGGTGGGCGTCTTGCCCAGGAGCTGCACGCTTCCGTCCGGGGCGGCGGGGTTGTTGTAGAAGTAGAAGTCGTTCTCGCTGCGGATCTTGCCGTTCTCGTCCACCAGCAGCACGGAGACGTCCGCGTCTCCCGCACCCGACGCGCTGGTCCAGCCCAGGCTCACGACGACCGCGCCGACGTCCTCGCTGAGGGCGTTCAGGCTGACGTTCGCACCCTTCTGGATCTCCTGCATGGCACTCCCCCCACCTGCCCGGATGCTCCCGCCGACGACGACGGGAACCCGGGCTGTCGTTCTGCTCTTGCCGTTCTCGCACGATCGAATCGCGCGCCGGGCGAACCGTAACCGGGAGCAGAGCGGAAGATCAGGCAAAGCGGGAAATCGACCCCCACCGGGGACGGGGGACGGATGGGGGACACTGGAGGGGTTCCACCCCCTTCCGTGTCGCCGAGGAGCTGTTCCGGATGCCCCGCCTTGCCCTGTTCGCCGTTGTCGTCTGCGTCCTCGCCGTGGCCGCGGCCGTGGTCGCCTTCGTGGAGGGCAGCTTCCTCGGGATCGTGTGGGTGCTGCTGGCCGGCGTCACGTCCAACATGGCCTGGTTCTACTTCCGCAAGGCCAAGGCCGAGAAGCAGCGGGCGGCGTAGCCCGCCGCGCCGGTCCTGGGGTCAGTCCTGCGGGGCCGTGCAGAAGAAGCCCTCGGAGTCCTGCCAGAAGCGGTACAGGTCGCGGCCGCAGTAGGTCTCCAGGTCCGAGACGCCCAGCGCGCGCAGGACCCCGCGCACCGCGTCGAAGAACACGGCGTTCACCTCCGGGATCCACAGCAGCGCGAACACCCCGATCAGCGCGAACGGCGCCAGCGGGGCCAGCTCGCGGCGGACGCGGTGGGACAGCCACGGCTCGATGATCCCGTAGCCGTCCAGGCCCGGCACCGGCAGGAAGTTCAGGATCGCCGCCGAGACCTGGAGCAGCGCGAGGAACGCCAGCGCGAAGCGGAACGGCAGCGGGACCCCGTCGAGGGCGTCCAGCCAGAACGGCGCCGTGCAGACGACGGCGAAGGCCACGTTCGTCAGCGGGCCCGCCGCCGACACCAGGCTGTGCTTCCAGCGGCCCCGGATCCGGTCGCGCTCGATGTACACCGCCCCGCCGGGCAGGCCCAGCCCGCCCAGAATCACGAAGACCACCGGCAGCACGATGCTGAGCAGCACGTGCGTGTACTTCAGCGGGTTCAGGGTCAGGTAGCCCTTCGCGCCGACCGTGATGTCACCGCCGTGCAGCGCGGTGCGGGCGTGCGCGTACTCGTGCAGGCACAGCGAGACCACCCACGCCGACGTGACGAAGAGGAACACGGCCAGCCCCGGGCTCGCCGCGTAGCCCGTCCACACCGCCCAGCCGGTCACCGCCATGACGGCGACGATGCCGAGGAACACGGAACTGATCTGCCGCTCACCGCGGACGCCCTGATGAACCATGCGGCGAAACCTATCCCGGGCTCGGCGGCGGCGGGGGTGCGGGGCCGGGGAGAATGGGCCGGTGCGTTACGTGATTCTCGGCACCGCCCAGGCCATGAGCGACGACGGCAGCCCCGTCGCCGTCGGCGGAGCGCGCCTGCGCGCGCTCCTGACCGCCCTCGCCCTGCGCCCCGGCCGCGCGGTCCCGGCCGGGCTGCTGGTCGCCGAGGTGTGGGACGCCGACCCGCCGGGCGACGCCGTCGCCGCGCTCCAGGCGCTGGTGGGGCGGCTGCGGCGGGCGCTGGGGCACGCGGCCGTGCGGTCCGTGGAGGGCGGCTACCAGCTGGAGGCGGAGCGGGAGGACGTCGACCTGTACCGCTTCGAACGGCTCGCGCGCGCCGCCGCGGCGGACCGGGACCCGGCCCAGGCGGCGGCCCTGTACGACGAGGCGCTCGCACTGTGGCGGGGCCCCGCGCTGGCCTCCCTCCCCGATCCGGCGGCCGAGTCCGCGCGCTGGGAGGCCGTACGGATGGACGCGCGCCGGGGCCGCCTGGGCGCGGCACTGGCACTGGGCGAAGCGGAACAGGCCCTGCCGGAGCTGACCGAGCTGTGTGCGCGGCAGCCCCTGGACGAGTCCCTGCAGGTGCTGCGGATCCGGGCCCTGCGGGCGGCGGGCCGCCCGGCGGAGGCGCTGGCCGCGTACGAGACCGTCCGTCAGGACCTCGCCGCCCGCCTCGGCACGGACCCGGGCCCGTCCCTCCGCACCCTCCACGCGGAACTCCTCGCCCCCACCCCCGACACCGCCCCGGCCGGCCCCGCGACCGGCGCCCCGGCCGCCTGGCCCGGAGCCCCGGCGCCCTCGGCCCCGGCTGCCGCTCCCGGCGCCCCGATGCCCGCGGGTCACGCCCCGGCCCTGGACCCGGCCGCCCCGGCCACGTGGCCCGCGGACCAGTCCGGGGCCCCCACCGGCGGCACCCCGACGCCCGCACCCGCCCCGGCCGGACCCGCGACCGGCGCCCCGGCCGCCTGGCCCGGCGCCCCGGCGTCCGCGGCCCCGGCCGCCGTCCCCGGGAACCTGCGGGCGCGGCTGACCACCTTCGTCGGGCGGGAGGAGGACATCCGCGTCATCGGCGACGACCTCGGCAGGGCCCGGCTCGTCACCCTGCTCGGTCCCGGCGGGGCCGGGAAGACGCGGCTGTCGCAGGAGGCCGCCGAGACCCACGCCCGCACCGCCGGCGGCGACGACGGCTGGGCCGACGGGGTGTGGTTCGTCGAGCTGGCGCCCGTGGAGGATCCCGAGGACGTCCCCGAGGCGGTCCTCGCCGCGCTCGGCGCCCGCGAGACCAAGCTGCGCGGCGCCGCCGCCGAGGAACTGCGCGCGCTGACCGACCGCGGCGGGGACGACCCCCTCGACCGGCTCGCCGAGCACTGCTCCCGCCGCCGGCTCCTGCTGCTCCTCGACAACTGCGAGCACGTCATCGGCGCCGCCGCCCACCTCGCCGAACGCCTCCTCACCCACTGCCCCGGCGTGCGGATCCTCGCCACCAGCCGGGAACCCCTCGGCGTGCCGGGGGAGTTCCTGCGCCCCGTCGAACCCCTGCCGGACCCCGTCGCGCTCCGGCTCCTCGACGACCGCGGGGCCGCGGCCCGGCCCGGGTTCAGCGTCGCCGCGGACCCGGCCGCCGCGGCCGAGATCTGCCGCCGCCTGGACGGCCTGCCGCTCGCCATCGAGCTGGCCGCCGCCCGGCTGCGCCTCCTCACCCCCCGCCAGATCGCCGACCGGCTCGACGACCGCTTCCGCCTCCTGACCGGCGGCGCCCGCACCGTCCTGCCCCGCCAGCAGACCCTGCGCGCCGTCGTCGACTGGTCCTGGGAGCTGCTGGACGAGCCCGAACGGGCCGTGCTCCGCCGGCTGTCCGTCTTCGCGGGCGGCTGCGACCTGGAGGCCGCCGAAGCCGTCTGCGCGAGGGCCGAGGACCTCGTCGACGTCGCCGACGCCATGGCCACCCTCGTCGACAAGTCCCTCGTCGTCGCCGCCCCCGGCCCCGCCGGCGACATGCGCTACCGCCTCCTGGAGACCGTCGGCGAATACGCCGCCGAGCGCCTCGCCGAAGCCGAAGCCGAAGCCGGCGCCGGCCGCGACCGCGCGGCCACCGAGCACCGCCACCTCGTCCACTACCGCGAACTCGCCCGCACCACCGAACCCCTGCTCCGCGGCCACGGCCAGCGCGCCGCCGCCGACCGGATCGCCACCGAGTACGAGAACCTCCGCAGCGCCCTGCGCCGAGCCGTCGCCGACCGCGACGCCCACGAGGCGCTGTGCCTGGTCCACTCCCTCGGCTGGTACTGGCACATGCAGGACCTGCGCGCCGAGTCCCGGCACTGGTCCGAAGCCGTCGCCGGACTCGGCCCCGACCCCTTCCTCGCGCCCCACACCCCCGCCGAGCCCGTCTACGAACGGCTCGTCGACTCGCCCCCGCCCTACTCCGGCGAGGTGCTCGCCGAGGGCTGGCGCGCCCTGCACCTCGTACGCCTCTCCGCCCGGGACCAGACGAACACCGACTGGGACAGCCCGGAGGTCCGCGAGCAGGTCGCCGGGGTGCTGGCCACCTACCGGCCCGGCCTCCCGCAGACCTGCCGCACCCCGGCCTCCCTGTGGATCTACGCCGTGATGATCGCGGGGGATCCGGGCCTGCTCAAGCGGGTCGTCGACGCGACCGTCGACACCGCCCGCGAGCTCGGCTACCGCTGGGAGCTCGCCTCCGGCCTCCAGCTGAGGGCCAACATCCTCGCCAACCGGGCCGACTGGGCCGGCGACGCCTCCCGCGACGCGGACGAGAGCCTGGCCCTCTTCCGCGAGCTCGGCGACGACTGGGGCTGCGCCGAGGCCCTGTCGGCCCGCGCCGAGACCCGTGAGAAGTGCGGGGACTACGGCCTGTCCGCCCAGGACTACCTGGAAGCGATCGAACACGCCGAGCGCCTCGGCGCCAAGGCGCAGGTGACGGTGCTGCGCGTGCGGATGGCCGGCTCCCTCGTCGAGAGCGGCCGGATCGAGGAGGCCGAGCGGATCCTCACCGACACCCTCACCACCTCGGTGCGGTTCGCCAACGAGTCCGTGCCCGCCGCGCGGATGTTCCTCGCCTCCGTCTACGGGCGCACCGGCCGGATCCCCGAGGCCCGGGAACAGATCCGGCTGCTGCGCGAGGAGTTCGCGATGGGCGCGTTCGCCGTCTTCGACGTGTTCCTGCTCGCGACGACGGCCTGGCTGGACAACCAGGACGGCAAGTACGAGGAGGCCCTGGTCCTGGCCCGCGAGGCCGCGGGGGCCGTCCGGCACCCCCTCGCCATGATGGTCGCCCCGTACATGCCGGCCGTGTACCTGCTGACGGCCGCCGTGGCCCGGCTCGGCCTCGGCGGCCCCGGGCAGGCGTACGAGGCCGCGCGGCTGATCGGCGCCTACCGAGCCCAGCTGCCGCCCGGGCACGTCCCGGTCTCCTCGGAACGCGAGGACGCCGCCCACGCCGAGGAGGGGGCGAGGGCGGCGCTGGGCGACGCGGCGTACGAGGCCGCGTACGCCGAAGGCGGCGGCCTCTCCCTGGAGGAGGCCACCGCCCTCATCTGATCCGGCCGGCTCCCCCGTGCGGTGCCGTCCGGGACGCGATCCGGACGGACCGGCCGCCCGGGATCAGGTCTTCTGGCGGAACTTGCGGACCGCGATCGGCATGGTGACGGCCGTGATGCCGACCGACCAGGCCAGGGTGATCCACACGGAGTTGCCCAGCGGGGTGCCGTTGATCAGGCCGCGGGCCGCGTCGGCCAGGTTGGACAGCGGGTTGACGTCGGTGAAGCTCTGCAGCCAGCCCGGCATCGTGGTGGGCGGGGCGAAGATCGAGCTGCCGAACTGCAGCGGCATCAGGACGATCATCGCCATGCCCTGGACCGCCTGGGCGGTCTTCATGGTCAGACCCAGCAGGATGAAGATCCACATCAGCGAGGAGCCGAAGACGGCCGACAGTCCGATGGCCAGGAACAGGTCCAGCACCGAGGACTCGATGGACAGGCCCAGGATGAAGCCCACGGCGAGCAGGATCGCGATGGCGACCATCATCCGGCCGAGCTCGACCACGATCTTCGCGATGAGGACGGAGGACCGGGCGATGGGCATGGACCGGAAGCGGTCCATCACGCCCTTCTTGAAGTCGTCGTTGACGCCGGTGCCGACGCCCATGGAGATGTTCATGCCCATCATCGCCATCAGGCCCGGCACGACGTAGTTGACGTACTCGCCGTTGTTGCCCTTGCCGGAGATCGCGCCGCCGAAGACGAACACGAACAGCAGCGTGAAGATGATCGGCATGAACACGACGTCGAACATCGACTCCGGGTCCTGCTTGATCTGGAGGGCGTTGCGGCGGACGAGCGCGCCGATGTGGCGCAGGTTGCCCCGCAGGCCGATCCGGCCCTCGCCGGCCGGCGGGGAGGCGGCCGTGGCGGCCGCGGTGGTGCTGGGCTTCGTCGTGGTTACGGTGCTCATGCCGCGACCTCCTGATCCGTCTCGGTCTTCCGGGTGGGCGCGGCGTCCCCGTCCGCCACCGGCTTCTGGCCGGTGATGGACAGGAACACCTCGTCCAGGCTGGGCAGGTACGTGCCGAGGTCGGCGATGGCGTACCCGCGGGCGGCCAGCAGGCCGACCACGGCGGTCAGCTGCTCGTCGCTGAGGATCGGGACCAGCAGCACGCCCTCGTCCGGCACCGCCTGGGAGCCGGCGACGCCGTCCAGGCCGGTCTCCGCCAGCGCGCGGGCCATGCCCGGCAGGTCGGACGCGTCCACCGGACGGATCCGCAGGGTGCGGCCGCCCACGCGGGCCTTCAGCTCGTCGACCTTGCCCTTGGCGATGACCTTGCCGCGGTCGATGACCGTCAGCTCGTTCGCGAGCTGCTCGGCCTCCTCCATGTACTGGGTGGTGAGCAGGACGGTGGCGCCCTCGGCGACCATCCGCTGCACCTCGTCCCACACCTCGTTGCGGGTGCGGGGGTCCAGGCCGGTGGTCGGCTCGTCCAGGTAGAGCACCGCCGGGCGGCCGATCATCGAGGCGGCCAGGTCGAGCCGGCGGCGCATGCCGCCGGAGTAGTTCATCGCCGCCTTCTTCGCGGCCTCCGTGAGGGAGAACCGCTCCAGCAGCTCGTCCGCGCGGGCCCGGGCGTCCTTGCGGGACAGGTCCAGCAGCCGGCCGATCATGTAGAGGTTCTCCCAGCCGGAGAGCTTCTCGTCGACCGAGGCGTACTGGCCGGTCAGGCCGATCGTGCGGCGCAGCTGCCGGGGCTGGCGGACCACGTCGTAGCCGGCGACGGTGGCGGTGCCCGCGTCGGGGACGATCAGGGTGGACAGGCAGCGGACCAGGGTGGTCTTGCCGGCGCCGTTCGGGCCGAGGACACCGAGCACGGTGCCCTCGCGGACGTCCAGGTCGACCCCGTCCAGTGCCTTGGTCTCGCCGTAGTGCTTGACCAGCCCCCGCACTTCCACGGCGTTGGGGTTCTTGTCGTTTCGCGTCATGTCCACCATGGGACCAGCCGCCACTGACAAAGCTCCGACAGTCGACCGACAGCCCACCGACAGCCGACCCGGTCTCGAACGACAGCCCGCCGACAGGACTGTCGGCGGGCTGTCGGTACCGGTCGTACGGCCGGTCGTACTACCGCCCGGTGGCACCGGGCGGTGCCACCGGCCGGGTCTCCCGGGACTAGTGGAAGGCGTGCTCCTCCTGCGGGAACGCTCCGCCGACCACGTCCTCGGCGAAGGCCTTCGCCGCGTCACCCATGGTCCGGCGCAGGTTCGCGTACTGCTTCACGAAGCGCGGCATCTTCCCGCCGGTCAGGCCCATCATGTCGGTCCACACCAGCACCTGCGCGTCGCACTCCGAGCCGGCGCCGATGCCGACCGTCGGGATGTGCAGGGACCGGGTGACCTCGGCGGCCAGCTCGGCCGGGACCAGCTCCAGGACCACCGCGAACGCGCCCGCGTCCTGCGCCGCCTTCGCGTCCCGCAGCAGCTGGTGCGCGGCCTCGTCGGTGCGGCCCTGCACCCGGTAGCCCATGGCGTTCACGGACTGCGGGGTCAGGCCCAGGTGGGACATGACCGGGATGCCGGACTGCACGATCAGCTCGGTCTGGTGCAGCGAGCGCTCGCCGCCCTCCAGCTTGACCGCCCCGACACCGGCCTCCTTCACCAGCCGGGTGGCGCTGCGCAGGGCCTGCACGGCGCCTTCCTGGTAGGAGCCGAACGGCAGGTCGCCGACGACCAGGGCACGGCTGGTGCCCCGTACGACGGCCGCCGACAGCAGGGTCATCTCGTCCATCGTCACGGGGACGGTGGTGTCGTAGCCGAGGTGACAGTTGCCCATCGAGTCACCGACGAGGATCACCGGGATGCCGGCCTCGTCGAACACGGACGCCGTCATGGCGTCGTACGCGGTGAGCATGGGCCACTTCTCGCCGCGCTCCTTGGCGAGCATGAGGTCGCGGACGGTGATCCGCCGGGTGCCAGTGCCTCCGTACAGGGTGGGGGAGGCGGCTTCGCGGGCAGGCGAAACGGCATGCGTCATTGCAACTGCTCCTTGTGTCATCTCGAGGCGCCCTCACGGCGTCCCCGGACTCACCCACCATGGTGGCACCCGTCCGGCCGTCGGCGGAAGTGGCGGAGCCGCGACGCGCTGACCCGTCCGTCACACTCCCGGCCCGCTTCCGGGCGCGCCGGAGCCAATGTGCGCGTTTCGTGACAACCGGAACCCTTGCCGCACGGCCGTTCGTCCTCCCGGTTGTACGGCCGCGAGGTCGGCACGGAAGGCTCCGAACATCGCCTAGGGTCAAGGGGCGGGGACGGAGCGCGAGCACGGCAGCGAGGAATGGGCATGGCACAGGCGTACATGACGGAGACGGGGAACGGCGGCTCCGAGCCCGGGCCCTCCGGATCCGGACTGAAGCGCCGGCTGGCCGAGCTGGGCCGTGACCGGGGCATCTGGAAGCGCGGGATCGTCACCGCCGGGTTCGCCGCGCTGATCTCGCTGATCATGATCTTCCACGCGGAGCTGCCCAACGACATCGGCAACCTCGGCAGCCTCACCGAGACCTTCCTGCCCTGGCTGGGCGTGTTCGTACCGGTGCTGCTGGCCATCGCGGTGGTCCGCAAGTCCGCGACCGCCCTGATCGCGATACTGCTGACGGCCGCGGTCTGGGTGAACCTCTTCGGCGGCCTGGTCACCGACAAGTCGGGCTCCGGCGGCAACCTCACGGTCGCCACCCACAACGTGGACGCCGACAACCCGGACCCGAAGGGCACCGCCGAGGCGGTCGCCAAGTCGAAGGCCGACGTCCTGGCCTTGACCGAGCTCAAGGCGAGCGCCGTCCCCGTCTACGAGAAGGCCCTCGAAGGCACGTACAAGTACCACGCGGTCGAGGGCACGGTCGGCGTGTGGAGCAAGTACCCGCTGACCTCCAGCAAGCCCGTGGACATCCGCCTCGGCTGGACCCGCGCCATGCGCACCACCGTCGCGAGCCCCTTCGGCGAGATCGGCGTGTACGTCGCCCACCTGCCCTCGGTCCGCGTCAAGCTCAACGCCGGCTTCACCGCCAACCAGCGCGACAACAGCGCCGACGCGCTCGGCGCGGCCCTCGCCGCCGAACCGCTGAAGAACGTCATCCTGCTCGGCGACCTGAACGGCACCATGAACGACCGCTCCCTGTCCGAGGTCACCTCGCAGATGCGCTCCACGCAGGGCGCCGCCGGCAACGGCTTCGGCTTCAGCTGGCCCGCGCAGTTCCCGATGGCCCGCATCGACCAGATCATGGTCCGCGGCGCGAAGCCGGAGGCCTCCTGGACCCTGCCGCGCACGGGCAGCGACCACCTGCCGGTCGCCGCCCGTCTGAGCGTGCGCAAGTAGGCGGCGCGACGCGGCCGTGGGCCCTGCGGGCGGGGCGGGGGCTACGGCCGCTCGCGCCAGCCGTTGGTGATGGGCAGCCGGCGGTCCTTGCCGAACCCCTTCGCGGAGATCTTGGTGCCCGGCGGGTACTGGCGGCGCTTGTACTCCGCCGTGTCCACCATCCGCAGCGTCCTCGCGACGAGCTCCCGGTCGAAGCCGGCCGCGACGATCTCCTCCAGGCCCTGGTCCCGGTCCACGTACCGGTCGAGGATCGCGTCGAGCACCGGGTAGTCCGGCAGCGAGTCCGTGTCCACCTGCCCCGGCCGCAGCTCGGCGCTCGGCGGCTTCACGATCGAGTTCTCCGGGATCGGCGGGGTCTCGCCCCGCTCCTCGGCGGCCCGGTTGCGGTAGCGGGCCAGCCGGAAGACGTCGCTCTTGTACACGTCCTTGATCGGCCCGTAGGCGCCGACGGAGTCCCCGTACAGGGTGGAGTAGCCGACGGCCAGCTCGGACTTGTTGCCCGGGGCCAGCACGATGTGGCCCTCCTGGTTGGAGACCGCCATCAGCATGGTGCCGCGCAGCCGGGACTGGAGGTTCTCCTCGGCCAGGCCCGTCAGGCCCAGCGAACCCATGTAGGCGTCGAACATCGGCTCGATCGGGACGGTGCGGAAGTTCAGCCCGGTCCGCGCCGCCAGATCGGCGGCGTCGCCCTTGGAGTGCTCGGAGGAGTACTTCGAGGGCATGGCGATGCCGTACACGTTCTGCGCGCCGACCGCGTCGCAGGCGATGGCCGCGACGAGCGCCGAGTCGATGCCCCCGGAGAGCCCGATCAGGACGGAGCGGAAGCCGTTCTTGCGGACGTACGCGCGCAGGCCCACCACCAGCGCGTCGTAGACCTCCTCGTCGTCGTCCAGCCGCTCGGCGTAGCCGCCGGTCACGACCGGCTCGTACGCCTCCAGCGGCTCCTCGGAGAGGATCACGCGGTCGATGCGCAGTCCGTCGTCGACGACCCCCTCGGGGGCGTCGGGGCGTGCCGCCGGGAGGTCCAGGTCGACCAGGACGCAGCCCTCGGAGAACTGCGGGGCCCGGACGACGACCTCGCCGGAGGCGTCCACGACGATGGAGTCGCCGTCGAAGACCAGCTCGTCCTGGCCGCCGATCATCGCCAGGTAGGCGAGGGTGCAGCCGGCCTCCTGGGCGCGCTTGCGGACCAGTTCGAGGCGTACGTCGTCCTTGTTGCGCTCGTACGGGGACGCGTTGATCGAGATCAGCAGGCCGGCCCCGGCGGAGCGGGTGGCGGGGACGCGGCCGCCCTCCTGCCAGAGGTCCTCGCAGATGGCGAGGGCGACGTCGACGCCGTGGACCCGGACGACGGGCTGGGTGTCGCCGGGCACGAAGTACCGGAACTCGTCGAACACGCCGTAGTTGGGCAGGTGGTGCTTGGCGAACCGGAGCACCACCTCGCCCCCGTACAGCACGGCGGCGGCGTTCTCCGGGGAGCCGGCGGGGCGGCCGAGCCGGGGGGCGGCCCGCTCGCTGCGGTCGAGGTAGCCGACGACGACCGGGAGCCCGCCGAACCCCTCGTCCGCCAGCCGCCGGGCCAGCGCGGTCAGGGCGGCGCGGGACGCGTCGACGAAGGACGCGCGCAGGGCCAGGTCCTCGACGGGGTAGCCCGTCAGCGTCATCTCCGGGAACGCCACCAGGTGGGCGCCCTGCTCGGCGGAGTGCCGCGTCCAGTGCACGACCGAGTCGGAGTTGGCGGCGATGTTGCCGACCTGCGAGTCGATCTGATTCAGAGCGAGGCGAAGTTGAGGCACGGGGCCCAGTCTAATCGTCTTTCTGACGCGATGTCCTGGGCCCCGGCCGTTCCGGGCGGTTCTCAGGTGCCCGGCGCGTGGTTCGGCGAGTGGTTCAGCGGACGGGGCCGGTGAACTTCGCCGGGGGCAGCAGGACACTGGGGGAGAGCTCCGCGCTGATGCTCGTGGTTCCCGCGGGCACCTCGTACGCGGCACTGCCGGAGGCCGTCTGACCGGGTTCGAGCACCCGGTCGACGCGCTTGGGCGTCCGGCCGTCGAAGACGAGCCTGCCGGCGTTGCCCCGGCCGTCGCGGACCTCGGGGATCGCGTGGACCACGCGGAGGGGCTCGGCGGAGGTGTTGGTGATGGTGAAGGGCACCTCGACCGCGTTGCCGACCTCGATCCACTTGTTGCCGCTGGTGTACTTCCGGGGCGCCTCGACGGTCACCTTGACGCCGCCCGGGTACGTGTACGTACGGCCGAAGTCGAGCGGGGTGGTCATGCCGGGGCCCGGCGGCGGCGTCGGGTGCGGGTTCACCTCCCAGTCCTCGCCGTCCCCCCAGTCCTCGTCCCAGTCCGGCTCGACCGTGGCGGCTTCGCGGGCGCGGTCGACGGCCTTGCCGACGAGGTTCACGGTGAAGAACCAGCCGCCGACGGAGGCGCCGAGACCCAGGACGCCGAGGGCGACGCCGAAGAGGGACATCACCTTGCGCGGGGCACCGGCCCGGGCGCGCACGAAGGCGGCGATGCCGAGGGCGACGGCGGTCACGCCGAGGAGCGTGCCGACCCAGAACACGAACGGCACGAGCGCGACCGGCACCGCCGCCAGCCCCAGCACCAGTGCGGCGACGGCCATCCCGTTGGAGGGCGCCGGGGGCACGGGCGGGTACGCGGCGTATCCGGGGTACCCCGGATACCCGGGGTACCCGGCGTAGGGCGCCGTCGGGGCCTGACCGGGCGGCCCCCACGCGGCGGCGGGCGGCACGGGCGGCGCCGGGACGGCCCCGGGGGCGGGGGTCGCCCAGGGGTTGAACTCCCCGGCCGGGGGCGCCTGCACCTGAACGGGCTCCGACCACGGGGCCCCGCCCGGCGACGGCCCCGGCTGCGCGGGCGCGGCGGTGTCCTGCGGGGTCTTCGTGAGCGAGGGCCTGGCGGGCTCCGGCTGGGGTGCGGCGGGCCCGGCGGGCGGGGTGTCCGCGGGCGGGGTGGTGGCGGCGGGCTCCGCCGGTGGGGCTGCGTCCTGCGGGGTCTTCGTGAGCGACGGCTTCGCGGGCTCCGGTTCCGGTCCCGGCTCCGGTGCCGCGGTCCCGGGCGTGGGGGCGTCCGCGGGCGGGGTCTTCTCCAGGGACGGCTTCGCCGCCTCCGGTATGGGCGTGGCCTCGGGCTCGGGCGGCGGACCGGACGGGGTCCCGGGCGGGTTCGGGGGCGTGCTCATACCTGGCGGCGTCCTTGGGGTGTGCGGCGTACGGGGCGGGAACGCGGTGTACGGACGATGCGGGCAGACTGCCATGCCCCCCGGCACCCTCCAAGCCGTTTCGGCCCCGGCCCCCGCACCGGCGAGCGGTATCTGCCGATGTGCCGGAATCAGGACCTCCACCCGGGCGGGGCACGGGGTGTCCGACGGATCAGGACCGGTTCCGGCCGCCCCGGCCTCCGCCGGGGCCCCGGGCACGTCCCCCCGGCGGTGGCCGCGGAGACCCGGACCGTCCGGCCGGGACCAGCGGGTCAGCCCCGTGGAACGCGGCAGCGGGCACGCAGCTCCCGACCGTATCCGGCAGCCCCGGGCCGGCCGGCCGTGCTCGCAGCCCCCGGGGGAGTGCGGCAGCGGGCACGCACGTCCCGGCCGTATCGGGCAGCCCCGGGCCGGCAGGCCGGCCGTGACCGCAGCCCCCGGGGGAACGCGGCGGCGGGCGCGCACGTTCTCAGCGTGTGGGACTCGGCCGGATGGCCCAGGACGCGTATCCCGGCGATCCCCAGCGGCGGCGCCGCCCGGCAGCGCCGCACGCCGACGCCGGATCTGCTGAGGATCATTCACACCATGCGCACAGAACGCCCGAACCGTCCGCCCCGCCCCGAAGGAGCCCCGCCCCCCACCACGTGGCCCGTCGTCCTCCTCGTCGGTCTCGGCGCGGCCGCCTACACCGCCTGGGTGCTCGAAGTCGTCCTCTCTACCGGCCTCAACCCCATCGAGACCTACGTCAGCGAGCTCGCCGCCCAGGACCAGCCCCTCGGCGGCCTCTTCCGGGCCACCGACTTCACCGCCGGCCTGCTCGTCTTCCTCGGCGGGCTGCTCGCCCTGGCCCGCCTGGTCCGCCACCCCGGGTCCCGGGGCTTCTGGGCCGTCACGGGCTGGGCCGGCGTCACCCTCTTCGGCGCGGCCACCGCCGCCGACGCCTGGCTGCCGCTCAGCTGCCAGCCGACCGCCGACCCGGAGTGCGCCGCCCGCGAGACCGCCGGCCTCGTCCCGGCCACCCACCAGGCCCACGCCGTCAGCAGCAGCCTCGCCATGACCGGCGCCCTCATCGGGATAGTGGCCCTCACCGTCGCCGCCCGCCGGTACCGGCGGCACGCGCCCCTCGCCCGCTACGGCCCCGCCCTCGTCGTCCTGGAACTGCTCGCCACCGCCTGGACCCTGACCGCCATCGCCCTGTTCACCGCCGGGCACGGGACCTGGGCGCTCGGGGCGGGGCAGCGGCTCCAGGTGCTGCTGGTCGCGCTCTGGCTGGGGCTGCTCGCCTACTCCGTCCACAAGGAGGGGCGTACGTGAACACCCGCTTCGTCCGGGTCGACGGCGTCCCGCTGCACGTGGTCGTCGAGGGCGCGGGGCCCCCGGTGGTGCTGAGCGCCGGGCTCGCCATGGCCTGGTTCGACTGGGACCCGGTCGCGGCCCTGCTCGTGGCCGGGGGCCGCACCGTGATCCGCTTCGACCGCCCCGGGCACGGGCTCAGCGCCCCGGCCGGCGGACCGTCCGGCGCCGCCGCCGAGGCCCGCCGGATCGCCGGGCTGCTGGACGCACTGGGGCCGGGCGCGCCGGGGCCGGGCGCCGCCCCCGGTACAGCCCCCGGTACAGCCCCCGGTACAGCCCCCGTCACCGTCGTCGGGCACTCCATCGCCGGGTTCCACGCCGAGGCCTTCGCCCGCCTGTACCCGGAGCGCACCGCCGCCCTGGTGCTGGTCGACTCCAGCGTCGAGGAGGCCCCCCGCACGCTGCTGCCCGCCGCACTGCGCACCGGCGCCGCCCGCGCCCTCGGCCGGGCCGTCACCGCCGCCGGGCTCCCCGCCGCGCTGGGGCCCGCGCTGCGGGGCGCGGCCGTACGGGCCTCCCGGGCCGGCCGGGCCGCGGACCCGGCCGCGCGGGACCTCGTACGCCGCTGCTACCGCACGGGCCGGGTCTGGCGCGGGGCCCTCCTGGAGAACTCCCGCTACCCGGACACCGCCGCCGAGCTCCTCGCCCTGCGCGCGGAGCACCCGCTGAAGGCCCCCGCCACCGTCCTGGCCGGCCACGACGGCCCGCCCGGCGGCCCCGCCCCGCGCTGGCTCGGCCGCCAGGCGGCCCTGGCCGACGTGCTCGGCGCCCGCTTCGAGGTCGCCGCACCGGCCGGGCACCTGGTCATGCTCGACCGCCCGCACCAGGTGGCCCGGGCGGTCCTGCGGGCGGCCTAACGCGGCGCCGCCCCCCGCTGGCGGAGCATGTCCTCCATCAGCTTCAGCTCAGACTGCTGCGCCTCGACCATGCCCTGCGCCAGCGCCTTCTCCGTCGGGGTGGCGCACTGGCGGGCGCAGCCCTCGGCCATCGCGACGCCGCCCTTGTGGTGGTCGGTCATCAGCTGGAGGTACAGCACCTCGGCGTCCCGGCCGTTCGCCGCACCGAGCCGCTCCAGCTCCTCCTTGGTGGCCATGCCGGGCATCAGCGCCCCGGCCTTGGCGGCGCCGTGCCCCGCGTGGCCGCCGTGGCCCTCGCCGGCCTGCATCCACGACATCGGCGGCTCGTCGGCCACCACCTTCGGCAGCCCCCACAGGTCCAGCCAGCCCAGCAGCATGCCGCGCTGGTTGGCCTGCGTGTTGGCGATGTCGTACGCGAGCCCGCGCACGGGCTCGTCCTGGGTGCGGTCGCGGACGATGAAGGACATCTCCACCGCCTGCTGGTGGTGCACCGCCATGTCCCGGGCGAAGCCCGCGTCCGGCGAGTACAGGGCGGGCGCGGCCGGCGCGGCGCGGTCGCCGCGGCCGTCCGGGCCGTTCGCGGTGGCGACCGTGGCCCCCACCGCGAACAGCACGGCCAGCACGACCGCCGCGCCCGCCGCCCAGTACGTACGGGTCACTTCTCGCCCAGCCCGTTGGTGCAGGCCGCGCCCGGCTCGGGGGTCTGCGGGCCCTGCACGTACTTGGTGAAGAACTGCGCCACGCGGGGGTCGTCCGCCTTGTCCACCGTCAGCTGCTTGCCCCAGGCGCTGAGCATGATCGCCCCGGCCTGCTCCTTGACGGGGCTCAGCAGCGTGTAGGGGGTCTTGCCGACCTTCGCCGCGAGCTTGTCGACCTCGGCCTTGTCGGCCTTCTCGTTGTACGTCACCCAGACCGCGCCGTGCTCCAGCGAGTGCACGGCGTTCACCTCGGGGACCGCGTTCTTGTAGACGTCGCCGTTGCAGTTCATCCAGCGCGGGTTGTGGTCACCGCCGACGGGCGGGTTCATCTCGTACTTGACCGGGGTCTCGACGTGGTTGCGGCCGAGCTTCTTCGCGTCCCAGGTCTGCTCGCCCGAGACGGGGGCCTTGCGGGCCGCCGCCTCGTCCTTCTCCTTCTGCTTCTGGTCGATCAGCACCCAGGCCCCGAAACCGACGAGTCCGGCGACGATCGCCGTGGAGATGCCGATCGCGAGGAACTTGTTGCGCCGCTCGCGTGACTGCTCGGCGCGGCGCATCTCGGCTATGCGCTGCTGGCGGGAGTTCTGCTGTGACGTCCTGCTGGCCATGTGCCCTTGATTCCTTCTGCTGAGGGGGGTGTGGGGGTGGTGCCGTGATGCCGTGCGGTGCGCCGGAGCGCTCAGGTCCGCAGCACTTGCAGGACGTGCAGGCCGGGGGCGCGTGCGAGGGTGCCGGGCGGCCGCACCGGCCCCGTGGCCGCGCCCGGGCGGGCGGCGGGCGCCGGCCCGTTCCCGGGCAGGGCCGCGGCGGGCGGCGGGGCGGGCAGCACGGCGGGGGTCACATGGGAGAGGGGGGAGCAGCCCGGAGGGTCGTACGGGGACACGCAGGTGGCGTGCGCTCCGTGTCCGGCGTGCACCCGTCCGGGTTCCGCCGCCGGCCGCACGCACAGGAAGGCCATGCCGGCCGCCACCCCTGCCGCGACCAGCAGCACGAGGACGGCACGCCGGAAGGGACGCCGCTCGTGGCGCCCGCTCCGCGTGTGCTCCCAGCCCCCCATGGCCGCTGATGGTAATGCTCATGACGGCCCCTGGGTCAGAGCGGGGGTGCCATCGTCCTCGGGGGGTGCGTAATGTGGCGGAAACCACCACTGGCGATACTGGACGGGCCCGGCTGCGCCCCCCGTCCTTTTGGGGTGGTGGTGCACAGATCGTCTGAACTGCGAGGATGAAGGCATGGACAAGCAGCAGGAATTCGTCCTCCGGACGCTCGAGGAGCGCGACATCCGCTTCGTGCGCCTGTGGTTCACCGATGTGCTGGGCTTCCTGAAGTCCGTCGCGGTCGCCCCCGCCGAGCTGGAGCAGGCCTTCGACGAGGGCATCGGCTTCGACGGCTCCGCGATCGAGGGCTTCGCCCGGGTCTACGAGTCCGACATGATCGCCAAGCCGGACCCGGGGACCTTCCAGATACTGCCGTGGCGCGCCGAGGCGCCCGGGACGGCCCGGATGTTCTGCGACATCCTGATGCCGGACGGCTCCCCGTCCTTCGCGGACCCGCGCTACGTCCTCAAGCGCATCCTGGCCAAGACCTCCGACCTGGGCTTCACCTTCTACACCCACCCGGAGATCGAGTTCTTCCTGCTGAAGGACAAGCCCCTGGACGGCACCCGCCCCGTCCCCGCCGACAACTCCGGCTACTTCGACCACACTCCGCAGAACGTCGGCATGGACTTCCGCCGCCAGGCGATCACCATGCTCGAATCCATGGGCATCTCCGTGGAGTTCAGCCACCACGAGGGCGCCCCGGGCCAGCAGGAGATCGACCTCCGCTACGCCGACGCCCTCTCCACGGCCGACAACATCATGACGTTCCGCCTGGTCATGAAGCAGGTCGCCCTCGAACAGGGCGTCCAGGCCACCTTCATGCCGAAGCCCTTCTCCGAGTACCCGGGCTCCGGCATGCACACCCACCTGTCCCTCTTCGAGGGCGACCGCAACGCCTTCTACGAGTCGGGCGCCGAGTACCAGCTCTCGAAGGTCGGCCGCTCCTTCATCGCGGGCCTCCTGCGCCACGCCGCGGAGACGGCGGCGGTCACCAACCAGTGGGTCAACTCCTACAAGCGCATCTGGGGCGGCTCCTCCCGCACCGCCGGCTCCGGCGGCGAGGCCCCCTCGTACATCTGCTGGGGCCACAACAACCGCTCGGCCCTGATCCGCGTCCCGATGTACAAGCCGGGCAAGACCGGTTCCTCCCGGGTGGAGGTCCGCTCGATCGACTCGGGCGCCAACCCGTACCTCACCTACGCCGTCCTCCTGGCGGCGGGCCTCAAGGGCATCGAGGAGGGCTACGAACTCCCGGCGGGCGCCGACGACGACGTCTGGGCCCTCTCCGACGCCGAACGCCGCGCGATGGGCATCGAACCCCTCCCGCAGAACCTGGGCGAGGCCATCTCCCTGATGGAACGCAGCGAACTGGTCGCCGAAACCCTCGGCGAGCACGTCTTCGACTTCTTCCTGCGCAACAAGAAGCAGGAGTGGGAGGAGTACCGGAGCGAGGTCACCGCCTTCGAACTCCGCAAGAACCTGCCGGTGCTGTAGGGCAGCGGCCGTGCTGTTCCTCCGGGCCCCGGGCGTCGACCGGGGCCCGGAGGCGTTTCAGGGCTTGACGCAGGACAGGGTGAGTTCCGGGCTCTTGACGGCGATGTCCGCCGAGGGGATGTGCAGGGTGACGTACCCCGTCGGTGGTTGTCCGCCGACGGAGTAGAAATCGGCCACCACGGGGACTGGCTGGGTGGTGGTGCCGCCGGGGAAGGTGACCTTGCCCCCGCCTATGCGCTGGGAGCCGGAGATGAGGGTCCAGTAGTAGCTGACGTCGCCCTTGCCCGTGGCGGTGATCCGGCCGTCGAACGCGACCCTGATGCTCTTCTGGGTGCAGTCGACCGGGGTGCCCTGCTTGGTGACGGGGGAGATGACGACGGTCGTGACCCGCACGTTCCCCTGCTTGCCGCCGTCGTGCTTCTCCCGGGGCGGGGTCAGGCAGCCGGTGCGTTTGCCCTTGGCGGTGACGCTGTACTGGCCGTAGCGGACGCCCTGCTTGTCGAGGGTGCCGTCGTCGCCGACCCGGGTGCGCTGGCTGGTGTTCGGGCCGTTGATCGTGACCGACTGGTTCGGGTCGAAGCCCTCCAGGACCAGGGTGTACGGGCCGCTGCCGGCCTCCCCGGTCGCGACCAGCTCGCACGAGGCGGCCGGCAGCGGGGCCGCGGACGCCGGGGACGCGAGGGCGGCGGCGGCCGGGGAGAGGAGGAGCGGGACGGCGAGGAGCGTGAGGTGGCGGTGCCGGATCATCGTGCTGCCCTCCGGGACGGGAAAGCCCCCGATGCTCCTCCCAGGATATCGGCGGGTCAGGCGGGCGGCGGGAGGACGGCCGGGTGCCAGCTGGCGGCGGGGGAGGCGGGGCGGCCGGTGGTGGTGTGGAGCAGGGCGTCCAGGCCCAGGACCGCCGTCGTCGTGGTGCCGGACGGGTCGAGGACGGCCGAGGGGGCGCCCGCGTACAGCATCCGGGACTCCGTCCAGGCGGGCGGCCCGCCCAGGGTGGTCGCGGCGACGGTGCCGGAGTCCGCGCGGCCCGTCACCGAGCGCCCCGCGACGCCGACCGCGCCGTAGCCCGCCCGGCCGCCGGACTCCGAGACGCTGGAGACCTGCGGGGCGCCCGGGCCCGCGGTGACGAGCGCGCTGCGCACCACCCCGGAGTCGGGGCGGCGGAAGTAGAGCCGGACGCCCGCGCCGTCCCGGGCCGCCGAGAGGGGGACCGTGGTGGCGGGGAGTCCCGTCGGGTACGGCCCGGCCAGCGGGGCGCCGGGGGCGGGCTGCGTCCAGGCCAGGGCGGACTTGGTGGTGGTGGCGTACACGTGGCGCCGGCCGGCGGAGTCGACGACGGCTATCGGGTCGCTCTGGAGGTCCTCGCCGCCCAGCTGCTGCCAGTCGGCGAAGGCCCCCGACGGCTGCTGCACGCGGGCGCGCAGGGTGCGGCGGGTGTCGCGGAGGTAGACGGTGAGCCGGCCCTGGGCGTCGACGGCGGCGGCGGGGGCGCTGACGGCCGAGGTGCCCGGCTCGTCGCCCGGCTCGGGGGTGCCGAGCGACTGCCACGCCCCGAACGGGCCGTCGGGCGCGGCCTGGGCGGCGTACACCACCTCGCGCCGGTAGTCCGCCGGCCGGGGCCCGAGGGTGGTGCGGGTGGCGAGGACCGTGACGCGGCCGTCGGGCAGCCGGACGGCGGTGGCGCCGGGGTCGATGCCGGTGCCGGGGAGCAGGGCGGGCCCGGTCCAGGTCCCGGCCCGGTCGCGGTTCCAGACGGCCATCCGCCCGTCCAGCACGGCGAAGGCCCAGAGCCGTCCGGGGGCGCCCTCCGTGAGCCAGGAGGAGGTGTCGGCGCGGGCGTAGCGCAGCGACTGGGCCCAGTTGCGGCCGGTGGGGCTGCCCGCCACCTTGCGGTCGCCGCAGCCGGAGGGGGAGCCGCCGCAGTAGTCCGCCCGGTCCTGCCAGGCGTACGTCTTCAGGAAGCCGGTCTTCGTCTCGGCGGTCTGCGGGTCGAGCGCGTGGGGGAGGGTGCCGTTGTGGTACCCGAGGTAGTTCTGGACCGAGAACCGCGGCCGGTCCGCGACCTGCTCCGCGTACAGGGCGGTGGCGGCCTGCACGAAGCGGGCGCCGTACATGTGGTCCTGGTGGTCGGTGTACTTGCCGGTGTCCGCGTACCGGCCCGGCGTCGGGTCCTGCATCCGTATCGTCGTCGGCCGGTACCGCTCCAGGATCCCGGCTATCGACCGGACCACCTGGTCCTTGGTGTACGAGAACTGCTGCTTGACCGGGGTGCCGGTGGTGAGCTGCGCCTCCAGCGCCGGTATCCGCCCGTTCCACAGGCCGCGCAGGCTGTCCGGGTTCTCCGCGGCCGGGTTGCGGGCCTCGCGGAGCTGGAACCAGACCAGGTTGACCTGCGGGCGGGCGACGAGGACGTCGAGCTCGGCCTGTCCGCCGCCGGCGGTGGGTATGACCGTGCGCTTCCACGCGCTGGTGCGGTCGCCGGTGGCCATCTGCGCGTACGCGGACCGTATGCCGTTCTGCCGGGCCTCCGCGTACTGGGCGCGGTCGGCGGGCTGCTCCGGGTCCTTGGCCTCGCCGCCGCGCGCCTCGTTGCGGCCGTCGGCCTCGCCGGAGGTGAGGTAGGCGGTGGTGACGGGGATCCCGGCCAGCAGCGAGCGGCTGAGGTCGGGGTTCATGAAGAACAGGTCGTCGTCGGGGTGCGCGACGATCTGGACGACCGTGCCGGAGGTGGTGCTGGCGGGCAGGGCGGCGGCCGGGCCCTTCCCGTCGGCGGTCTCGGCCGAGGTCTGCTGGCCGGAGGCGATGGAGAGGACACCGGAGGCGCCCACGGTCAGCATGGGCAGCACGGCCGCGAGGAGGAAGCGGCGGCGGGAAAGGGGCATGGTCACGGCCTCTTGAGGTCGCTTCGGGCAGGAAGAACCGCTGTGCAGTCAGTGAGAGGCCAAATCGGGGGAGTTGGTTCACCGATTTCGCCGATGACGCACGCTTTTCCGAAAACGACCGGATGTGATTGTGCCCTGCCGGTGCCCGGGCGGTGCCGAACCGCCCGGATCGTGGACGGGGTTGGGTCGGGCCGGGTGGGCGCGCGCTGTGGCTACGGGGCCGTGTTGCGCGGGCCCACCGGCTGCCACGGCGCGAGGTACGCGTCGGAGTCGTCCGTCGAGGAGGTGACGTACAGCCGGGCGTCGAGGCCGACCACGGCCAGGCTGACCAGGTTCTTCCCCGTCATCGTGCTGGACGGGGCCCCCACGAACATCAGCGGCGAGCGCTGCCAGGCCCCGCCCGGGCCGACGTCCGAACCCAGTTGCCCGCCCGCCGAGCGGCCCGCCAGTACGTGCCCGCTCGCCGTCACCGGGCCGTAGCCCGCGAGCCCGCCCAGGTCGGTGAGGGCGTCCGCCTTGAGCCCGCCGTCGGCCGTCACCAGCGCGGAGCGCACGTTGCCCGAGCCCGGCTTGCGGAACAGCAGCCGTACGCCGCCCTCGCGCCCCTGCGCCGTCAGCGGGAGCGTGGTGTCCGGCAGCCCGGTGGGGGTGGCCGGGCCCAGCGGGGCGCCGGGCTCCGGCTGCGCCCAGGCCGTCACCGTCTTCGTGGTCGCGGCGAACACCATCCGGCGTCCGGCGCCGTCGGTCGCGGTGGCCGGGGTGCCGTGCAGGTCGGAGCCGCCGAGGGAGTCCCACGGACCCCACTCCCCGTCGGGGCGCTGGACGCGGCCGCGCAGGGTGGAGGCGCCGTCGCGGACGTACACGGCGAGCGCCCCGGTGCCGTCCACGGAGACGGCGGGCGCGCTGATGTCGGAGGTCCAGGTGTCGTCGGCGCCCTCCGGGGTGCCGAGCGACTGCCAGGGGCCGAACTCCGCGGAGCCGGGGGCCTGCTGGACCGCGTACACGACCTCGCGGAGGTAGTCGGTCGGCTTGTCGCCGAAGGAGGTGCGGGTGCCGAAGGCGGCGATCCGGCCGTCCTTGAGGGTGACGGTGGATATGCCCTGGTCCATCCCGGTTCCGGGGAGCAGGCGGGGGCCGGTCCAGCTGCCGATCAGGCCGGTGCGGTGCCAGACGGCGACCTGGCCGTCGAGCACCTTGAAGGCCCACAGGCCGTGCTCGGCGTCGGAGGCCAGCCAGGAGGTGCTGGTGCCGCGGGCGTAGTTGATGGACTGCGTCCAGCGGTTGCCGGAGGGGTGGTCGGCGACCTTGAGGTCGCCGCAGCCGGCCTCGCTGCCGCAGTGGTTCTCCTTGTCGAGCCAGGCGTAGGTGTCCAGGATGTCCAGCTTCTCCTTGGCCTCGCCGGGGTCGAGGGCGCTGGGGAGCGAGCCGTTGAAGTAGCCGATGTAGTTCTGCACGGCGAAGTGCGGGCGGTCCTTGACCTCCTGCGCGTAGGCGGCGGTGGCCAGCTGCGCGAACCGGGCGCCGTAGAAGTGGTCCTGGTGGTCGGTGTACCGCTTGGTGTCCTGGAACCGGCCGGGGGTGGGGTCCTGGGCGCGGATGGTGGTGGGCCGGTAGCGCTCCAGGACGCCCTCGATGGTCCGGACGACCTGCTCCTTGGTGTACGTGAACCCCTGCCGGACCGGGGATCCGGAGGCGAGGACGGACTCCAGGTGCGGGACGCGGCCGTCCCACAGGCCGTGGAGGCTGTCGGGGACGTCCGCGTAGACGCTGCCGGCCTCGCGCAGCTGGAGCCAGACGAGGTTGATCTCGGGCTTCGCGACGAGGACGTCCACCTCGGCCTGGCCGCCGCCCTTGGTCGGGATCACGGTGCGCTTCCAGGCGCTGCGGCGGTCGCCGGTGGCCATCTTGGCGTAGGCGGCGCGGATGCCGTTCTGGCGGGCCTCGGCGTAGGCGGGCTTGTCGGGGCGGGTGGAGGCCTGCTTGGCGGCGCCCGCGTTGATGCCGTCGGCTTCGCCGGAGGTGAGGTAGACGGAGGTGACGGGGTGGCCGGCGGCTATGGAGTACCGCAGGTCCGGGTTCATGAAGTACAGGTCGTCGTCGGGGTGGGCGACGATCTGCAGCACCCGGCCGGGGTCGGGGGCGTCCACCGCGGTGGCGGTGGTGGCCCTGGAATCGGCGGCGGTGGGCGCGTCGTAGGCGGCCAGGGCCTCGTTGCCCCGGATGACGAGCATGCCGCCGGCGGCGGTGGCGGCGACGAGGCCGACGGCCTTGACGATCTTCCGGGCGACCGGATGCCGGGCGCCTGCGGCGGGCTGGGCAGCGCTCCGGGCGGCATCGGCCCCGACCCCGGCATCCGCCCCGGCCTCGGGGCGTCCGGCCGGGCCGGGTACGCGGGGCTCGGCGGCCCCGCCTGCGGCGGGCTGGGGCGTGCCGGTGCCGGCCGCCGCCGGGGCGGTGTCCGCGCCTTGGCCGGGCGTGTCCCCGGCGGCTTCGGCCCCGGGCCCGGCAGGCCTCGGAGCCGGAACGCGGGGCTCGTACGCGGGGTCCACCGGGGTGGGGTCGCCCGGCTCGGCCGGGGGCACGGCGGCTTCGGTGGCCCCCGGGCCGGTGTCGGCGGCCGAGCCCGCCGGGGCGTCCGGGGCGTGCGGGCCCTCCGGGGCGGCGTCGGCGGAACCCGCGCGGGCGCCCAAGGCGTCCGGGGACACGGACGCAGGGTCCCCGGGTGCGTCCGGGGCTGCGTCCGCAGGGTCGGCGGGTGTGCCCGGAGCTGCGCTCGCAGGGTCGACGGGTGCGTCCGGAGCTGCGCCCGCAGCGTTGGCGGGCGCGTCCGGGACTGTGCCCGCGGGGCTGGCGGGTGTGCCCGGAGCTGCGCCCGCAGAGTCGGCGGGGGCCTCCGGGTCCGCGGTGGCCGGGAGGGCGGTGGCTTCGCGCTGCTGGGGGACGCGTGGGGCGGGGGTGGAGGACGGGTCGAGCTGCGGCGCGGAGGGCGGGGTCGCGGCGGAGCCGGCGGGTCCGTCGGACATGGGGGCACCTCGCGGCCGGTCGGGCGGGGACCGGGCCCCTCGGACATAGATCTAACAAGTAAGCAGATAATCCGATAATCCGCCTCATGATATCGGCCACGGCGCCCGGTGAGTCGAACGCCTGCTCCGGCTAGGCTCGCCCCTGGGCCAGACGGCAGCGACGCACCTCGGGAGGCGGCGGGATGACAGTCCCGGGACGCAGGAGCAGCACCTTCATCAGGCTGCTGCGCAGCGGGTTCACCGACCCCACGCACGCCGCCCGGCTCCTCGACGCCGACGCGCTGGCCTCCGTACGCGCCGACCCGGTCCTCCTCGACGCCCTCGGCGCCACCGCCGACCCCGACCTCGCCCTGCACGGGCTGGTGCGCCTCGCCGAGGCGCAGACCCCCGAGGACCTGCCCCTGCTCCTCGACACCCTCGTCAGCGCCAAACCCCTGCGCGACCGCCTCCTCGGCGTGCTCGGCGCCTCCGAGGCCCTCGCCGACCACCTCGCCCGCCACCCCCGAGACTGGCAGGCCCTCGTCACCTACGAGGCCGCCGACCTGCACCCCGGCCTCGCCGAGTTCGAGCAGGGCCTCGCCGACGCCCACGACCCCGTCGCGCTGCGCGTCGCCTACCGCCGCTGCCTGCTCTCCATCGCCGCCCGCGACGTCTGCGGCACCACCGACGTGGCCCAGACCGCCGCCGAGCTCGCCGACCTCGCCACCGCCACCCTCCGCGCGGCCCTGCGCATGGCGACCGCCGCCGCCCCCGAGGACGCCGCCCGGTGCCGCCTCGCCGTCATCGCCATGGGCAAGTGCGGGGGCAACGAGCTCAACTACGTCTCCGACGTCGACGTGATCTTCGTCGGCGAGGCCGTCCCCGGCGCCGAGGAGCACAAGGCGCTCCAGGCCGCCACCCGCCTCGCCTCCCACCTCATGCGGATCTGCTCCGAGACCACCGTCGAGGGCAGCATCTGGCCCGTCGACGCCAACCTCCGCCCCGAGGGCCGCAACGGCCCCCTCGTGCGCACCCTCTCCTCCCACCTCGCCTACTACCAGCGCTGGGCCAAGACCTGGGAGTTCCAGGCCCTGCTCAAGGCCCGCGCCGTCGCCGGCGACCCCGACCTCGGGGCCCAGTACGTCGCCGCCATAACCCCCCTCGTCTGGCAGGCCGCCGAACGCGAGAACTTCGTCGCCGACGTCCAGAAGATGCGCCGCCGCGTCGTCGACAACATCCCCGCCGCCCAGGTCGACCGGGAACTCAAGCTCGGCCCCGGCGGGCTGCGCGACGTCGAGTTCGCCGTCCAGCTGCTCCAGCTCGTCCACGGCCGCAGCGACGCCACCCTGCACTCCGGCACCACCCTCGACGCCCTGCACGCCCTCGCCGACGGCGGCTACGTCGGCCGAGCCGACGCCGCCCAGCTGCACGACGCGTACCGCTTCCTGCGCGCCATGGAGCACCGCATCCAGCTCTACCGGCTGCGCCGCACCCACCTCGTCCCCGAGGACGAGGCCGACCTGCGCCGCCTCGGCCGCTCCCTGGGCCTGCGGACCGAACCCGTCGCCGAGCTCAACAAGGCCTGGCGCCGGCACGCCTCCGTCGTGCGCCGCCTCCACGAGAAGCTCTTCTACCGGCCGCTGCTCGACGCCGTCGCCCAGCTCGCCCCCGGCGAGACCCGGCTCTCCCCGCGCGCCGCCGGCCAGCGGCTCGAAGCCCTCGGCTACGCCGACCCGGCCTCCGCCCTGCGCCACCTGGAGGCCCTCTCCTCCGGCGTCAGCCGCAAGGCCGCCATCCAGCGCACCCTGCTGCCGGTCCTCCTCGGCTGGTTCGCGGACTCCGCCGACCCGGACGCCGGACTCCTCGGCTTCCGCAAGGTCTCCGACGCCCTCGGCAAGACCCCCTGGTACCTGCGCCTGCTGCGCGACGAGGGCGCCGCCGCGGAGAACCTCGCCCGCGTGCTCTCCGCCGGACGCCTCGCCCCCGACCTGCTGATGCGCGCCCCCGAGGCCGTCGCCCTGCTCGGCGACCCCGAAGGCCTCCAGCCCCGTACGCACGAGGCCCTCGAACAGGAGGTGCTCTCCGCCGTCGGCCGCGCCGACAGCGGCGAAGCGGCCGTCGCCGCCGCCCGCGGGGTCCGCCGCCGCGAGCTGTTCCGCACCGCCGCCGCCGACATCATCGCCTCCTACGGCACCGAGGACAGCCCCGCCGAGAAGGACTGCGGCGCCCTCGTCGACCGGGTCGGCGACGCCGTCTCCGACCTCACCGCCGCCACCATCGCCGGAGCCCTGCGCGCCGCGGTGCGCGACCACTGGGGCGAGACCCTCCCCACCCGCTTCGCCGTCATCGGCGTCGGCCGCTTCGGCGGGCACGAGCTGGGCTACGGCTCCGACGCCGACGTCCTCTTCGTCCACGAACCCCGCGAGGGCGTCGACGAACAGGAGGCCGCCAAGGCCGCCCAGACGGTCATCGCCGAAATGCGCAGGCTGCTCCAGCTGCCCACCGCCGACCCGCCGCTCCTCATCGACGCCGACCTGCGCCCCGAGGGCCGCTCCGGCCCCCTCGTACGCACCCTCTCCTCCTACGCCGCCTACTACCGGCGCTGGTCCCTGACCTGGGAGAGCCAGGCCCTGCTGCGCGCCGAACCCGTCGCCGGCGACATCGACCTCGGCAACCGCTTCATCGAACTGATCGACCCGCTGCGCTACCCCGCCGAAGGCCTCGGCGAGGACGCGGTCCGCGAGATCCGCCGCCTCAAGGCCCGGATGGAGTCCGAACGCCTGCCGCGCGGCGCCGACCCCACCCTGCACACCAAACTCGGCCGCGGCGGGCTCAGCGACGTCGAGTGGACCGTCCAGCTGCTCCAGATGCGGCACGCCTGGGCCGAGCCGGGCCTGCGCACCACCCGCACCCGCCAGGCCCTGACCGCCGCCCACGCCGCCGGGCTGCTCCCGACGGAGGAGGCGCAGATCCTCGACGAGGCCTGGGTCCTCGCCACCCGCGTCCGCAACGCCGTCATGCTGGTCCGCGGCCGCGCCGGCGACACCTTCCCCTCGGACGCCCGCGAACTGGCCGCCGTCGGCCGCTACCTGGGCTACCCGGAGGGCAGGGTCGGCGAACTGCTGGACGACTACCGCCGCACCACCCGCCGCGCCCGCGCGGTGGTGGACGAACTGTTCTACGGGGCATAGCAACTGACCGGCCATCAGGCCACTGCGCCGCCATGGTGCAATGGCCCGATGGCATGGGACGAGTGGGACAGGGCCAAAGCGGACGTGGCCGCCCGGCAGACGTCGATGAGGCTCAACCAGGTACCGGGAGGCTCGGCCGATGCCGACCTCGTGGTGCATCAGGACGACCTCGGCGCGGTGGGGCACGAGGCGTTCGGGCTGCACGGCCGGCTCCAGAAGCAGGCCGACATCGCGGGGGCGGGCATCGACCAGGAGGGCTCCGGCTCCACGATGCAGGCCGCGGCAACGCTGAAGGCGAGCGGCTTCGCCCTGGGCGGCGAGCTGGAGACGGCGGTCTCCGTGTGGACCTCGCAGGTCAAGGCGGTCCTCCAGGCGTGCGCGCACATCTCGAACCACTTGGACTACTCGCAGAAGGCACATGCCGCGGACGACGAGGCCATCGCGGCGTCCCTGCGCAACCGGGACGGCTCGGCCGTGGCGGTCTCGCGGCTCAGCGAGTACTTCAAGTAGGGGGACGGCGTGAACTACGACCAGTTGATGCAGGTCGACCTCGCCAAGCTGGAAGCGGCGGTCACCGACTGGAAGCGCGTGGCGGGCGACGTGGAACGTCTGGGGGGTGAGGCCCGCGGCGGCCTGAAGGCGAAGGCCGACGGGGCCCGGTGGGAGGGCGTCAACGCGGGCGTCACGCGGGGCTTCGTCGACAAGACGGTGAAGGAGTTCGGCGACCTCCACACCGAGGCGCAGAGCGTGTCCGGCGTTCTCGACGACGCCTGCGCGGAGCTCAAGGGCCTGCAGCAGCAGGCGAAGAGCCTGACGGAGGACGCCCAGGCGAACGGCTTCACCGTCTCGTCCGGGAAGGACGGCGGCGTGGTGATCGCCGAGCGGGTCTGTTCGGTGGAGCGCAGCCGGCGGGTGGCCGACCTCATGCGGTGGTTCGCCGACACGCTCACCGGCGTCGTGGTGCACGCGAACGAGATCGACGCAGCCGCTGTGAGGTCCCTGCGGGGCGCCCACGGCGGTGACCCGAACAACGCGGGACACGGCGTGTACACCTCGCTCGACCAGGACATGCTGCCGAGGGCCCTGAAACTGGCGGCGTTGGGCGGGGGCGCCGACGAACAGCAGCAGAAGGAACTGCGGAGGCTGTGGCAGTCCCTGGGCCCCGAGTCCAGGAGCCGGCTGTGGACGGACCACAAGGACGACCTGCTCGCCGCCGGCCTCCTGACCCCCCAGGTCAAGCGGGTGGCGGCGGACAAGGGCGCGGGCCGGTTCGGAACCGAGTCGCCGGGGGCGTCCGACTACTGGAAACTCCTCCAGGCCAGGGGGATGTCGAACGCGGGTGACTTCCTGGGGATGCCTGACGCCGCTCGCCACATGGATCACTATCTGCGCGGCACCGGGACCCCGCTCGACCTCGACGTCGACCGGATGCTGACCGATGACGCGAACCTGAGGGCAGCCGCCGCGGCCGCACGCGCCAACGAGCGGGACCAATGGCGCCGTCAGGCGTTGGACGCCTTTGAGGCGTCAGGCGGCAAGCCCGTCGCCCTACCCGTGGAGACCCTGGGTGTGGGGTACAAGCACTCTGAGGGCGCCGATCAGAACTGGTACCTGGCGGTCGGCAGGGCCATGACGAACACGACCGGGGTGGTGACCGCTGTGCCGGGCCCGGACGGTAAGCCCCAGGTGGCGATCGACTACCAGGTCAACGTCTGGGACCGCTACAACTGGGACGCCGGGAAGTTCACGCCGATCGGCCCGACGTCAGTCACTGACGACGACATGGCCCGATTCCACACCGTCGGCCTGGCAAGGGAATTCGACATGAGGGGAAGCAGCTCGGTCCAGCAGTACGACCTGGACTCGGGCGGCCCCGGGCCGGCCCCCGCGGACCCGGGCCGGGACGGTACCCGCACGGACCTCGGGCGGAACGGAGACGCGCGGTGAAGGGCCGGCGGACCCGGCTTGGCGGGGTGTGCGGGGTTCTCGTGGCCTCCGTCTTGCTCCTCGGGGCGTGTACCGGCGCTCCGGCCGAGCCGCGGGTGCCCTACTGGATGGACGGGGTCACCGTCGAATCGGTGGCACGGCACGTGAAGGTGGAGCTCCCGGCGACGGCGACGGGGGCCGGGGCCGCCCACCAGCGGGGGCACGACGACATGCTCCTCCTGTCCTTCGTCCTGCCCACCGGGGAGGTGGACGGCTTCCTCGAAGGGCTGAGAGCGGAGCATCCGCTCCGACCGGGAATCCCCTTCGCCGGCGAGAGGGGGCTGTTCGACCGTCTCGGACTGCCCGAGCCGGCATCCGTGCCCGGTGTCCGGGAGGCGCAGGTGTGTGCTCCCTGCCTGGAGCGGGACCTTGGTTTCCTCCAGCTCGCGGTGACCCGGGTCGACGAGAGGAGCAGTCGGCTGTACTTCAGGGCCGTCGACTGAGAGCGCGGGGGCCGGCCACCCCTCGGGCCGGCCGGCCCCCGCGGCGGATTACGCGGTCGCCGGCCGGCGGTAGACGCAGACCTGGACGCCCGTGCCGCTGACGGTCGTGGAGGCCAGGTCGAACGTGCGGAGCACGCCGTCCTCCGGGAAGAGCCGCTTGCCGCCGCCGAGGAGCACCGGCATGATCATCAGCCGGATCTCGTCGACCAGGTCCTCGGCCAGCAGGGTCCGGGCGAGCGAGGCGCTGCCCATCACCACCAGGTCGCGGCCCTCGGCCTCGCGGAGCTTGCGGATCTGCGCGAGGGCCTCGCCGGCCGGGATGAGCGTGGTGTTGTTCCACGTCAGGTCGGCCTCGCCGAGCGTGTTCGAGACCACGTACTTCGTGACGCCGTTCATGTGGTCGGCGAAGGGGTCGCCCGCCCGCTCCGGCCACGCCGCGGCCATGCCCTGCCAGGTGCGGCGCCCGAACAGCAGGGCGTCGGTGGCGGCGGCCCACTCGGCCAGCGCGCCGCCCATCACCTCCGGGTCGAAGAACGGGTGCGTCCAACCGCCGTGGGCGAAGCCCCCGTCGGTGTCCTCCTCCGGGCCGCCCGGCGCCTGGACGACGCCGTCCAGGCTGATGAATTCACCCAGCACGATGCGCATGGGAGTGCCTCGCTTCCTGATCCTTCGGGTCGGGTTCGTCCGCGACAGGGAAAAGCTATGCAGCGTTTAGTAATCCGGCAATCAAGTCTTGATGGGAGCTGCTGTATGTGCTGGTCAAGTGAGGTAAATCGTTGCAGTTGATCTGAATTGAACGCAAGGTTTGGTCGTGGGTCATTGCAATGAATGGAGGTGAACGCATGCCCGCCGCCACCCCCGCCCCGCCCCCGCCGCGACATGATGACCCCGAGCCCAGCCCGCCCGCCCGGAACCAGAAGGAGAACCGCCGCCGTGCCCGCTGCCGACACCGTCCTCACCGGAGCCCGCGTCCGCACCCTCGACCCCGACCGCCCCGAAGCCGGTGCGGTCGCCCTGCGCGGCGGCGAGATCGCGGCCGTCGGCGACGCGGCCGACGTGCGCGACTGGCTCGGCCCCGGCACCGAGGTCATCGACCTCGGCGGGGCCACCCTCACCCCCGGCCTCACCGACGCCCACAGCCACCCCGTCTGGGGCGTCGAGATGGCCACCGGAACCGACCTCTCGCACGTCCGGGACCTCGACCAGCTGCGCGCCGCCCTCCGCACCGCCGACCGCACCGGCGGCTGGGTCCTCGGCTTCGGCCTCGACCACAACGCCTTCGGCGGCCGCCCCGTCGACCGGCACCTCGTCGAGGACGTCCTCGGCGGCACCCCCGCCTTCCTGCGCCTCTACGACGGCCACTCCGCACTCGCCACCGGCCCGGCCCTGGCCGCCGCCGGCGTCACCGGCCCCCGCGCCTTCGACCAGCGCTCCGAGATCGTCTGCGACGGCGACGGCCGCCCCACCGGGCACCTCGTCGAGCACGCCGCCATGTCCCTGGTCGGCGCCCTCGCCCCCAAGCCCGCCCCCGCCGAACGCCGCGCCCGCCTCCTCGCCCTCCTCGGCGCCATGGCCGCCACCGGCCTCACCGGAGCCCACGTCATGGACCTCGGCGACGGGGACGTACCCGCCCTCCTCGCCACCGTCGAGTACGAGACCGACCTGCCGCTGCGGCTGCGCCTCGCCCCCTGG
This sequence comes from Streptomyces sp. NPDC004126, assembly GCF_050275515.1. Classification (NCBI taxonomy): domain Bacteria; kingdom Bacillati; phylum Actinomycetota; class Actinomycetes; order Kitasatosporales; family Streptomycetaceae; genus Streptomyces; species Streptomyces sp. NPDC004126. Next base: position 86,114 of record NZ_JBNNPF010000012.1, on the reverse strand, counting down.
TGCATGCCCGGCGCCGACGAGGAGGCCCTGGCGGCACTGGTCGGGCTCCAGGGCGTGCACGGACGCCACTGGCAGGTCGGCGGCGTCAAGTTCTTCATGGACGGCACCGTCGAAGGAGGCACCGCCTGGCTGGACCACGCCGACTGCCACGGCCAGGGCACCGAGGCCTTCTGGCCCGACCCGCACGCCTACGCGCGGGCCGTGCGCTTCCTCCACGCGGCCGGGGTGCGCACCGCCACCCACGCCATCGGCGACGCGGCCGTCCGGCACGTCCTGGACACGGTCGCGTCCCTCGGTGAGGGCGCACGCGGGCGGCACCGGATCGAGCACATCGAGACCGTCCCCGACGACCAGCTGAAGCGGTTCGCCGAGCTCGGGGTGATCGCCTCCATGCAGCCGCCGCACACCGCGTACACCCGCGCCGACCACACCGACGAGTGGTCCCGGCGGCTCGGCGCCGAACGCGCCGCCCGCGCCTGGCGCTGCCGGGACCTGCGCGACGCCGGCGCGGTCCTGGCCCTCGGCTCCGACTGGCCCATCGCCCACCACGACGCCCGCCGGGTCCTCGCCACCGCCCTGCGCCCCCTCGGCGCCGCATCCGGCGGCCGGGCCCTGACCGGGCTGATGGCACTGGAGGGCATGACCTCCCACGCGGCGCTCGCGGCCGGCGAGCAGGCCGTCGCGGGCCGCATCGCCCCGGGCTACCGCGCGGACCTGACGGCCCTCGCCCTCGACCCGGTCACCGCGGCCCCCGACGAACTCGCGGAGGCCCCCGTACGCCTGACCGTCTCAGGCGGCCGCATCACCCACCGCGACGGCGTCCAGACGGCCTAAGCCCGGCGGAACCGGTTCAGCAGTTCCGACGCCGGGTGCGGACCGGTGTGCACCGGCCGGCGCGGCAGCCGGTGCGGCAGCGATCCGTACCAGGCGCGGGACACGGTGTAGCCGAAGGCCAGGCAGAGCACGCCGCCGACGGCGTCGAGCCAGAAGTGGTTGGCGGTGGCCACGATCACGACCAGGGTCGCCGCCGGGTACAGCAGCCCCAGGATCCGTGCCCACGGCGCCGAGGCCACCGCGAAGATCGTCAGCCCGCACCAGAGCGACCACCCTATGTGCATGGACGGCATCGCCGCGTACTGGTTCGACATGTGCTTGAGGTTCCCCGAGGCCATGGAACCCCAGGTGTGGTGCACCAGCACGGTGTCGATGAAGTGCCCCCCGTTCATCAGCCGGGGCGGCGCGAGCGGGTAGAGGTAGTAGCCGACCAGGGCGACGCCCGTGGTGGCGAAGAGGACGAGGCGGGTGGCGGCGTAGCGCCCGGGATGGAAGCGGTAGATCCACACCAGCACGCCGATCGTCACGATGAAGTGCAGCGTCGCGTAGTAGTAGTTCATGCCGACGATCAGCCACGTCACCGAGTTCACGGCGTGGTTGACGGACTGCTCCACCGCGATGCCGAGCCCGCGCTCCACGGACCAGATCCAGTCGGCGTTCGCGAGCGCGGCCGCCTTCTGCTCGGGCACGGCGTTGCGGACCAGCGAGTACGTCCAGTAGCTGACGGCGATCAGCAGGACCTCGAACCAGATCCGCGGCCGCCGCGGGGCCCGCAGCCGGGTCAGGAGCGCGCCGTCCGAAGGCACGGTGGATGAGGAGACGTCCGTCCTGGTGGCGCCCCCGGCGGTAGCTGGGGGAGTTTCCAGTGTCTTCACGCTCGCTTCACCCATGGGCAGAGAGTCTGCCAGATGCGTTACCGCGTCCGATCATCCCTCGGGACGGTCTTCCGTGCCCCTTCTCAACCCGGGGGACTACCCGGTAACCCCTAGGGGGTACCGGGCAGTACTAAGGGGTGCGCCGCTGCGCCGGACCCGACGCCGTCGAGCCCCGGACCACCAGCTCGGGCAGGAACACGAACTCGCTGTGCGGGGCCGGCGTACCGCCGATCTCCTCCAGCAGGGTCCGCACCGCGGCCTGCCCCATCGCCTGCACCGGCTGCCGGATGGTGGTCAGCGGCGGATCGGTGAACGCTATGAGCGGGGAGTCGTCGAAGCCGACCACCGACACGTCCTGCGGCACCCGCAGCCCCTGCTGCCGGGCGGCCCGGATCGCACCGAGCGCCATCATGTCGCTCGCGCACACCACCGCCGTGCAGCCCCGCCCCACGAGCGCGGCCGCCGCGGCCTGGCCGCCCTCCAGCGTGTACAGGGAATGCTGGATCAGCTCCTCCACCTCGGCCTCGCCGAGCCCGAGCCGGTCCCGCATCGCGGCCCGGAAGCCCTCGATCTTGCGGAGCACCGGCACGAACCGCTTCGGGCCGACCGCGAGGCCGATCCGGGTGTGCCCCAGCGCCGTCAGGTGCGTCACGGCCAGCTGCATCGCGGCCCGGTCGTCGGGGGAGACGAAGGGGGCCCGCACCTTGTCGGAGAAACCGTTGATGAGGACGTACGGGACGCCCTGCGCCCGGAGTTGGTCGTAGCGGCCCATGTCGGCGGTGGTGTCGGCGTGCAGCCCCGAGACGAAGATGATCCCGGAGACCCCCCGGTCCACCAGCATCTCGGTCAGCTCGTCCTCGGTGGACCCGCCGGGCGTCTGCGTCGCCAGGACCGGCGTGTACCCCTGCCGGGTCAGCGCCTGCCCGATGACCTGCGCGAGTGCGGGGAAGATGGGGTTGTCCAGCTCGGGGGTTATCAGCCCGACGAGCCCGGCGCTGCGCTGGCGCAGCCGCACGGGCCGCTCGTAGCCGAGCACGTCGAGCGCGGCCAGCACGGACTCACGGGTGCCGGCGGCCACACCGGGCTTGCCGTTGAGCACGCGGCTGACTGTGGCTTCGCTGACCCCCGCCTGGGCTGCGATGTCGGCTAGCCGTGCGGTCACGGCACTGGACTGTACCGGTAGCCGGCTCACATCGCCCACCACGTGCAGGAATCGGGGGGAAGACGGACCGTTCGGCCGTCGGTCTCCACCGGGGCGCTGGAGAGCACCGGCCGGCCCGGAGAGGGGAGCTCCACGGCGGCGGACCTGGTGTTGAGGGTGCAGGCGAAGCCGGGGCGGGTGAAGAGGAGGACCCCGTCGGGCGCGGGCCGCCAGCGCATCCCGCGCGCGAACACCGCAGGTCCCGCCCCCGTCCCGGGCCACTCCTCGCGGCACCCGCCCTGCCCCGACTCCGGCGCGCCCAGCCCCGGCATGGCCCGGCGCAGCTCCAGGGCCGCGCGGTACAGCTCCAGCGTCGAGTGCGGGTCGCCGGTCTGCGCGGCGACGCTCAGCCCCGCCCAGCCGGCGGGCTGCGGCAGCCAGCTGCCGCCGGGGCCGAAGCCGTACGGGGCCTCCTCGCCGGACCAGGGGAGCGGTACCCGGCACCCGTCGCGCAGCCCGTCCTGCCCCTCGGCCCCGGTGGCCCCGGCCTCGGCGGCCCCGGCCCGCGCCCCGGCCTCCGCGGCCCCGGCCCCGGCCCCGGCCGGCCCGGCCTCCGGAGTCCCCGCCCCGCCGGTCCCCCCGCGGCCCCCCGCAGGGCCCCGTCGGAACGCCGGGTCCTGGCGGGCCCCGTCCGGGAGGTCGGTGACCTCCGGCAGGCCGAGCTCCTCGCCCTGGTAGACGTACGCCGACCCGGGCAGCGCCAGCATCAGCAGCGCCGCCGCCCGCGCCCGGGCCAGGCCCCGCGCCCCGCCCCCGTACCGGGTGACGTGCCGCACGACGTCGTGGTTGGACAGCACCCAGGTCGTCGGGGCGCCCACCGAGGCGGTCGCGGCCAGGGACTCGTCGATCACGGTCCGCATCGCCGCCGGGTCCCAGGGGCAGTTCAGGAACCGGAAGTTGAAGGCCTGGTGCAGCTCGTCGGGCCGCACGTACAGGGCCAGCCGCTCCGAGGTCGGCGCCCACGCCTCCGCGACCCCGATCCGCCCGTCCCCGTACGAGTCGAGCAGCCGGCGCCAGGAGCGGTGGATGGCGTGCACCCCGTCCTGGTCGAAGAAGGGGAGCGGCTCGGTGCCGATGAGGGTGGCCTGCGCGCCCCGGCCGATGTCGGGCAGCCCCGGGGCCTTGACCATGCCGTGGGCGACGTCGATGCGGAAGCCGTCGACGCCCAGGTCGAGCCAGAAGCGCAGCACCGACTCGAACTCCGCCGCGACCTCCGGGTGCTCCCAGTCCAGGTCGGGCTGCTCGGGGGCGAAGAGGTGCAGGTACCAGTCGCCGTCCGGCACCCGGGTCCAGGCCGGGCCGCCGAAGACGGACTCCCAGTCGTTGGGCGGCAGCTCCCCGGCCGCGCCCCGCCCCGGGCGGAACAGGTACCGCTCGCGGGCGCCGGGCACGCCGGCGAGGGCCTGCCGGAACCAGGGGTGGGCCTCGGAGGTGTGGTTCGGCACCACGTCGACGATCACCCGCAGGCCGAGCGCGTGCGCGGCCCGGACCAGGTCGTCGGCGTCGGCGAGGTCCCCGAAGAGGGGGTCGACGGCCCGGTAGTCGGCGACGTCGTAGCCGCCGTCCGCCTGCGGGGACACGTAGAAGGGGGTGAGCCACACGGCGTCCACCCCGAGCCGGGCCAGGTGCGGCAGCCGCTCGCGCACCCCGCGCAGGTCACCGACGCCGTCGCCGTCGCTGTCCGCGAAGGAGCGGACGTAGACCTGGTAGATGACGGCATCGCGCCACCAGCCGCCGCTCACGGCCGGCTCGCCGGGAGCACCGCCGGAAGCCTCGCTGAAAGCGTTGCTGGAAGCTCTTGCAAGCGGGAGGGCCGTCAACTCGTGGTTCATACCGCAGTCAACGCGCGTACACGCCCCGTGGTTGCGGGCCTGCGCAATCGAAGGGGACTCGAACTAACAGCAAGCTGCGGCAACCGTAGGGACACACGGATGTAACGATCGCCTCCGCTTGCAGAAAATTGCCGCAAGGTCTTTCCGTCGGCTTTCAGGCTTGTTACGTTCCTGGCAACTCGGGACCGCGAGGGCGCGGCCGGGATCATCGAAGGAGTTCATATGCGGCGTGGCATAGCGGCCACCGCGCTGGTCGCGACCCTGGCGCTCGCGGCGACGGCTTGCGGCGGTGACACCAAGGACGACGGTGGGCAGAAGGCCGGCGGCGAGCTGTCCGGCACCGTCACCTGGTGGGACACCTCGAACGACGCCGAGAAGGCGAGCTTCCAGAAGATCGCCGCGGCGTTCACCGCGAAGCACCCGAAGGTGACCGTCAAGTACGTCAACGTGCCCTACGGCGACGCCCAGAACAAGGTCAAGAACGCCTTCAGCAGCGGCGCCGACGCCCCCGACGTGATCCGCGCCGACGTCGGCTGGGTCGCCGACTTCGCCTCGCTCGGCTACCTCGACGAGGTCCCCGCCGACACCGCGAAGAAGATCGACGCCGAGTTCCTGCCGCAGGCCGCGGCCAGCGGCAAGTTCGAGGGCAAGACCTACGCGGTCCCGCAGGTCATCGACACCCTCGGCCTCTTCTACAACAAGAAGATGCTCGCCGACGCCGGCGTCCAGCCCCCCAAGACCCTTGAGGAGCTGAAGGCCGCCGCCACCGCCATCAAGGCCAAGACCGGCAAGACCGGCCTCTACCTGCGCGGCGACGACTCCTACTGGTTCCTGCCCTTCATCTACGGCGAGGGCGGCGACCTCGTCGACGCCAAGACCAAGACGGTCACCGTCGACAACGCGGCCGGCGTCAAGGGCTTCAAGGCCGCCCGCGACCTGGTCACCTCCGGCGCGGCGGTCACCAACGCCACCGACGGCTGGACCAACATGCAGACCGCCTTCAAGTCCGGGGAGGTCGCGATGATGATCAACGGCCCCTGGGCCGTGGCCGACAGCTACGCGGGCGACCAGTTCAAGGACAAGTCCAACCTCGGCGTCGCCCCCGTCCCGGCCGGCTCCGCCAAGGCCGGCGCCCCGCAGGGCGGCCACGACCTCGCCGTCTACGCCGGCTCCAAGAACACCGCCGCCGCGCACGCCTTCGTCGAGTACATGACCTCCCAGGAGGTCCAGGTCCAGTCCGCCAAGGACCTGAGCCTGCTGCCCACGCGCACCGCCGCGTACGAGCAGCCGGACGTCAAGGCCAGCGAGATGGTCCAGTTCTTCAAGCCGGCCGTCGACAAGGCCGTCGAGCGCGCCTGGATCCCGGAGAACGGCTCCCTCTTCGAGCCGCTGAAGGTCGAGTACACCAAGGCCGTCACCGGCGCCTCGTCCCCCGAGGACGCGGCCAAGGCGGCCGGTGCCGAGTTCCGCAAGATCCTCAAGGGCTGGAAGTAGTACGGACGATGGCTGCTGACACCAGCCGGTCGGTGGCGAAGGCCGCGGACGGCGAGACGACCCTCGCCGCCCGCGGCCCCAGCCGCACGACTGCCAAGAACGCCGGAAGCCCGCGCGGCGGCCTCCGCCGCGCCCTCGCCACGCACTGGTACGCCTGGGCCATGACCGCCCCGGTCGTGCTCGTCCTCGGCGTGATCGTGGGCTGGCCGCTCGTACGCGGCGTCTACCTGTCGCTGACGAACGCCAACGAGCGCAACGTCGCCCGCACCATCGGCGTGCGCCACATCGACGCCACGTACGAGTTCGTCGGGCTCGACAACTACACGACGGTCCTCGGCGACCCCGTCTTCTGGCAGCGGCTGGTGTGGACGGTGGTGTGGACCGTCGCCTGCGTCTCCATCACCTTCGTCCTCGGCCTCACCCTGGCCACCATGCTCAACCGGCAGTTCCGGGGCCGCGCCGCCTACCGCATGGCGCTCATCCTGCCCTGGGCCGTGCCCGGCTTCGTCTCCGTCTTCGCCTGGCGGTTCCTCTTCAACCGCGACAACGGCATCCTCAACAAGGTCCTCGACGGCGGCGGCATCGCCGCGATCCCTTGGCTCGACGACCCCACCTGGGCCAAGCTCTCCGTCATCGCCGTCAACGTCTGGCTCGGCATCCCCTTCATGATGGTCGCCCTCCTCGGCGGCCTCCAGTCCATCCCCGGCGAGCTCTACGAAGCCGCCGAGATGGACGGCGCCGGCCCCTGGCAGCGCTTCCGGCACATCACCCTGCCCGGACTGCGCGCCGTGAGCATGACCGTGATCCTGCTCTCCACCATCTGGACCTTCAACATGTTCCCGGTGATCTTCCTGCTGACGCGGGGCGGCCCCGGCGACTCCACCGAGATCCTGGTGACCCAGGCCTTCCGCGAGGCCTTCATCGCCAGCCCGCGCGACTTCGCCGGCTCCGCGACCTGGGGCGTGCTGATCCTCGGCCTGCTCATGATCTTCGCGCTGGTCTACCGGCGCTCGCTGCGCAAGCAGGGAGAGGTGTGGTGACCGTGACCACCAACGAGAACGCCTCGACGCCGGGCGCCTCCGCGCCGGCCGCCGCGAAGCGGTCCGCTTCCGCGTCGGCCGCTTCCGCGTCGGCCGCTTCCGCGTCGGCCGCCTCGAAGCAGGCGCAGCGTCCGCGCGGCAGCCGCTCCCCGCTCGCCTCCTTCGGACTGCACGCCACGCTCGCCGTCGCGTCCGTCATCGCCGTCTTCCCCGTGCTGTGGATCCTGCTGACCTCGCTCAAGCCGGCCAAGTACGCCATCACCACGGACTTCGTGAAGGAACCCACCCTCTCGAACTACTCCTACCTGCTGGAGGACAGCCACTTCCTCAGCTGGTTCTGGAACTCCGTGCTCGTCGCCGGCGTCACCACCGTGCTCGGCGTGTTCATCGCCGCCACCACCGGATACGCGGTCAGTCGCTTCAAGTTCCCGGGCATGAAGCCGCTGATGTGGACCCTGCTCATCACGCAGATGTTCCCGATGGCCATCCTCATCGTCCCGCTCTACAACCTGATGGGAGACCTCGGGCTGCTCAACCAGCCCCTCGGCCTGATCATCACCTACCTCACCATCGCCGTGCCGTTCTGCGCCTGGATGATGAAGGGCTTCTTCGACACCATCCCGGTCGAGATCGACGAATCCGGCCGCGTCGACGGGCTCAACCCCTTCGGCACCTTCTGGCGCCTGATCCTGCCGCTCGCCAAGCCCGGCCTCGCCGTGACCGGCTTCTACGCCTTCATCACCGCCTGGGGCGAGGTCGCGTACGCCTCCGCCTTCATGGTCGGCGAGGAGAACCTCACCCTCGCGGGCGGCCTGCAGACCTTCGTCACGCAGTACACCTCCAACTGGGGCGCCATGAGCGCGGCATCCGTCCTCATCGCGATCCCGGCGGCCGTCTTCTTCCTCTTCGCCCAGCGTCACCTCGTCGCCGGTATGACCGCGGGCGCCACCAAGGGCTGACCACCCGGCGTCCGTTCCATTGCTCCACCGGCCCGATCTCTCAAGGACACCATGACCCAGCACCTCGCCGACGCACTCCCCACCCCGACCGGGACCCAGCCCGGCTGGTGGAGAGACGCGGTGATCTACCAGGTCTATCCGCGCAGCTTCGCCGACTCCAACGGGGACGGCATGGGGGACCTCGAAGGCATCCGCAGCCGACTGCCCTACCTGCGCGACCTGGGTGTCGACGCCGTGTGGCTCAGCCCCTTCTACGCCTCCCCGCAGGCCGACGCCGGCTACGACGTCGCCGACTACCGGGCCATCGACCCCATGTTCGGCACCCTGCACGACGCCGACGCCGTGATCCGCGAAGCACACGCCCTGGGCATGCGGATCATCGTCGACCTCGTCCCCAACCACTGCTCCGACCAGCACGAATGGTTCAAGCAGGCGCTCCGGGAGGGCCCGGGGACCCCGCTGCGCGAACGCTTCCACTTCCGGCCGGGGAAGGGGGAGTCGGGCGAGCTGCCGCCCAACGACTGGGAGTCCATCTTCGGCGGGCCCGCCTGGACCCGGGCCGAGGACGGGGAGTGGTACCTCCACCTGTTCGCGCCGGAGCAGCCCGACTTCAACTGGGAACACCCGGCCGTCCAGGACGAGTTCCGCTCCGTCCTCAGGTTCTGGCTCGACCTGGGCGTCGACGGCTTCCGCATCGACGTCGCCCACGGGCTGGTCAAGGCCGCCGGGCTGCCCGACCTGGGCCGCGACGAACAGCTCAAGCTGCTCGGCAACCAGGTCCTGCCCTTCTTCGACCAGGACGGCGTCCACGAGATCTACCGCAAGTGGCGCACCGTCCTCGACGAGTACGCCGGCGACCGCATCGGCGTCGCCGAAGCCTGGGCCCCCAACGTCGAACGCACCGCCCTCTACGTACGCCACGACGAGCTGCACCAGGCGTTCAACTTCCACTACCTGACCACCGGCTGGGACGCGGCCGCGCTGCGCGCCACCATCGACGCGTCGCTCGACGCCATGCGGCCCGTGGGCGCCCCCACGACCTGGGTGCTGTCCAACCACGACGTGGTCCGCCACCGGACCCGCTTCGGCAGCCTGGCGCGGGCGCGCGCCGCCGCACTGCTGATGCTGGCCCTGCCCGGATCCGCGTACGTCTACCAGGGCGAGGAGCTTGGACTGCCCGAGGTCACCGACCTCCCGGACGAGGTGCGCCAGGACCCCTCGTTCTTCAAGGCGAACGGGCAGGACGGGCTGCGCGACGGATGCCGCGTCCCGCTCCCGTGGTCCGGCGACACGGCCCCGTACGGCTTCGGGACCGGCGGCAGCTGGCTCCCGCAGCCCGCCCAGTGGGCGGAACTGAGCGTCGAGGCGCAGACCGGGGACCCGCAGTCCACGCTGGAGCTGTACCGCACCGCCCTGCGGATCCGGCGCGAGCACGCCGACCTGGGGTCCGGGGACGCCGTGCAGTGGCTGGACGCCCCGGAAGGGGTGCTGATGTTCCGCCGGGGCGGCTTCGTGTGCGCGGCCAACACGACGGGGGACGCGGTGCGGATACCTTCGCCGGGCGAGGTGCTGCTGGCGAGCGGCGAGCTGCCCGAGGCGGGCGTCCTGCCCGGTGACACGGCGGTGTGGTGGCAGGGGTGAGTTCCCCGCTGCGGCTGACGGACATCGCCTCGCAGGCCCAGGTCAGCGAGGCGACGGTCAGCCGCGTCCTCAACGGCAAGGCGGGCGTCGCGGCCGGCACCCGGCACCGGGTGCTGGCCGCCATGGACCTGCTCGGCTACGAACGGCCGGTGCGGCTGAAGCGGCGCAGCAACGGGCTGGTGGGGCTGCTGATCCCCGAACTGACCAACCCGATCTTCCCGGCGTTCGCGCAGGTCATCGAGCAGGCCCTGGCCGGGCAGGGGTACACGCCGGTGCTGTGCACCCAGACCCCGGGCGGCGCCACCGAGGACGAACTGGTCGAGCAGCTGGAGGAACGCGGAGTCACCGGCATCGTCTTCCTCTCCGGCCTGCACGCGGACTCGTCGGCCGACCCGGCGCGCTACCAGCGGCTTTCGGCGCGCGGGCTGCCGTTCGTGCTGATCAACGGCTTCAACGAGGCCATCAGCGCCCCCTTCGTCTCCCCGGACGACCGGGCGGCCGCCGACATGGCCGTACGGCACCTGGAGGAGCTCGGACACCGGCGCATCGGGCTCGCCATCGGGCCGACGCGCTACGTCCCCTCGGCGCGCAAGGAGCAGGGGTTCCTGGCCGCGCGGCCGGGGGCGGCGGAGGAAGGGCTGGTCCAGCGCACCCTGTTCACCGTCGAGGGCGGCCACGCGGCGGGCGGCGCCCTCCTGGACCGGGGCTGCACGGGCGTGGTCTGCGCCAGCGACATGATGGCCCTCGGCGTCATCCGCGCCGCCCGCGAACGGGGCCTGCGCGTCCCCGAGGACGTCTCGGTGGTCGGCTTCGACGACTCCCCGCTCATCGCCTTCACGGACCCCCCGCTGACGACGGTCCGCCAGCCGGTCCGTGCCATGGCCACGGCGGCGGTCGGCGCCCTCCTGGAAGCGGTGGCCGGCACCCCGGTCCAGCGCACGGAGTACGTCTTCCAGCCGGAGCTGGTGGTCCGAGGCTCGACGGGGACGGCGCGGGGGTAGGGGAGCGGGATCCCCCTGGACCGGATCGGGGAGGGTTTGGGGGTTTCCCGTCAGTCCCATCGTCCTTCCGGTTCGGGCCGTCCTGTCAAGGGCGCTCCTTCGTCGCGTCGCTTCGCGATGGCCTTCGGCGACCCTTGACAGGCCGTCCCGCCCCGGAATGCCGAAAGACTGCCGGGAAACCCCCAAAAGGAACGGTCACAGGGGGAGAGGAGCGAGAAGCGGTTCCGTCAGCGATCCAGGAGGTGTCGGGGCCGGCTCGCTGGGCATCCGGGCCCTCAGATGTCCTGACTCCGGGCCGGGGGCCCGGCTACCCGCACGAAAGGCCGAACAGAGCCCCGGGGACGCCCTCAAGCGCAGCAGATCGCTACGCGCTCCTCACGTCTCGGCGTCCGACGGCCGTCTGGGGCTGGTACCCGCACCGGAGGTTGATCATGGTCAGGCCGTGTCCGCGCAGGTACTCGTCCTCTTGTGAGAGCCTGCGCCGCATGGGGATCGCGAAGAAGGGCACGCGGACGATCGTCGTGGACGGCGAGAGGTACCGGTGGGTGGTCGCGGCCGATGACGAGCCCGGGCTCGGCATCGTCGTCGAGCACGCGGAAGCCGAGGGGCAGCGGATGGTGACGTGGGTCGAGCACGGGACGGTGATCGCGCCGGGGCTCGTCGAGGTCGTCGTCCGGCGGGCGTTGGAGCGCCACGGCTGGACGCCCCGGGAGCGGGGGAGGCAGCTCACGCTGCGCTAGAACGCCGCGGGGGCGGACCGACGTTGCCGTCGGGCCGCCCCCGCGGGTCGTTCCGGGTCAGGCGCCCAGGTGGGAGCCGTTCGCCCACTTCTTCTCGCCGTCCTTGTGGCAGGAGGAGTGGAAGACCGGGCCGGCGAAGGACGGGAGGTTGTGGGGGACCGCGGCGAACGTCGAGCAGTCCGACGAGTGGGCCTTGTGGCCGGCGTCGAAGTAGTCGATCTCGACACCGTCGTTGGCCAGGGCGGCACCGGCCCCGCCCAGGAGGATGCCGGCAGCCAGGACGGACGCGGTGACAGCGGAACGAATGCGCATGACTCCCCTAAGGATCAATGGTCGGACGCGCCGGTCGATCCGCGCGTCGGCCGGTCCAACCGTGCGCGGGCGCCGCCAGGAACGGCCGTTCACTCCAATGCCCGCAGCTGTATCGTTTCGGCGTCCCGCGCTTCCGCCGGTTGGGTGCGTCGTGCAAGCATCTGCGGATGATCAGACTTGCCGATGATCTCGGCCATCTCGCGTACGTCGTTTCCGGTGACGGGCCGCCCGTCGTACTCGTGCACGCCGGCGTCGCCGACCACCGGATGTGGGACGACGTCGTGCCCGCACTCGCGGAGCGGTACACCGTCATCCGCCACGACCTGCGCGGCTTCGGCGAATCCGCCCCGCCGGCCGGCCCGTACAGCGACGCCGACGACTTGCGGCGCCTCCTGGACCACCTCGGTCACGACCGCGTCCGGCTCGTGGGCGCCTCCTGGGGCGGCCGTGTCGCCGTGGACTTCACCCTCGCGCATCCGGAGCGGGTGCACTCGCTGGCGCTGTTCGCCGCCCCCTGGCCCGGCTACGACTGGTCCGCGGAGATGCACGCGTACGACGGCGCGGAGACGGCCGCCATGGCCGCGGGGGACGTGGACGCCGCCACGCAGGTCAACCTCGACATGTGGCTGCGGGGGCCGGCGCGGGAGTGGGCGGACGTGGCCGCCGGTCTGGCCGACCGGGTGCGTGAGCCGATGCGGACCTCGCTGGTGAACATGGCCGCCCGCGACGAGCACGGGCAGGGGCCGGGGAAGGGCGATCTCGCCGCGATCTCCGTTCCCACGCTGGTGGGGGTCGGCAAGCTGGACGTCGCCGACTTCCAGGACATCGCCCGGCGCTACGCCGCCGAGATCCCCGGTGCGGCCCTGGTCGAATTCCCCACCGCCGCCCATCTCGTCGCGATGGACGCGCCCGTGGAACTCGGTGCGCAGCTGGGAACGTTCCTCGCCCGATGATGACGACCTCTTCGATCCTCGGGCATTTCGACCTCAGTGCGGAGCGGGCGGACTTCCCCGACCTGAACAACGGCTACTACTACCCGGTGGACGCACGCCTGCACCTCTTCGGGGACCGCTCGCGCTGGGCCGTGGTCGTCGAGCTCCTGGGCTACACGCCTCGCGGCGGCAACCTCATCGACGTGGTGCACAGCCTGGGGAACTGTCTGACGCGGGAGCCGTCCGGCTGCCTGAGCGACGAGGACTTCCTGGAACGCGTCGAGAACATGGACGAGATCGACCCCGAGGGCGAAGAGGTCTTCACGGGAGGCGTCCCCGTGGTCGTACGCGGCGCCGCGCTGGCCGTCGACGCGGACGCCGGAACGCGCTTGCGGGAGGTGTTCCGCAGCCTCGTCCCGGCACACCGGGACCTCCTGCTCGCGGACGAGACAGAGCTGCGCGCCCGCATCCCCGGGGACCTGCCCGTGCTGCTTCGGCTCGACGAATGGCACCAGCCGGAAAACTTCTGGGACGTCAAGCCGAGTGAGCACGAGACCTTCCGGATGCTCGCCGAGGTCCTGGACTCAGGGGACCCGACCCGCTACCGCCCGACCCTCCCGCCGAACACCCACTGGTCCCACTGGCCGGACGCCGGGACGCTGTAGCGGCTCGCCTCTCCTCTCCACGCGGACACCAGCCCCGGAATGCCGATGGGACTGACGGGAAACCCCCAAACCCTCCCTGCTCCCGCTCGGCGAGATGGGGTTCCTCAGGGTGCCGCGCTGGCCGTGAGGTTCTGGTTGGCGGTGATGGTGGAACCGGGGCTGCCGAAGTTGTTGGTCGTGTTGTTGTTGAAGATCGGGGCCACGCCGCTGAGATCGACCGGAAGGATCGACCCGCCGCCACCGGCTCCGTCCGGGTTGTCGCAGCCCGGTCCGGTAATGCGGGTCGGGTCGCTGGCAGCGTCGTAGAAGATTCCTGCGGTGACGCGTGCGGTGTTGGTGACTGCGCACGGCGCGGTGTCCGCGATGTTGACCCGAACCTCGAGCGTGTAGCCCTGGTACGCCGGCAGAGCATCGGTGTCGCACTGGAGCACGGTGCGTTCGGGGTTGGCTGTACAGGCGAGGTTCAAGCCGGTGGGAAGAGCCACGGCTTCGGTGGCCGCGACGGTGATGCCTTGCGGAAGCGTGTCCGACATGACGGACCCTTCGAAGGTCGTCGCATCGCCTCGGTTGGCGACCGTGATGATGTAGGTCCCCGTACCGCCCCTGGCGAAATCCCCCGAGTGGGTCTTCGAGATCTCCAGCTGTGCCGACGCGTACGCCGGGCCGGCCCCCGAGGTGAGCGTCAGGGCGATGCCCAGCCCCAGGACGGTGCCGAGGGCGCCGAAGCGTCGCTTCAACGTGTGGTTGGCCATGGTGGTTTCTCCTGTCGTGTATGGGTCTGTTGGGAGCTGTGCTCGCGTGGGACCCCTGCACACCCGGGAACGCGCTGGGCCACGGCCGATTACGGGCATGGCGTCCGCCTCACCCGTTCGCCGCCCGCCATCAGCGATCCGTGATCGGAAACAATTCTGCAATCTCTTGCGCAAGGTCTTGCAACACTCCTGGTCGCCCCCCTACGGTCGCGTGCAACCCCCCACGCCCCCACACCTTCCCGCCAGGAGGACCCCCGCATGGCTCGATCCCGATCCCTGTCCGCGCGCGCCGGCAGAGCCGCGCTGGCGGCGGCCGCGTTCGCCGCCGCTTCCCTCACCGTGCAGGCGCCGCCGGCTTCGGCGGCGCCGCCCGGGGAGAAGGACGTCACCGCCGTGCTGTTCGAGTGGCGGTTCGCCGACGTCGCCAGGGCGTGTGCCGGCAGCCTCGGCCCCGCCGGGTACGGGTACGTGCAGGTGTCGCCGCCGCAGGAGCACGTGCAGGGGTCCCAGTGGTGGACCTCGTACCAGCCCGTCAGCTACAAGATCGCCGGGCGGCTCGGGGACCGGGCCGCCTTCAAGGGCATGGTCGACGCCTGTCACGCCGCCGGGGTGAAGGTCGTCGCCGACTCCGTCGTCAACCACATGGCCGGCCCCGCCGACCCCGGTGCCACGTTCACCGGGACCGGCGGGTCGGCGTACTCCAAGTACTCCTACCCCGGGCTCTACTCCGGTGCGGACATGGACGACTGCCGGGCCGAGATCTCCAACTACCAGGACAAGGGCAACGTCCAGAACTGCGAGCTCGTCAAGCTCGCCGACCTCGACACCGGCGAGGAGTACGTGCGCGGGCGGATCGCCGGGTACCTCAACGACCTGCTCTCCCTCGGGGTCGACGGGTTTCGGATCGACGCCGCGAAGCACATGCCCGCCGCCGACCTCGCCAACATCAAGTCCCGGCTGAGCAACCCTTCCGTGTACTGGAAGCAGGAGGCGATATACGGGGCCGGGGAGGCGGTGAGCCCGGCCGAATACCTCGGGACCGGTGACGTGCAGGAGTTCCGGTACGCCCGGGACCTCAAGCGGGTCTTCCAGAACGAGAACCTCGCCCACCTGAAGAACTTCGGGGAGGCCTGGGGGTACATGTCCTCCGGCGCGTCCGGGGTGTTCGTCGACAACCACGACACCGAGCGCAACGGCGAGACCCTCAACTACAAGAACGGCGCCGACTACACCCTCGCCAGCGTGTTCATGCTGGCCTGGCCCTACGGTTCGCCCGACGTGCACTCCGGGTACGAGTGGACCGACAAGGACGCCGGCCCGCCGAACGGCGGCACCGTCAACGCCTGCTACTCCGACGGGTGGAAGTGCCAGCACGCCTGGCCGGAGATCTCCTCGATGGTCGGATTCCGCAACACCGCGCGCGGGCAGGGCGTCACCGACTGGTGGGACAACGGCGGTGACCAGATCGCCTTCGGGCGCGGGGCCAAGGCGTACGTCGCCCTCAACCACGAGGGGTCCGCGCTGACCCGGACCTTCCAGACCTCCCTCCCCGCCGGCACCTACTGCGACGTGCAGAACGGCGGCCGCGCCGTGACCGTCGACTCCGGCGGCCGGTTCACCGCCACGCTCCAGCCGCAGACCGCCCTCGCCCTGCACACCGGCGCCCGGAGCTGTACGCCGGCCTCCGCCGCCGGGGCCTCGTTCGCCGTGAACGCCACCACCGTCCCCGGCCAGGACATCTACGTCACCGGCGACCGCCCCGAGCTCGGCGGCTGGAACACCGCCGCCGCCCTCAAGCTCGACCCGGCCGCCTACCCCGTGTGGAAGCTCGACGTCACCCTCCCGGCCGGGACCTCCTTCGCCTACAAGTACGTCCGCAAGGACGCCTCCGGGAACGTCACCTGGGAGAGCGGGGCCAACCGCAACGCCACCGTCCCCGCGGGCGGCAAGGTCACGCTGACCGACACCTGGCGCAACTGACACCCGACCGCACAGCCCGAGCCCGAGGAGAGACGCCTTGATACGCCCCGCCGCGGGAGCCGTCGCAGCCGCCCTGGCCGTGACGCTCCTGCCCGCCCTCCCCGCGGCCGCCGCCGCGCAGGCCCCGCCGCCGCCGTCGGACGCGAAGCTGGCCGCCGAGCCCGCCCGGCACGACCTGACCCGCGAGCAGTTCTACTTCGTGCTCCCGGACCGGTTCGCCAACGGCGACCCGCGCAACGACCGGGGCGGGCTGGCCGGCGGCCGTCTGGAGACCGGCTACGACCCGACGGACAAGGGCTTCTACCAGGGCGGGGACCTCAAGGGGCTCACCGACCGGCTCGACTACATCAAGGGGCTCGGCACCACCGCCATCTGGCTGGCGCCGATCTTCAAGAACCAGCCGGTGCAGGGCAAGGGGGCCGATGCCTCGGCCGGCTACCACGGCTACTGGATCACCGACTTCACCCAGGTCGACCCGCACTTCGGCACCAACGCCGACCTGGAGCGGCTCGTCGACAAGGCGCACCGCAAGGGGATGAAGGTCTTCTTCGACGTCATCACCAACCACACCGCCGACGTCGTCGACTACCGCGAGGGCTCGCACGAGTACCTGTCGAAGGGGGCCTTCCCCTACCTGACCGAGGACGGGGTCCCCTTCGACGACTCCGAGTACGCGGACGGCGGCAAGCGGAAGTTCCCCGCCGTCGACGCCGGCGGGTCCTTCCCCCGTACGCCCTTCGTGCCCGAGGGGAAGAAGGACCTCAAGGTCCCCGCCTGGCTCAACGACCCGGCGATGTACCACAACCGGGGCGACTCCACCTTCGCCGGGGAGTCCTCGGAGCAGGGCGACTTCTCGGGCCTCGACGACCTGTGGACCGAGCGCCCCGAGGTCGTCAGCGGGATGGAGAAGATCTACCAGAAGTGGGTCGAGGACTACGAGATCGACGGCTTCCGCATCGACACGGTCAAACACGTCAACACCGGCTTCTGGACCCAGTGGGCGACCGCCCTCGACAAGTACGCGGCCCGGCGCGGCCGCCCGGACTTCTTCATGTTCGGCGAGGTGTACTCCGCCGACACCGCCGTCACCTCCCCCTACGTCACCCGCGGCCGCCTCGACGCCACCCTCGACTTCCCGCTGCAGGACGCCATCCGCGCCTACGCCTCCCAGGGCGCGCCCGCCGGCCGGCTGGGCTCCGTGCTCGCCGACGACTACCGGTACACCACCGACAAGGCCAACGCCTACGAGCAGGTGACCTTCCTCGGCAACCACGACATGGGCCGCTTCGCCTCCTTCCTGAAGCAGGACCGGCCCGGGGCGGGGGAGCGGGAGCTGCTCGACCGGTACCGGTTGGCGAACGAGCTGATGTTCCTCTCCCGGGGCAACCCGGTGATCTACTCCGGCGACGAGCAGGGCTTCACCGGCTCCGGCGGCGACAAGGACGCCCGCGCGCCCCTCTTCGCCACCCGCGTCGCCGACTACCTGGACGACGACCAGCTCGGAACGGCGCGCACGCACGAGAGCGATGCATACGATCCGGAGCACCCGCTCTACACCCAGATCAGTGCTCTCTCGAAGCTGACCAAGGCCCACCCGGCCCTGCGCGACGGCATCCAGAGCGAGCGCCTCGCCGACGGCTCCGCGTACGCCTTCGCCCGCACCGACCCCAAGGCCCGTACCGAGTACCTGGTCGCCGCCAACAACAGCGGCACCGCCCGGACCGTCGAGGTGGACGCCCCGCCCGGCACCTCCTACCGGCCCCTGTACGGCGCCACCGGCCCCGGCGGCACCCCCTACGCCGCCCCCGCCCCCCTCACCGCCTCCCCGGCCGGCAAGCTCACCCTGAACCTGCCTGCCCTCGGCACCGTCGTCCTCCAGGCCACCACCCCCCTGCCCGCCCCCACCGCGGGGCCCTCGCTCACCCTCAAGGCCCCCGCCCCCGGCGCCACCGGCACCGTCGAGCTGTCCGCGGACCTCACCCCCGGCGCCGGCCCCGGCGCCCTCACCCGCGTCGTCTTCGCCGCGCAGACCGGCACCGGCACGTGGCAGGTCCTCGGCTCCGCCGACCACGCCCCCTACAAGGTCACGCAGGTCATCGACCCGGCCACCCCCGCCGGCACGCCCCTGCGCTACAAGGCGGTGGCCGTCGACTCCGCCGGCCGCACCGCCTCCGCCCCCGCCGCCTCCACCACCGGGCAGACCCCGCCGCCCACACCCCCCACCGCCACCCAGCGCGACTACGCCGTCGTCCACTACAACCGCCCCGACGGCGACTACACCGACTGGCGCCTGTACGCCTGGGGCGACCTCGCCGACGGAGAGGCCACGCCCTGGCCCGAGGGCCACGCCTTCACCGGCCGCGACGCCTACGGCGCCTTCGCGTACGTACGCCTGGGGCCCGGCGCCTCCTCGCTCGGCTACCTCGTCATCGACAAGGACGGCAACAAGGACGTCGCCGCCGACCGCACCCTCGACCTGACGAAGACCGGCGAGATCTGGCTCGAACAGGGCAAGGAACCCGCCCGCACCGACCGCCCCGCCTACCCGCCGCAGGACCGGACCAAGGCCGTCCTGCACTACCAGCGCCCCGACGGCTCCCACGACGGCTGGGGCCTCCACGTGTGGACCGGCGCCGCCAACCCCACCGACTGGTCCAAGCCCCTCCAGCCCACCCGCACCGACTCCTACGGCGCCGTCTACGAGGTCCCCCTCGCCCCCGGCGCCACCAGCCTGAGCTACATCCTCCACAAGGGCGACCAGAAGGACCTGCCCACCGACCAGTCCCTCGACCTGAAGGCCACCGGCCACGAGGCGTGGCTGCTCGGCGGCCGCGAGAAGTACCTCCTCCCGCAGCCCGCCGGCTCCTCCGCCGCCCTCGACCCCACCAAGGCCGAGGCCGTCTGGATCGACCGCGACACCCTCGCCTGGAACGCCCCGCAGACCGCCGCCTCCCTCCAGCTCCTCGCCTCCCGCGACGGCCGGATCACCGCCGCCGGCGGCGTCCTGCACGAAGCCGGCGCCCAGTGGCTGCGGCTGAACCGCTCCGCCCTCACCCCCGCCCAGAAGCAGAAGTTCCCGCACCTGGCCGCGTACACCGCCTACACCGTCGACCCCCGCGACCGCGACCGCGTACGCGAGGCCCTGCGCGGCCAGCTCGTCGCGAGCGCCCGCGCCGCGAACGGCGCCGCCCTCGCCGCCACCGGCGTCCAGCTCGCCGGCGTCCTCGACGACCTGTACGCCGCCAACGCCGCCGGCACCCCCCTCGGCCCCGTCTTCAAGGACGGCCGCCCCACCCTCTCCGTCTGGGCCCCCACCGCCCAGCAGGTCGCCCTAGAACTCGACGGCCGCACCGTCCCCATGCGCCGCGACGACACCACCGGCGTCTGGTCGGTGCGCGGCGACCGCTCCTGGACCGGCAAGCCCTACCGCTACGCCGTCACCGTCTGGGCGCCCAGCACCCGCCAGATCGTCCGCAACCTGGTCACCGACCCCTACTCCACCGCCCTGACCACCGACTCCACCCACAGCCTCGCCGTCGACCTGGCCGACCCGAGGCTCGCCCCGCCCGGCTGGAAGGAACTGCGCAAGCCCGCGCCCGTCCCCTTCACCAGCGCCCAGATCCAGGAGCTCCACATCCGCGACTTCTCCATCGCGGACACCACCACCAGGCACCCCGGCCAGTACCTGGCCTTCACCGACACCGGCTCCGCCGGCATGCGGCACCTGCGCGACCTGGCCGCCGCCGGCACCTCGTACGTCCACCTCCTGCCCGCCTTCGACTTCGGGACCGTCCCCGAGGACCCGAAGGCCCGCACCGAACCCGCCTGCGACCTGAAGGCGTACGCCCCCGACTCCGACCAGCAGCAGGCCTGCACCGCCGCGGCCGCCGCGAAGGACGGCTTCAACTGGGGCTACGACCCGCTGCACTACACCGTCCCCGAGGGCTCGTACGCCGGCGACCCCAACGGCACCGCCCGCACCGTCGAGTTCCGCAGGATGGTCCAGTCCCTGAACGGCGCCGGCCTGCGCACCGTCATGGACGTGGTCTACAACCACACCGTCGCGTCCGGGCAGTCGGACAAGTCGGTCCTCGACCGGATCGTCCCCGGCTACTACCAGCGGCTCCTCCCGGACGGCTCCGTCGCCACCTCCACCTGCTGCTCCAACACGGCGCCCGAGAACGCCATGATGGGCCGCCTCGTCGTCGACTCGGTCGTCACCTGGGCCAGGCAGTACAAGGTCGACGGCTTCCGCTTCGACCTGATGGGCCACCACCCGAAGGCCAACATCCTGGCCGTCCGCAAGGCCCTCGACGAGTTGACCCCCGCCAAGGACGGCGTCGACGGGAAGAAGATCGTCCTCTACGGGGAGGGCTGGAACTTCGGCGAGGTCGCCGACGACGCCCGCTTCGTGCAGGCCACGCAGAAGAACATGGCCGGCACCGGCATCGCCACCTTCTCCGACCGGGCCCGCGACGCCGTCCGCGGCGGCGGCCCCTTCGACGAGGACCCCCGCGTCCAGGGCTTCGCCTCCGGCCTGTTCACCGACCCCAACGGCGCCCCGGCCAACGGCACCCCGGCCGAGCAGCGGGCCCGCCTGCTGCACGCCCAGGACCTCCTGAAGGTCGGCCTCTCCGGCAACCTCGCCGCGTACGCGTTCACCGACTCCGCCGGCCGCCGCACCACCGGCGCCGGCGTCGACTACAACGGCGCCCCGGCCGGCTACGCGGCCGCCCCCGGCGACGCCCTCGCCTACGCCGACGCCCACGACAACGAGTCCCTGTACGACGCCCTCTCCTACAAGCTGCCCGCCGGGACCTCCACCGCCGACCGGGCCCGCATGCAGGTCCTCGCCATGTCCACCGCCACGCTCTCCCAGGGCCCGGCCCTCTCCCAGGCGGGCACCGACCTGCTCCGCTCGAAGTCCCTGGACCGCAACTCCTTCGACAGCGGCGACTGGTTCAACGCCCTGCACTGGGACTGCCGCGACGGCAACGGCTTCGGCCGGGGCCTGCCGCCCGCCGCCGACAACCGCGCCAAGTGGCCCTACGCGAAACCCCTGCTGACCGGCCCGGCCCCCGGCTGCGCGGAGATCACCGGGGCCTCCGCCGCCTACCGCGACCTGCTGCGGATCCGTACGACGGAGCCGGCGTTCGCCCTCACCACCGCCGAGGCCGTGCAGCAGCGGCTGTCGTTCCCGCTGTCCGGGCCCGAGGAGACCCCGGGCGTCCTCACCATGGCCCTCGGCGACCTGGTCGTCGTCTTCAACGCCACCCCCGCCGACCAGCGGCAGCGCGTCCCCGCCCTCGCCGGCACCGGCTACGCCCTGCACCCCGTGCAGGCGGCCGGCGCGGACCCGGTGGTGAAGCGGTCCGCGTACGACCCGGCGACGGGGGAGTTCACCGCCCCGGCGCGCACGGTCGCGGTGTTCAAGCGCGGCTGACGCGCGGCCCCGAGGGGGAGGTACCGGCCGCGGTCCGGTACCTCCCCCTCGGTCGTTCCCCGCTCAGACCCAGACGCGTACGGCTTCCATCCGCCGCGACTGGCCCGTGGTCCCCACGTACACCGGGTTGCCGCTGACCGCGTTCAGCCAGGCGTAGTCCGCCACGTGCGCCTGCGCCGCCACGCCGCCCGAGCCGACCTGGAGGCCGAGCGCCTCCATCCGCCGCGACTGGCCGGTCGTGCCGACCGTCACGGCCTTGCCGTCCGCCGCGCACCGCCAGCCCTGCCAGCCGATGTCGGCGAGGTGGGCGTTGGCACAGATGCCGCCCGTTCCGCCGGTCGCGATGGTCAGGGCCTCCATGCGGCGGCTCTGGCCGGTGGTGCCGGCGATCGCGCCGTCGCACACCGCCGACTGCCAGCCGATGTCCTGCACGTGCGCGGCGTAGCAGACCACCCGTGCCGCCGGCGCCAGCGCGTGCTGCCGCGCGGCCGCCGCCTCGACGTCCGCGACCACCGCGGCGGGCGCCTCGGCCGCCGCCCCGCCCCGTTCCGGCGCCGCCGGCCGCTCCTGGGCCCCGGCCACGCCCGTGGCCCCCAGGACGCCCGCCAGCGCCATGCCTAAGACGGCGCCCGCGGCCCTGCCCATGGACTTCCCCATGATCTGTCCCCTCTTGGTACCGATGTGGTCCGACTGGTCGCCACCATCAGTACCGGCGCGCCGGAGCGGGCGGCAACCGGTTGCCCGGCGCACGGCCGAGAGCCGCCCCGGCATGGCGCGCCCGGAGCACTTGCGGGGTGCGCGCAGGGCGTGCTTCGGGCGTGCTTCAGAGGTGCTTCAGACGTCGAGGCGCCGCTCCAGCAGGATCACCCCGTACACCCGGCCGTCCTTGCCCTCCTTCGAGGGGAACTCGCCGACCACCCGGTAGCCCGCGCTCCGGTAGTACGCCAGCAGCTTCGGGTTGCTGGACACGCAGTCCAGCCGCGCCCGGTCCCGCCCCGTCCGGGCGATCCGGTGCTCGGCGTGCTCCAGGATCCGCAAGCCCGCCCCGGGCGGCGCGGCCTTCCGCTCCACCATCAGCCGGTGCACGTAGCCCGCCACCGGCGGCTGCACGCCCCAGGCCTCCTCGTCGGACCACCAGAGCTCGTACGCCCCCACGATCCGCCCGTCGGCGTCCTCGGCGAGCCAGACCTCACCGTCGCGCATCCGCGCGCGGAAGTGCTCGGCGTCCTTGTCGCCCGGCTTCCACTGGTCGATCCCCTGGTCGAGCATCCACCGGGCGGCCTGGTCGTGCAGCTTCGCCAGCGTGGCGGCGTCTTTCTCCCCGGCCGCCCGGAACAACATCCCGTCGTCAATGATCACGCGGGCATTATCGCCAGCCGAGCGACCGCTCAGTCTCCCTGCCCCGTCCCCGGGACGAGGGCCGCCAGCCGCCCGACCAGTTCCCCGAACGGTCCGTCGGCCGGCTCGTCCGCGAGGATCCGTACGAGGATCCCCGCCATCTCCGCGTCGTACGCGGCGCTCACCGCCGCCAGCGCCGCGAAGTCGTGCACCAGCTGGAGTTCCAGCTCGGCCCGCGGGATCCGCCGTCCGTCGAGCCACAGCAGGGCCGTGGACTCGGCCAGCGACACCCAGGACCGCACGACGAGCTCCAGCCGGGCCGGCGGGTCCTGCACGCCGATGTGCACGAGGATCTGCTCGTACGCGGCCTGCCGGACCTCGTCGATCATCGCGTTGGCGCGGCTGCTGCCCGCCGCCGGGCCGCCGCGCAGCAACGCCGAGAAGCCGGGCCCGTGTTCGTCGACGAAGGCGAAGTAACGGCCCATCACCCGCAGCAGCCGGGGCCCCAGCGGCCCCTCCTGCGGCTCGACGAACCGTGCCGCGAGCTCGTCGGCGGCCCGGCGCAGCGCGGCCTCGTACAGGCTGAGCTTGCCGGGGAAGTAGTGGTAGACGAGCGGGCGGGATATCCCGGCGGCCGCCGCGATCTCGTCGATCGACACGTCGTCGGGGGAGCGGTGGCTGAACAGCTCCAGGGCCACCCCGATCAGCTGTTGCCGCCGCTCCTCGACACCCATCCTGCGTCGCACCCCGGTTGTCATGCCGACACCCTACTTCCCGGGCGGGGGTGGGCCGTACGGGTGCAGGTCCGCCGCTACAGGTCCAGTACGAGCCGGTCCGAGTCCGCGCGGGAGACGCACAGCAGCATCGAGCCGGCGCGTTCCCCGTCGGTGAGGAGCTCGTCGCGGTGGTCCACCCTGCCTGCGAGGACCCGGTGCCGGCAGGTCCCGCAGAAGCCCTGCTCGCAGGAGTACGGGGTGCCGGGCAGCACCCGGCGCACCGCGGCCAGCGCGGACTCGTCCGCCGCGACCTCCACGGCGGCGCCGGTGCGGGCGAGTTCCACCGTGAAGGGCTTCGCCTCGGCGGGGGCGGCCGCGGCGAAGCGCTCCAGCCGGACCGCGTCCGGGTCGGGGACGGCCTCGGTGACCGCCCGCATCAGGGGCTCGGGGCCGCAGCAGTAGACCAGGGTGCCGGGCCGGATCCCGGCCAGCGGGGCCAGGTCGGGCAGGCCCGTCTCGTCCTCGGCGGCGACCGTCACCCGGTCCCCGTAGGCGGCGAGTTCGGGCAGGAACGGCATCGAGGCGCGCGAGCGGCCCCCGTAGAGGAGGGTCCAGTCGGCGCCGGCCGCGGTGGCGGCGCGGAGCATCGGCAGGACCGGGGTGATGCCGATGCCGCCCGCGACGAAGGCGTACGAGGCCGCGGGCTCCAGCTCGAACCGGTTGCGGGGCGGGCGCACCCGGACCTCGGTGCCCTCCACGAGCCGTTCGTGCGCCTCGCGGGATCCGCCGCGGCCGTCGGCGACGAGCCGGACCGCGATGGTCCAGCGGCCCGCCTCGGCCGGGTCGCCGCACAGCGAGTACTGGCGCACCAGGCCGGAGGGCAGCGTCAGGTCGACGTGCGCGCCCGGGGTCCAGGACGGCAGTTCGCCGGACTCCAGCACCAGGCGCAGCACGCCCTCGGCCGGCTCGGTGCGGGAGGTGATCCGGGCGTGCAGGGTCCGGCGGGGCGAGTACCCGGACACCGGGTCCGCCAGCGCGGGCAGGGGCCACAGGGGGGAGCGGCCGATCCGCTTGAGCAGTGCGCGCCGGGTCAGGACGGCGGCCCCCGCCACCGCCGTGACGGCCAGGGCCCGCCTCACGGCCGCACCCCGCCGTTGGCGCCGGGCGAGGAGGCCAGGTAGGCGACGGCCTGGGCGGTGGAGCCCTCCTGGGAGGGGTGGTAGGTGCGGGAGAGGTAGGTCGGGATGGACCGGGCCATCGCCCCGGCCGAGGGCAGCACGCCCTTGCGGCCGGCCCGCAGGAACTGCCCGTAGGAGGCCTTGGCGCCGGGCCGCTGGGGGTCGTTCTCCACGAAGAAGCGGGCGCCGCGCTGCCAGAGGAAGAGCAGCGCGGCGAAGGCGCTGGCCCAGGTCCGCACCCGGCGGCGGTAGCTGCCGTCCAGGTGCATGAAGAGGTCGAAGGCGACCGAGCGGTGCTCGACCTCCTCCGCGCCGTGCCAGCGCAGCAGGTCCAGCATCATCGGGTCGGCGCCGCGCCGGTC
The DNA here is from genome assembly GCF_050275515.1 of Streptomyces sp. NPDC004126. NCBI lineage: Bacteria > Bacillati > Actinomycetota > Actinomycetes > Kitasatosporales > Streptomycetaceae > Streptomyces > Streptomyces sp. NPDC004126. Next base: position 60,819 of record NZ_JBNNPF010000012.1, on the reverse strand, counting down.
CAGCTCCTTCGCGTTGAGCACCCAGTCGCCGAGGAAGGCGGTGTAGTGCTCGATCGCGGCGATCATCGCGACCCGCTCCATGAGCCACCACCGGCGGGCCCGGCCCGGGGGGAGGGTCCGGTCGCCGAGGAGCTTCTCGAACATCCAGTCGACCTGGGCGGTGTAGGGGGTCGGGTCGAGGCCGAGGCGCTTGAGGTGGGGGAGCACGTCGTCGTGCGCGGCGGCGTGCATGGCCTCCTGCCCGATGAAGCCGATGACGTCCGCCCGCAGCCGCTCGTCGGTGATGAGCGGGAGCGCCTGCTTGTACACGTGCACGAACCAGCGCTCACCGGCGGGCAGCAGCAGGTGCAGCACGTTGATGGTGTGTCCGGCGAAGGGCTCGCCGGGCAGCCAGTGCAGCGGGGTGTCCTCCCAGGAGAAGGACACGTTGCGGGGTTCGAGGTCTATGTGTTCCGACGCCACGGGGGCGGGGGCGGGCGGCCTATTAGACATGGCGTCAATGTACTGACGGGTCACCGTCAGGAAAACCCCCTGGCACCGCCGAATCCGCGCAGGGCTGCCCCGACAGGGGCGCGGGGAACTGCGCGACCAGCCACGGACGACCCGCAGCCGAAACACAGCGCACCGCACCCCAACCCGGACAACCTAGCGGAGCGCGCCGGCCTTGCTGCCGTCCGTCAGCTTCCCCGACAGGTCCACCTGTGCCCCCTCCGGCGCCTTCACCGCCAGCCGGTTGCCGTTCGCGCTCCCGCTCACCCCCGCGCCCGACGCCGACAGCGAGGCGAACTGCGCACTGCCCGCCGCCAGTACGTACCACTGCCCCGCCCGGGACTTCCACAGCACCCCGGCCAGCACCCGCGGCTCGCGCGGCCCGCACGCCGGGGAGCCCTCCGCCTTGGCCGCCTGCGCCGCCAGCGGCGCGCCCGGGGCCAGGAACTGGGCCTGCACCCGGTCCGCCGTGCCCCGCCAGGTCTCGGCCCGGCTGCACAGCCAGGTCGCCGTCCCGTCGCCCTCCGGCAGCGGCTGCTTCGCGTACGTCCAGGCGTTCACGGACCGCACCCCGTGCGAGCGCACCGAGGGCAGCAGACAAGCCGTCTTCGACCACTCCCCGAGCTCCGCCGCCTCCGTGACGTCCCGCGCGGCGCCCGGCGCGCCCGAGGTCAGCCGGGCCGGGGTCAGCTCGCCCAGGTCGGTCACCAGGCGGGTGGCGCCGTCGCCGGTCAGGGACAGCGCGCTCCAGCCGGTGCAGTCGCCGTTCGGGGCGGGACCCAGCACCGGCGGGGTGACCCCGTCCGGGGTGAGCTTCAGCGAGGCCGGCTCCTCGCCGGGCTTGAGCAGGTCGCGCAGGGCGGCCCCGGTCACCCAGGGGGCCGTCAGGTAGCGGACGTTGCCGTCGACCCGGCTCAGTACCAGCGCCGTCGCCGTGTCGGCCGTGGCCCCGTCGGTCCGGGCGAAGTCGAGGGCGGCGCCCGCCGTACCGTTGCGCGGCTCGGCGTACCGGACCACGCGCAGCCCGTCGTACAGCAGGACCACCACGGCCTGGTCGACCGCGCCCGCGAACAGCAGCTGCGGCGGGCCCATCGGCGGCCCCGACGGGGTGCCCGGCGTCGCCGAGACCACCACCTCCTTGCCGGGCCGGGCCCACACCGCGAGCGCCCGGCGCAGCAGCTCCGCGTCCTGGGCGCGGTCGCCGCGCGCCGGCCAGGCCGAGTAGTCCGTACGGGAGGACGTACGCCACACCGTGGGCGCCACCCGCAGCAGCTGCCCCGGGTCCAGGGCCTGTTCGGCGGCCGCGTTGCGCGCGTACAGCGGGGCGGAGGGCCCGTCCGAGCCCCAGCCCCCGCCCGGCAGCGCCAGCAGTGCCCCGCACACGGCGAGCGCGGCCGCCGCGGCCAGCCCGGCCCGCGCGAGCCGGCGCCGCCGCAGCAGGTCGGTGGGCCGGGCCTGGAGCACGCACGGGTCGAACTCGGGGGAGGCGAACAGCCCGTCGTGCGCCGGGTCCCCCGACTCCGCGACCGCCGCCTCCGGGTCGGCGACCCCGGCCTCCGCGAGCACCCGCAGCACCTCCGGCCCGTCCAGCCCCTCCAGCGCCCGCAGCACGCAGGCCGCGCGGCCCGGGCCGTTGAGGGTGGCCAGCCACTGGTCCAGCGCCAGCTCCTCGGCCCCGCCCGCGCGCGGGAACAGCCGCAGCCCCCAGACCTGCGGCAGCAGCGCGGGCAGCTGCCCGCGCAGCGGGAGCGCCTTGAAGGTCAGCGGGATCCCCGCCTCCAGGGCGGAGCGCAGCACGCGCAGCCGGACGTACGCGTACCCGGACTCGGGCCCGCCCAGCCCGCCGCGCTGCGCCGGGACCCCGCCCTGCACGGCCGCCGGGTCGGCGCCCCGCCGCCCGCGCGGCAGCGCCCGCTGGGTCAGCGAGTGGGCGGTGAGCACCCGCCGGTTGCGGCCCAGGGAGGGCGGCAGCACCAGGTAGGCCAGCCGCACCAGCCGCGGGTAGTGCTCGACGATGGCGGCCTCGGCCTGCTCGACGTCGGGGGGCAGGGGGCGGGTGGCGGTATCCGGCGCAGTCACGTTCAGCAGAACGAGCGAATCGTCGGATGGTCACCCGCCTTCGCGCACCCGTTCGGGGGAATTTCGCGTTTCGAGGTGTACGCGCCGGGTTGCCGGGGTTTCACCCGGTACCGGTCAGATCAGGCGATGAGCTTCGCGCGCAGCGCCGCCACGGTCTCCTCGGAGACGCCGAGGCCCTCGTGCACGTACTTCTCCATCGACCCGTAGCGGACGCGGACCTCGTCCAGACCCGCCTCCAGGTAGGAGGGGAACACCCCGATCAGCGCCAGCGCGATGTCCGGGTCACCGCCCGCGGCGGTGAAGCCCTCGATCATCGGGGCGAAGGCCTGCTTGACCGCCGGATTCACCGACAGGTACTCGGCCATCAGGGTGTCGTCGTCGGCGCCGAGCAGCGCGAGGACCACCGTCGCGCCCCAGCCCGTACGGTCCTTGCCGGCGGTGCAGTGGAAGAGCAGCGGGCCCCCGTCGGGGTCGGCGGCCTCGGTGAGCAGCGTGCGGTACGCGGCGTGCGCGGAGCCGGTGCTGACGAAGGAGCGGTACACGGAGCCGAAGAGGGCCTGGGCCTTGCCGCCGCCGAGGTGCTCCTCGGCCACCGCCGGGTCGCCGAGGAGGTCCTTGAGCTGGGTGGCGGCCGGCATCCGGTGGTCGCTCATCTTGTCGGCCAGCACGTCGCGCACCAGCAGCCGGACCCCGTCGGGTATCCGGTCGGGGTGGTCCGCCCGCTCGGCGTCGCTGCGCAGGTCGATGACGGTCCGCAGCCCCAGTGCCGCCACCGCCGGGTCGGCGTCGAGGTCGAGCCGGTCGAGGGCGCCCGCGCGCAGGACGAGGCCGGGGCGGACGGCGCGGCCGCCGGCGAGCGGGGTGCCACCGAGGTCGCGGAGGTTGGCGACGGTGGTGGAAGGGGTGGCGGTCATCGTGGCGGCTCCAGCGGTGAGGCTCGTTCGTGCGTGACGTGTCCGGGCGCGCGGTGCGTATCGCGCGGTGCGTATGCGGTCCGCATGCGGGTGGTGCGCCCGGTGGTGCTCGTTCGTGTTGCTAGTTATGTGCGATTTTCCGACGGTTTGATCCGGAAAGACAATCGATGGCGACCGACAGCCCTATCCCCACGCCCAGCGCCACGAGGTGGCCGGCGTCGGTGAAGGTCCGCCCGCGCCGCAGCACCGGCTGCGCGGCGACGGCCAGCAGGCCCGCCCGGGCCGCGTTGCGCACCGTCCCGCGCGGCAGCGCCGAGGTCAGGGCGCCCAGGACGGCGTTGAAGCCGTAGCTCGTGCCGACGTCCAGGGCCCGGCGGGTCTGCCGGTCGGCGGTGCGGCGCAGGGCGCCGTAGACCAGGAGGGTCGCCGCGGCGTGCCCGAAGAGGAAGACGGCGGCCGTCCACCAGGCGCCGTACGCGTACTCCGCGTAGCCCAGGACCGCGACCAGCAGCAGGGCGTACGGCAGCGGCATGGGCTCCTCGACCACGAAGGCGCTGCTCAGCAGGGTCTCCCAGTGGCCGGTGTCGAGGTTGTCGACGTTCGTCGAGCAGCCGCGCAGCACCCGCTCCCGCTCGGCCGGATCCAGCCGTTCGAGGGCGTGGGCGCCGAGCTGGACGCCGCCCGCGTAGGCCGCTCCCAGCGGCAATGACCATGACCATGGCGATGGATTCACCGGTCCATGATCGGATACGGCCCTCTTGCGGGCAGCGGCGGGCCCCGTGAGACCATGACCGGAACATGACTGAATCCCCACCCCGTGCGCCGATGCGCGGTACGCGGGCCGCGATGTTCGCGGCCGTGTGCGTGGCATTGGGTGCGGTGGGGCATTCGTACATGTCCGGGATGAATGTCCCCCTCGGCAGCCTGCTGGCCGCCTTCGCCGTCACCGGGGCCCTCGCGTGGGCCGCCGCCGGACGGCGCTGCGGACCGGCCGGCATCACCGCCGCGCTGCTCGCCGTACAAGGGGTCCTGCACCTCGCCTTCTCCGCCGGCCAGGCCGCGGGACACGGGCACACCGCGCCCGCCCCCGCCCTCGCCGAGCCGATGCCCGGACACCACCACGTACCCGGCATGCGGATGGACGCCCCCACGGGCACCGCCGCGGCGGCCGACGCCGCGGCGGGCGCCGGTGACATGGCGGGCGGCATGGCCGACATGGCCGGCATGGCGGGACACGGCGGTCTCGGGATGATCGCCGCGCACGTCCTCGCCGGGCTCTTCTGCGCCGCCTGGCTCGCCTGGGGCGAGGCCGCCGTCTTCCGGCTCGCCCGGGTCCTCGGCGCCGCGGCGCTGCTCGCCGCCCGGCCGCTCGCCCGCGTCCTCGCGCTGCTGCTGACCCGGCCGGCCCCCGCACCGGCGCCGCCCGCGCGCCGCCCCGCGTACGAACGCCCGCGCCGGCTGCGCGGAGCCGTACACGCCCACACCGCGGTCCGCCGCGGCCCGCCCGGGTGGCGAGACACCCACAGCACGGCCCCGAGGCCGTGCCGCCAGAGCCCCGCCCGGCCGACGGCCCCCGCCGCGTACGCACACCGCGTCGCCGCGGGCCGCCGGTGCGCCCCTTCGCGCGCGCACGCACCGGCCGGAGCGGTACCGGCGGCACCCGTTCCGCAGCCCGCGCGCGCCTGACCGGCGCGCTCCCGGACGTCGGACGGAGCGGAACCCGGGGCTGGTCCCCCCCCGTTTCGCCGAACCCGAGGACCGACATGTCCCTTGACGAACTCCAGCACGGCCCCGCCCGGGACGCCGACGCGGCCGACGCCGCCGTTGCGCCCGACGCGCCCGACGCCGCCGCCCCGGCCGCCGCCGACGACACCGCCGAAGCCCCTGCCAAATCCCCCCGCCGCACCGGCGGGGGCTGGGCCGCGCTGCGGCCGCTGCTCCTGCGCATGCACTTCTACGCGGGACTGCTGATAGCCCCGTTCCTCTTCCTCGCCGCCGCCACCGGACTGCTGTACGCCGGCTCGTGGCAGGCCGAGCGCATCCTCTACTCCCACGAGCTGACCGTCGACAGCGTCGGCGAAGCCGCCGTGCCGCTCGGCACCCAGGTGAAGGCCGCCCAGGCCGCCGCCCCCGAGGGCAAGGTGCTCGGCGTCTGGCCCGCGCCCGAGGCCGACGCGACCACCCGGGTCATCATGGAGAAGCCGGGCCTCGCGGAGGGGAAGACCCTCACCGTCTTCGTCGACCCCTACACCACCGAGGTCCGCGGGCAGCTCACCACCTCCGGTGACGCGCTGCCGCTGCGCGCCTGGCTGAGCGAGTTCCACGCGAGCCTCCAGCTCGGCGAGTTCGGCCGCAACTACAGCGAACTCGCCGCCAGCTGGCTGTGGGTCGTCGCCCTCGGCGGCCTCGCCCTGTGGTTCGGCCGCCGCCGCGCCCGCAAGGCCGACCTCGTCGTGCCCGACCGCAAGGCCACCGGCCGCCGCAAGACCCTCTCCTGGCACGGCACCGTCGGCCTGTGGGCCACCGTCGGCCTCGTCGGCCTCTCCGCGACCGGCCTGACCTGGTCCAACTACGCCGGCGAGAACATCGGGCAGCTCCAGGACCGACTCGGCGGAGCCACCCCCTCCGTCGCCGCCAAGCTGAACCCCGGCGCGGCCGCCGGCGCCGACGCGGGCGACGAGCACGCCGGGCACGTCATGCCCGACGGCATGGAGATGCCCCCGCCCGCCCCCGTCACCGACATCGGCATCGACAAGGCCGTGGAGGCCGCCCGGGCCGCCGGAGTCACCGAGAGCCTGCGCGTCACCCTGCCCGCCAAGGGCAAGGGCTACGTGATCAAGGAGAACGACAAGACGCTGCCGGTCCACCTGGACTCCGTCGCCGTCGACCCCGCCGACGGCCGGGTCATGGACACGCTGCGCTTCGCCGACTACCCGCTGCTGGCCCAGCTGACCCGCTTCGGCATCGACCTGCACATGGGCCTGACCTTCGGCCTCGCCAACCAGATCGCGCTGGCCGCCCTCGCCGTCGCCGTGATGTTCCTGATCGTCTGGGGCTACCGGATGTGGTGGATGCGCCGCCCCACCAAGGAGAACCGCCGCTCGGTCGGCCGCGCCCAGCCGCGCGGCGCCTGGCGGAAGCTGCCGGTGACCGTGCTGCTGCCGCTCGCCTGCGCGACGGCGGTCGTGGGCTGGTTCGTCCCGCTGCTGGGGCTCAGCCTGGTGGCCTTCCTCGTCATCGACCTGGCCGTCGGCTTCGCCGCGCGCCGTCGCGGGGCGAACGCCGCCGCCTGACCGGGGCCTGAACGACGGTGGGCCCGTACGCGCGAGAGCGCGTACGGGCCCACCGGCATGTCAGGCGCCGGCCCCGGGTGCCGGGCGTCGGCCCGGGCGTCAGGGCGTGTACTTGTACCCCACGCGGCGGACGGTCTGGATCGCGCCGCGGTGCGCCGCGCCCAGCTTGCGGCGCAGCCGGGCGATGTGGACGTCGACGGTCCGGCCGTCGCCGACGTGCCCGTAGCCCCACACCGTCGTCACCAGCTGGTCGCGGCTGTGCACCCGGTGCGGGTGGGCCACCAGGTGGGCGAGCAGTTCGAACTCCAGGTAGGTCAGGTCCAGCAGTTCGCCGTCGACCTCGGCCGTGCGCTGCGCGGAGTCGATCCGCACGAGCGCGTCTCCGGTCGTCGTCGACGGCCCGGACGCAGACTGGGCGTGCGGGGCCGGTCCGGCGACGGGCACCGGAACGGACTGCGGGGCGAAGGCGATCTGCTGCTGGTCGGCCGGTACGAGGACCAGGTAGCCGACCATCGGGGGCTGGCCCGGCAGCGTGGGAACGGCGTGCTGGGGCGCGGGCAGCCAGGTGGCGCCCGGCGGGAGCAGGTCCACCACCCGGGCCACCTCGTCCCGGTCCACGGCGCGCAGCCGGTGGCGGGGACTGGGCGGGAAGGGCAGGGGAGCGGAGGTCGCAGCGGAGGCGGCAGAAGCGAAGGAACGGGTGTTCGTCATGAGTGGTCAGCTCTTTCACGCGGAGTGATCGGCAGAAGACGTACGTGTGCATGTACGAGTGCACGTAGTCGTTGCGTACCGCGCAGACCGAAGGCCCCGGGGCGGGTCTGGTGAGAGGGTCCCGGAGGCTTTAGAGGGCCGGCGCGTTCTCGGCGCGGCAACACACCCGGTCGAAGTCGTGATCCTGACGGGACGGCCAGAACGGCTCCAGGTCGCTGCGACCTGTCGGGAAGTACGAATGGCTGGCCATGAGCGCCATTGAAGCAGAAACCAGGCGCCCGAGGCAGGTTGCGTCTCACTTGCTGGATCGGAATCTCATATTCCGTCGTCAAGACTTCGTAGACCCGTCACAATCCCGACATACCGTCAGCCAGAAAGCCGCTTCCGCCAGTCCATCCCGGTCACTCGTATCGCATCGTGGGCCGATCCGTTCCACGTCCACGCCAGCCCCACACCGTCCAGTGCCGCGACCACCTCCCGCCCCACGGAGGCCGTCAGCTCCTCGTCGGACTCGAAGCCCCCGTAGAGGAGCCACAGGTCCCCGCCGTCGGCCGCCCCCTCCGTGCACTGGGAGTGGAAGAAGACGAAGCCGCGCGCGTCCTCCTCGCCCTCGGCGTGGATCTCGCCGAGGCCGCAGGTGCGGCAACAGGTGAAGTTCTCCCGCGCGGTGATCCCGCTCGCGTCCAGCACCTCGAAGGCCCGGGCCAACCGCTCGGGGTCGGTCTCGCCCACCCAGCCGGCCTGCTCCGCGACCCGCTCCCGCCACAGCCGGTCCACCAGGTCCGCCGCCTGCGCCCGGGACACCGGCCGGTCGTCGCCGGACACCAGGTACTCCTCGGCGTTCTCCGTCAGCGCCGCCCGGTCGTCGTACCCGCAGCGCAGCCAGCCCCGCACGGCCTCCGCCAGCTCCTGCGCCACCTCCGGATCCAGCGGCGCCACCTCCTCGACCGGGAAGTCCAGCCGCTCCCAGGCCGGCCCCCGGTCCCACTCCTCCTCCCGGGCCGCCCAGCGGAGCATCACCTCCACCACCTCCTGCGCGGAGTCCGTGAACGCCTGGAAGTGCCGGTCGGGCGCGCCCGCGCGGTGCTCCAACTGGTAGTCGCCGCCCGTCTCGTGCCAGACCTGCACGTAGACGTCCGGGTCGTCCGGGACCCGGTTCACGACGAGGAACCGCTCGCCGTCCCCGCCCAGGCCCGCCACGAGCGCGGACAGCGGCCCGCGGCTCCCGGGGCCGGAGAGGTCGTGGTGGCGACCCGGCTCGGTGTGGACCCTGACGGGGTGGATCGCGTCGTCGGAGCGCTCGCTGCGCCGGCTGCTGCTCATGGGGACACCGTGACAGGCCCCACTGACAACGGCCGCGGCGCCCGCCTCCGGGAGTGGAGGGCGGGCGCCGCCGTTTCGCCGCGAGGGGGCAGGGCAGGGCCGGTCCGGTCGGGACCGGCCCGGCCGGTCAGACCAGGCCGTCCTTCTCCAGGCCCGTGCAGCAGGTGTCCGTGATCAGACGGGTCACCACGTACGGGTCCACGTTCGCGTTCGGGCGGCGGTCCTCGATGTAGCCCTTGCCGTCCTTCTCCACCTGCCACGGGATGCGGACCGACGCGCCGCGGTCCGAGACGCCGTAGCTGAACTCGTTCCACGGGGCCGTCTCGTGCAGACCCGTAAGGCGCTCGTCGATGCCCGCGCCGTAGTTCTTGACGTGGTCCAGCGGCTTGCTGCCCTCGCCCAGCGCCTCGCACGCCGAGATGATCGCGCGGTAGTCCTCGCGCATCGCCCTCGTGGAGAAGTTGGTGTGCGCGCCCGCGCCGTTCCAGTCGCCCTTCACCGGCTTCGGGTTCAGCGTCGCCGACACGTTGAAGTCCTCGGCCGTGCGGTACAGCAGCCAGCGCGCGATCCACAGCTGGTCGGAGACCTCCAGCGGGCCCAGCGGGCCGACCTGGAACTCCCACTGGCCGGGCATGACCTCGGCGTTGATGCCGGAGATCTCCAGGCCGGCGGCCAGGCAGTGGTCCAGGTGCTTCTCGACGATGTCGCGGCCGAAGATCTCGTCCGCTCCGACACCGCAGTAGTAGCCGCCCTGCGCCGCCGGGAAGCCGCCCACCGGGAAGCCGAGCGGGCGGATGCCGTCGAAGAAGGTGTACTCCTGCTCGATGCCGAAGATGGCCTCCTGCGAGGCGAACTTCTCCGCCACCGGACGCAGCAGCGCGCGGGTGTTCGACTCGTGCGGGGTCATGTCGATGTTGAGGACCTCGCACAGGACGAGGAGGTCGTTCCCGCCGCGGATCGGGTCCGGGCAGGAGAAGACGGGCTGGAGGACCCGGTCCGAGGCGTGGCCCTCGGCCTGGTTCGTGCTCGAACCGTCGAAGCCCCAGATCGGCAGCTCCGCACCTTCCGCGAGGATCTTCGTCTTGGAGCGGAGCTTCGCCGTCGGCTCGGTGCCGTCGATCCAGATGTACTCAGCCTTGTAGCTCACGGGACCATCCTGACTCTGCGGGTGCTGCGGAACGCTGCGGTGTTGACCGCAGCGTGCCCCGTGGCGATTTCTCATCCGTTGCCCATGTGTGAACCCCGTGTTACCGGGGTTTACGCCGCAGGTCGGGTGGCTTGATCGAGTCGGTCGCCGTACATCCGTCCGAGTGCGGCAGACTGAGCGGGTGAGCATTTCGTATGATTTGAACTCCATCGGTGACGGCCCGGGCGACGGCCCCGGGCGCGCCCGCCCCCGCGTCGGCCTCCTCGGCACCGGCCCCTGGGCCCGCCGCACCCACGCCCCTGCCCTCGCCGCGCACACCGGCTCCGAGTTCGCCGGAGTCTGGGGCCGGCGCCCCGGAGCCGCGGCCGAGCTCGCCGACGCGTACGGCGTGAAGGTGTACGAAGACCCCGACGCCCTGTTCGCCGACTGCGACGTCGCCGCCTTCGCCCTCCCGCCCGACGTCCAGGCCCCGCTCGCCGTGCGCGCGGCCGCCGCCGGCTGCCACCTGCTGCTCGACAAGCCCGTCGCCACGACCGCGGAGGACGCCCGCGCCGTCGCCGACGCCGCGGCGGCCCACGGCGTCGCCTCCGTCGTCTTCCTGACGCTGCGCTTCGCCGAGCCGACCGCCGGGTGGGTCCGCGAACAGGCCGGGCGCTCCGGCTGGTTCACCGCCTCCGCGCACTGGCTCGGCGCGGTCTTCCCGCCCGACGGCGAGCCCAGCGCGTACGCCGACTCGCCCTGGCGCAAGGCCAAGGGCGGCCTGTGGGACGTCGGCCCGCACGCCCTGTCCGTCCTGATCCCGGTACTCGGCGAGGTCACCGCCGTCACCGCCACCCGGGGCCCGTCCGACGTGGTCCAGCTGGCCCTGCGGCACGCCTCCGGAGCCGCCAGCACCGCCGTGCTCAGCCTGGGCGCGCCGCGCGCGGCCGCCGGGGTGGGCCTGGAACTGCGGGGCGCCGAGGGCGTCTTCTCGCTGCCGGACTGGAGCGACGTACCGGGCGCCTACGGGCGGGCCCTGGACGCACTGCTCGACGCCGCCCGGACGGGGGTGCCGGACCCGCGCGGGGCGGAGTTCGGGGCCCGGCTGACGCAGATCCTGGCCGAGGCGGAGGAGCAGCTCGGGCGGCTGCCTACTTGATGAAGGCGTTGGCGACGATGATCACCAGCCCGATCGCGGCATCGGCCAGGCCGATGAGCAGCGCGGACGCGATCCGGTAGCCGACCCGCAACGCCACGAAGGCCCCCCAGGCGAACAGCAGCGCCGTGTTCAGGCCGAGCCCGACCGCCGTCACCCCGTACGGCTCCCAGCCCGCGATCTGGGCGAGCAGCAGCAGGAGCAGGGTGGGGAGGGTGGCCGCGATCATCGGCCACTCGTTCCACAGGGCCCGGGCCAGCAACCTCCACCGGTGCGCGCCGGCGCCGGTCCGGCGGTCGGGCTGGTGGTCGGCCATGTGGTGCGCGTAGCCGTGCGCGAGGGCCCCGGCGGCGGCGGTGACCAGGATCCAGGCGCCGTCGGCGAGCGGGGTGTAGTGCCCGCCCCGCTCGTCCAGCGCGGCCAACAGCCCACTGGCCAGCACGGTCCCGTACACCCCGCCGAACATCCAGTCGGCGCCCCGGTGGCCGGGGTGGTGGGTGGGGCGGGAGTGCTGGTCGGGCATGGGGCTGTCCTTTGGTGTGGTTTCGTCCTATTTATTCCTCGGGCCACCCTAAGGGGGGCGGGGTGGGGGCGGTGTGAAGGCGCGGGGCGGGGTGGGGTGGGCGGGGTCTGGGGGGCGGGATCTCCCTGGCCCGGATCGGGGAGGGTTTGGGGGTTTCCCGTCAGTCCCATCGTCCTTCCGCGTCGGGCCGTCCTGTCAAGGGCGCTCCCTGCGGTCGCGTCGCTTCGCGATGGCCTTCGGCCACCCTTGACAGGCCGTCCCGCCCCGGAAAGCCGAAAGACTGCCGGGAAACCCCCAAAAGGAACGGTCACAGGGGGAGACGAGCGAGAAGCGGCCCCGTCAGTGACGAGGCGAGGGGCCGGGGGCCGGCACGCCGAGCATCCGGGCGCTCAGATGTCCTGACTCCGGGCCGGGGGCCCGGCCACCCGCACGAGAGGCCGATCAGAGCAGCCCAGGAGTCCGGCAGGCGCGTCAGATCGCTACGCGCTCCTCACGTCTCAGCGTCTGACGACCGCCTTGGGCCGATACCCGCACCAGAGGCCGAAAAGACCAGCCCAGGGAGCCGACAGGCGCGTCAGATCGCTACGCGCTCCTCATTTCTCAGCGTCCGGCGGCCGTCTGGGGCTGATATCCGCACCAGACGGTGGGAGGGGAGTGGGTACCTTGATCCACACAGCTGATCGATTTCTGAAGAAAGCATCACCGTGAGCGATTCGCGCCCCCACATCCTCTTCTCGTTCGGCACGTTGATGGATCCCAAGGTCCAGACGGCCCTCTTCGGCCAAGTCGTGCCCAGTCGCCCCGCATCGCTGGCCGGGTACGCGACCAGGTCGCTGAAGATCACCGACCCCGACGTGATCGCCGCCAGCGGCCTCGACGTACACCTGATCCTGGAGCGGAGGATCGGCAGTGCGGTCGAAGGCGTCGTTCTTGAGCTCACGGACGAGCAGTTGGCGGCGGCCGACGACTACGAGGTCGACGACTACGCGCGACGACGGGTGCTCCTCGCCTCCGGGGAGAGCGCCTGGGCGTACCTGGACGCGAAGCCGCTGCAGCCGGCGGCGCGGATCGTGATCGTGGGCGACAGCATCGCCTACGGGCGGTGTGATCCGGAGGGCGGATGGGCCGCCCGCCTGGCGGCCGCACACATTGCGGAGAACGAGAGCGCTCACCGGGTCTTCAACCTCGCCATCCCCGGTACCACCCTGGCCGCCGTCAGCGAGCAGACGCCCCCTCTTCTGGGTCCTCGCCTGCCCGACACGATCGTGGTCGCCGCCGGTATCAACGACTCCGCCGTACCCCTCGCAACCCCGGACGTCGACGGGCTGACGAACGTCGTGGACGGTCTCGACGCCCTGGCGACCACCGCCCACGCCCACAACGCGCGCCTGGTCGTCCTGGGGCCGATCTGGCTGGACGAGGAACGGACCGGGGACTACGAGGGTCTCCGCTTCACCCGGGACCGGGCCCTGAGGCTGCGCGAATCCCTGCGGACCTGGTGCGCCGACAACCACGTCGACTTCGTCGACATGTGGGAGCCCCTGCGCGACAGGGCCGACCTCCTCGTCGACGGCATCCACCCCACCTCCGAAGGCCACCAGGCGCTCTACGAACACCTCACCGGCTGACCGCTTCAGTCTTTTGCCGCGTCCGGCGTCCGTGGAGCCGCTGCATGGACGTTCCACCATGGATGAAATGTCCGATTCTTTCGAGAGTGGGGAATCCATGGCCGGAGTGGAGAGACGGGGGAGGGGAGCGGTCTACCGCTGGCTCCTCCTCGTGGTTCTGGCACCGCTGTTGATGTGGACGGGCGGTCCCGCGCACGCGCAGGGGGCGTGGCTGACGACCACCCCGCTGCCCGTGGGCCGCGCGGACATCGCGGCGACGGCGGCGGCGTGCCCGTCGGGCGTTGCGGGCCTGAGCGGTACGTGCGTGTACGCCATCGGCGGTACGACGGGCAACACGGTGGAGGCGTTCAGCCCGGCCACCAACCGGTGGGTGGCCTTGCCGCCCTTGCCCGTACCGCGACGGTCCGTCGCGGTGACGACCGCCCCGTGCCCAGGCTTCGCGGGCCTGTTCGGCAACTGCGTGTACGCGATGGGCGGCGGGGTGGACTTCAGCGCGATGGACACGGTGGAGGCGTACAGCCCCGCCACGAACCGGTGGGTGTCCCTGCCCCCGCTGCCCAACGCCCGTGCCTGGATGGCGGGGGCGACCGCGCCGTGCCCGGCCGGTGTCACGGGCCTGACCGGGACGTGCGTGTACGCGCTCGGCGGGTCCCAAGCCCTCAACCTGGGCGCCTCCACCAACACGGTGGAGGCCTACAGCCCTGCGACGAACCGATGGGCGACCCTCCGTTCCCTGCCCACGGACCACGGAGCCCCCGCCGGAGCGGCGGGACCTTGTCCGCACGCCGTCCTGTCACAGCAGCAGACCTGCGTGTACGTCGCGGGCGGCTCCCCCGGTCCTGCCGAGCCCGACGAGAACCACCGCAAGGTGGCGGCGTACTACCCAGGCGCCAACGTCTGGGCGACGCTCCCCTCGCTCCCCACCATCCGGAAGCACCTGGCAGGAGCAGCGGCCCCCTGCCCGGCCCGTCCGGCGGAAACCTGCTTCTACGCCGTCGGTGGCACGGGGTTGAGCGGCGAAGTCCTGGACACGGTGGAGTCGTACAACTCGGTCGACAACGTGTGGTCGACGCTGCCCTCGCTCCCCACCGCCCGCTGGTCCCTGGCCGGGGCGACCGCCCCCTGCCCGGCGAACCTGAACCGCACGTGTGTCTACGCCATCGGCGGCAAGGACACCGGCGGGAACCCCGTGCCGACAGTTGAGGCCTTCGACATCGAAAGGTGACGGCGAGGCAGGCAGACGCCGAGATCAGGGAAGCGCGTAGCGATCTGACGCGCCCACGAGCTTCCCGCCCGTCCTGATCACCCTCTGGTGCGGGTATCGGCCCAAGGCGGTCGTCGGACGCTGAGACGGGAGGAGCGCGTAGCGATCTGCTGCGCCCCTCGGTCCCCTGGGCTGCTCTGATCGGCCTCTCGTGCGGGTGGCCGGGCCCCCGGCCCGGAATCGCAGACGTGAGGGCCCGGATGCTCGGCGAGCCGGCCCCCGGCCCCTCGCCTCGTCTCCGACGGAACCGCTTCTCGCTCGTCTCCCCCTGTGACCGTTCCTTTTGGGGGTTTCCCGGCAGTCTTTCGGCTTTCCGGTTCGGGCCGGTCGGTCAAGGGTGGCCGAAGGCCATCGCGAAGCGACGCGACCGCAGGGAGCGCCCTTGAGGGACCGGGCCGAAGCGGAAGGACGATGGGACTGACGGGAAACCCCCAAACCCTCCCTGACTACCGCCGGAGAGGATCCCGCCCCCGGCCCCGCCCCACCTTCCCCCGCCCCACGCGGGAAGGGCCCCGCCCGGTGCCGGACGAGGCCCTTCGTTCCGCTTGCGGTCAGTCGCCGGTGTTGGTGGCCCAGACGGGTCGGCCCGAGCCGTCGTAGACGACGGCGTTGCCGTCGTCCTGGACCGCGAGGTAGCGGCCCTTGGACCAGGTGCCGGCGGCCCAGACGGGGGTGCCGGAGCTGTCGTAGACGACGAAGTTGCCGTCCTCCTGCATGACGGCGGTGGCGGCCTTGGGCCAGACGTTCGGGGCCTGCCAGGCCGCGCGGCCGTCCTTGTAGAGGACGAAGTTGCCGTCCTCCTGGACCCGCAGGATGGTCCGGCCGTTGCCGGAGGTCCAGGCCTGGTTCTTGCGGATGGTGGAGGGGGCGTTGAAGCGGGCGTCGCTCCGGAGGGCGGTGGGGGACGCGGCGGCGGCGTTGGCGGGGGTCGCGTCGGCGGCCGGTACGGCGGTCAGGACGGGCAGGAGGGCAAGGGCGAGCGCGGGCAGACCGCGCCTCACGAGGTTCTTGATCATGTCGACCGTTCTAGGCGCCCCGCCCATCCCCGCGACAGCGCAGAAACGACGGCCTCACCCGTTCGGCCCATCCCTTTCACCAGCTGAAACGCCACTTCGCCTCTGGTCTCCGGCTGAGTGGTCGCCGTGACGCGGCGAAGGAGCCCTTGGCGGGCCGCTGACCGTGCGTGCCGGTCTCGGTAGGACGGGGCTTACGAGAGTCTTTCCATCTGCGCTTGGATCAGGTCAGCGCTCTGCCTCTCTGGAAGGGCCTCGCCCATGAGGTCCTCGAAGGCGCGTTGCACGCGCAGTGTGAACTTGCGGTCCGCGACGACTCCCGCGGTATTGGGCGGTGCCTCGATGCACGCCACGGTCACGTGCTTTGGGCTTGTCAGGAAGCTTGCGTCATAACAAATCAACGGGTGCGGCTCTGAGTCGAACGGCAATACGCGAATGCGTGTGGTGGGGCGCTCCATATGGGTCAGGAGCAGCGCGAGTTGGTCACGCATGACTTCCTTCAGTCGCAGGCTTCGGTGGAGCACCGACTCGCATAGCACCACTCGTAGCTCCGGAGGGGAGGCCCGGTGGAAGATTTCCTGCCGGGCGATTCGCCGCTGTACGGCGGCTGTGAGCTCAGCTTCGTTGGCGCGGATGTCGCCTTGGCGGATGATCGCCCGAGCGTAATCGGGGGTCTGGAGGAGCCCTGGTACGACGGTTTGGGACCACTCCCCGATGGAAATCGCTTTCCGCTCCAGCTCAACACGGTGTTGGTGCATGGCCGCGAAGGTGTTCGCAGTGATCGCGTCGTACAAGCCCTTGAAGGAACCTTCTGTTCTGAAAATCTGGTCTAGAGCCGAAGGTAGCTCGGGCGGGATGGGTCCCTTGCCCGACTCCACGCGGCTGATCGTGCTCTTGGACGTCCGAGCCATTCGCGCGAGGTCCGTCTGGGTCAGTCGGCGTTCGCGGTGTAGCTCCCGGGCGCTTCTGAGCTCCTCGGCGAATCGGCGGCGCGGGTTCGAGTCCACGGTCGTCCCCTTCCCACGTTCCCATGAGGTTGGTCACGGCTGAAATCAGAGAGTCTGCGCAGGTCAGCCTGCTGGCATATGCCGACGCGACCGTCGCATGGGTCGGTCACGCGAGCGCTTTCGATCGTAGCCCCGCCTGCGTAACTCTGGCCTCACGCAAGGCGATTGAGTACGCGAACGAATGGTGGAATGTCATGCGTGATGCGACCGGCGCAGACGAAGAAACGGAATGGCTCGCCAACCTCCTCCCCCAACTGGACCGGGCCTGGGCCGACCTGGTCACCGGGCTGGACGCCGCCCTCCAGGGCTTCGTCTTCGTCCAGCGGTTCAGTGCCACCCCGCGCGGCGCCCGCCTCGCCCGGCATCTCGCGCTCGTGCAGCTGCACGCCTGGGGGATCCCCCACGGCACCGGGGTCGCCGACGACGTCGGCCTCGTCATCGCCGAGCTCGCCGGCAACGCCGTGACGCACGGGCGGGTGCCCGGGCGGGACTTCGAGCTGCGGGTCACCCGCCTCGGTGCCGCGATCCGCGTCGAGGTGTCCGACGGGCGGCGGGACCGGCGGCCCCGTCCCAGGGAGGACGGGTACGGGCTCCGGATCGTCGGGGGTGTTGCCGCCGCCTGGGGCGTCTGCGACCGGCTGGTCGGGAAGACCGTGTGGGCGGAGTGCGCCCTCAGGGGGTGAACGCCGCCCGGGCCGCCGTCAGGAAGGCGCGGATGGTCTCCCGCTCGGCGGGGGAGAGGGGGGTCAGGGCCTGGACGACGCCGTCCAGCATCGGGCCGAAGAACTCCCGCCCCAGCGCGACCGCCCCCGGGGTGACCCGTACCAGTACGCGGCGGCGGTCGTCCGGGTCGCGGACGCGTTCCACGTGGCCCAGGCGCTCCAGGCGGTCCACCACCGCCGTCGTGCCGGCCGAGTTGAGGCCGAGTCGGGTGCCCAGCAGGCCCGGGGTGGCGGCTTCGGCCGCGCGGGCCGCGTCGAGGAGGCAGACCAGGGCCCGTACGTCGGTCGGGTGCATGCCGTTGGCGGCGGCGAACTCCGCTTGCCGGAGGCCGAATTCGACGGTCACCGCGCGCAGCAGGTGCACCAGTTCAAGGTTGTCGTCCACCATGCCTCCAGCCTAGTATCTCTCGCTGAGCGAGATTATCGCCCATCGAGGGATCGGAGTAGGCCATGTCCCGCACCCCCATCCACACCCCCATCCACACCCCCTTCCGCACCGCCTACGACGAGGCGCTCGCCCGGTGGCCCGGCCCCGTCGAGGCCCTCGACGTGCCCACCCCGTACGGGGTCACCCGGGTCAACGGCTGCGGTCCCGCCGGGGCCCCGCCGGTGGTGCTGTTGCCCGGCGGCGGGGCCACCTCCACCGTGTGGGGGGCCTGCGTCGCGGCCGGGCTCGGGCGGAGCCGGCGGGTGTACGCCGTTGACCTGGTGGGGGAACCCGGGCTCAGTGTTCCGGCGTCCGGGCGGCCGTTGCGCCGTGCCGGGGACCTCACCGCCTGGTTCGACGCGCTGCTCGACGGGCTCTGCGCCCTCGACGGCCTCGGCGACCGCCCCGTGACCCTGGCCGGGCACTCCTACGGGGCCTGGATCGCCGCCCACGCGGCAGCCCACGTCGCCGCCCGGCGGCCCGACCGGCTGGACCGGCTCGTGCTGCTCGACCCGACCCAGGTCTTCGCCGGGCTGCGTCCCGGCTACGTGCTGCGGGCGCTGCCGATGCTGGTGCGGCCCACCCCGGCCCGGATCCGGTCCTTCCTGGCCTGGGAGGCCGGCGGGGCGGCGTTCGACCCCGCCTGGGCGCGGGTCCAGGAGGAGGCGGCCGCCTTCCCCACCGTGCGGCCGGTCACCGGCCCGCGCCCCGACCTCGCCGGGCTCGGGGAGCTGCCGGTGGAGGTCCTCTTCGCGGGGCGGGCGCGCTGCCACGACTCCCGCAAGGTCGCGGAGGCGGCGCGCCGGGCGCTGCCGGGCGCGCGGGTCGACGTCATGGACGGGGTCCCGCACCACGCGCTGCCGCTGACCGCGGCCGGGGAGATCGCCGGGCGTCTGGCCCCGGTGGCCTGAAGGCCTCAGCCGCCGCTCGGCTTCGGGCCCTTCATGACCTTGCTCAGGGCCTCCAGGCCCTGTTCCCTCATGCCGCGCACGTAGTCCCAGCCGTTGTGGTCGCCGCCCTGGATCTCGTACAGGTCGATCTTGATGGGGCCCTTGCCGTTCTCGCGCTGGAACTTCTCCAGCCGGTCCCGGCCGCCCTCCTTCGTCCCGTACTGGAAGTTGACGTAGACCTCCGGCCCCTTCGACTGGATCAGCTTCTGAGCCAGTTTGGCGGGGTCGTTGGCGTCCATCTCCGCCTTGTTGTTCTTCCACAGCGGGGAGTCGGGGGCCGTCTCGCCGCCGTTCGCGATCACGCCCCGGAACTTCTCCGGGTGCTGCATGACCTGCTTGAGGCCCACGAAGGCGCCGGAGGAGTTGCCCATGATGGCCCAGCCGTCGCGGGACTTGTACGTGCGGAAGTTGGCCTTGGCCAGGTCGGGGACGTCCTCGGCGATCCAGGTGCCCATCTTGGGCTGTCCGGGGATGTCGGAGCCGTCGTAGTAGTTCTTGCTGTCGGGGTTGAGCAGCGGCATGACCAGGATGAAGGGCAGGCCCTTGCCCTTGGCGGAGGCCTCCGCTATCGCCTTCTGGAGGCCGATGTTGGGCATGGTCGCCCAGTAGTTGTCGGGGTAGCCGTTGCCGCCGGGGAGGGCGATCATCACGGGGAAGGCGCTGTTGGCGTACTTCGCCTCGTCGTACTCCTTGGGCGTCCACACCCAGACGTCGCCCTCGAAGCCGGACTTGGCGCCCTTGAGGCGGGTCTTCGATATTCGGGTGCCGTCGTCGAGCTTGCTCGACTGCTTGAACTGTGCGGCGGGGCCCGTCGGCAGCGAGATGTCCGGGTCGGGGCCGTTCGCGGCCGCGCCGCCGGAGGCCGCGCCGCCCTGGGCCGGGGCCTTGGGCTTGGCGAAGGAGACGTCGTCGCCGTTGCCGTCGAACCAGTCCGTCCCCCAGTACGCGTAGCCGCCCCCGCCGGCGAGCAGTGCGGCGATCACGGCCGCGCCGATCCAGAGCTTGGCCTTGGACCGCTTCGGGCGGCGCGGGCCGAACGGCGGCTGCCCGCAGTGCACGCACAGCTGCTCCGTGCCGGCGCCGGGCCCGTGACCGGGGCCGCGGCCCATGGGCGGGTGCCCGTACGACGGCTGCGGCTGCTGCGCGTACGGCGATGTCTGCGGGTACTGCTGCTGCAACGAACTTCACTCCGAGCGGTCGGGGCTGCCCAGCGGGCGAGCGGTGGTATCTCCCTGTCAGTCCTGATGGGAGAACGTACCGTCCGGTTGCAGAACCGGCAGAATTTGCCGCAGTTTGCCGGATTTGTTCAGTCTCGGAGGCTCATCCGTGGCTGCCGGTGCCCGTGCGGGAGAGCGCGTCGCGGACGGCCTCCTCCGAGCGGGCGACCACCGCCGTGCCGTCCTCGGCGGTGATGATCGGGCGCTGGATCAGCTTCGGGTGGGCGGCGAGGTGGGCGATCCAGCGGGCCCGCGCCCCGTCGCTCTCCTCGCGCGGCAGGTCCCGTACGCCGGTCTCCTTCGCGAGGGCGTCGGAGGTGCGCGTGATGTCCCACGGCTCCAGCCCGAGGCGGCCCAGTACCTCCCGGATCTCGTCCTCGGACGGCACG
Source organism: Streptomyces sp. NPDC004126 (assembly GCF_050275515.1). Taxonomy (NCBI): domain Bacteria; kingdom Bacillati; phylum Actinomycetota; class Actinomycetes; order Kitasatosporales; family Streptomycetaceae; genus Streptomyces; species Streptomyces sp. NPDC004126. The sequence continues at coordinate 40,588 of NZ_JBNNPF010000012.1, read as the reverse complement.
TCCTCCAGGTAGCGGCGCACGGTGTAGTCGGCGCCCTCCGCGTCCAGCAGGGTCAGCGCGCTCCGGCACTTCGAGCAGGCGGGATTGATCCAGATCTCCATGCCCGCAAGGGTAGTCAGACTCTGCCCGGCCAGGGCTTTTGTCAGTGCCCGCCGGTAAAATCGAAGGAGAACGACAGGAAGCCAACTACCGTTTGGGAGGCTGTAGATGGCCGCTGCCGCGATCATTTCGATGCCCAAGAAGAAGCCGCTGCCGGCGGGCCTGCCCCGCGAGTGGTACGAGAACCACAACCGCCGCCTGAAGGCGATGCGGCTCGCGATCTCCCTGCTCGACTCGGGGACGTACGACGCCAAGCGCGCGACCAACCGCAAGATACGCACGATGGCGGTGCGGGTGGGGATCCACCGCCCGTCGAACGTCACCTGCCGGATGGTGCGGGCCTTCATCGTGGCCAACGGCGGCTGAGGAACGGGCCCGGGCAGGGGGTCGGCCGGTGAGTGGGTCACCGGCCGACCGCCGCTCACCTCTCCTCGAAGACGACCTCCGTCGGCCCGTGGGTCATCCTCAGCCGCCGCCCGCCCGCGACCACATCGTCGAGGACCTCGACGATGTGGTGCAGGCCGCTGAGGGGCTCCGAACTCCCCGGGAGGTAGTACCGGTCCTCCCAGGCCCCCGCCAGATAGGCGCGGAAGCAGGCCAAGGAGGTGTCGGCCGGGTTGAAGTCGAAGTAGTCCTTCAGCCGGCGGAAGAGCTTGGGGAGGATCACGGCTCCGTCGTCGACGGTGAGCGAGGGCAGTCCCGCGATCGCCGTCCCGGAGGGGGCCGTGGTCGTGTCCCGTGCCCACACGCCCTCCTTGGCGTCACGCGCCGCATCGGCGGCGGCGGTGAGGGAGGCGCGCATGGGCTCGGGGATGCCGGTGTAGTAGGTCGGGTAGGCCAGGCCCGCCTCGACCAGCTGGTAGTTGACCGTTTCCCGCAGCGTCCGCTCGTCGACCTCGATCTCGTAGCCGTTGAAGACCGGCGGGAGGCCCTTGCCGGCCAGGGCGACGCACCGGCCGTAGACGTCGGCCCCGCGGGCGAGGACATAGCCGGGCACGGTCTCGGGGATGGTGCTGGTGATCTTCTCGGTCTTGTCCCGGTGGAAGTCGGTGAAGCCGAGTGCCGTCAGGAGCGCGTCCGCGGCCTCGTGCGCCAGGGGCAGGGGCTGGTGCTGCACGCCGGAGGGCGAGTCCTCCTCGCCGTAATGAGTCTCCAGGGCGTCGACGCCCTCAAGGCGGATGGAGACCTGGCCGAACGCCCTCGGCACCACCGGTCGCGGCCCCGGGACGAGCTTCCAGTCGGCCACGTCGTCCGGGGTGAAGGAGATGGTGTCCCCGTCGGGCCTGGTGCCCTTTGCGCGGAAGGTTCCCCTGATCAGCAGCATGGACATGGTGACTCCCTAGGTGTCAGTCGGTTGCGTGCAGTGACAGCAGCAGCAGCGCCACGTCGTCGCGCGGGCCGCCGCCGGTGAAGGCCGCGAGGTCCCGCCACACCGCCGGGACCAGGCCCGCCGGGTCGTTCGCCAGCACCGGGACGCGGACCGCCAGCGGGTAGAAGTGCCCGGCCGCGTCGCGGGCCTCCGTGACCCCGTCCGTGTGCGCCAGCAGCCGGTCGCCCGGCAGCAGCGGCAGCTCCGCCACCGCCGGGAGGGCCGGCCCGGTCAGGCCCAGGCCCAGCGGGGGGCCCGGCTCCACGGCCACCTCCGTGACCGTGGGCCCCCGCAGCAGCAGCGCCGGCGGATGCCCGCACGACACCATCCGTACGAGGTCGGGCCCGGGCGGGAACTCCAGCAGCAGCGCCGTCGCGAACAGCTCCGGGTGCGCCACGGAGTCCGCGGCCGCGTCCGCCGCCAGCCGCCGGTCCAGCCGGGCCGCGACCGCCGCGAGCTCCCGGTCGTCCAGGACCGCCTCGCGGAACGCGCCGAGCAGCGAGGCCACCGTTCCGACGGCCGCCAGCCCGTGCCCCTGTACGTCCCCGACCACCACCCGCACCCCGTACGGCCCGGCCCGTACGTCGAACAGGTCGCCGCCGACCAGCGTCCCCCGCTGCGCGGCCCGGTACAGCCCGGCGCAGCGCACCCGGCCGACCCGCTCCGGCACCGGCGGCAGCACCGCCAGCTGCGCCGCCTCGGCGACCGTCCGGACGCTGACCAGCTGCGCGTCCCGGCGCCGCCGCACCCAGGCGATGATCACGCTGAGCAGCCCGACGGTGGCCACGGTGGCCAGGTCGCTGCCGCGGGCGTGGCCCACCCTGAGCTCGGGTACGCCGAGCAGGAGCAGCACGAGCGCGGCGAAGACGGCGGTGCCGCCGGGCCCGTACGCGAAGGCGGCCACGGCGGGCAGGGCCGCCAGGAAGTAGCCCAGCTCCTCCGTGCGGGTGGTCCACTGGGTGAGGCAGAGCGCGACCAGGGCCACCGCGGGCGCGATCCGGGCCCAGCGCGGCGGCGGTGCCCCCTGCAGCCAGCCCGGCTCCTCCCGTCCGCGTCTCACCCCTCCACCCTGGTACGGCGTCCCGGGCCGCGCACGCCGGGTGGCCCTGCCGGGCGCGGGCCGCGACAGTGGTGGCGTGGCGGACACGCGGAGCGCGGCGATCAGCACCCGGCTGAACTGGCTGCGTGCGGGGGTGCTCGGCGCCAACGACGGGATCATCTCCACCGCGGGCCTGGTCGTCGGCGTGGCCGGCGCCACCACCTCGCGCACCGCGATCCTCACGGCGGGGGTGGCCGGGCTGCTCGCGGGCTCGCTGTCGATGGCGGCGGGGGAGTACGTGTCGGTCAGCTCGCAGCGGGATTCCGAGCGGGCGGCGCTGGACGTGGAGCGCCGGGAGCTGGCGGAGGAGCCGGAAGCGGAGCTGGACGAGCTGACGGAGCTGCTGGCCGCGCGGGGCCTGACCCGGGAGCTGGCCCGGGAGGCCGCCGAGCAGCTGACGGAACGGGACGCGCTGCGGGCGCACGCCCGGGTGGAGCTGGGGATCGAGCCGGACGAGCTGGCGAACCCGTGGCACGCCGCCTTCGCGAGCCTGCTCGCCTTCACGGCCGGGGCGCTGCTGCCGCTGCTGGCGGTGGTCCTGCCGGGGGCGTCGTGGCGGGTGCCGGTGACGGTGGCGGCGGTGCTGGGGGCGCTGGCGCTGTGCGGGATCGCGAGCGCGCGGCTGGGCGGCGCCCCTGTCCCGAGGGCGGTCCTGCGCAACGTGCTGGGCGGGGCCGTCGCGATGGCCGTCACGTACGCGGTGGGCACCCGGCTGGGCGCCGGCTGACCTGTTGACGGTGGACCGGGCGGCCGGGATGGTGTGGGTGGGCGGCCGCGGAGGGGCGTGCCGTCCGGCAGGGGAGCGAGAGGGGCGGGCTGGTGGGGGAAGGTTCACTTCTTGCCGAGGTGTCGGTGTCGGACCCGGGCGAGCTGCGTTCGCTGCGCGAGCACCTGCGCCTGGTGCCCGGCGTGGACGTGGTGCAGGCCCCGGGCTCCCCGGGGGAGGGGGAGCTGGGCGTATGGGACGTCCTCCAGGTGACGGCGGTCGGCAGCGGGGCGCTCGCCGTGGCCGTCAGAACCCTTCCGGCGTTCATCCGCTCGCGCCGTTCCACCGTCACGGTCACGGTGAAGACGGCCGGGAAGACGGTGACCGTCACCGCCGCCAACACGGACGAGGCGATGGCCATCGTGGAGAGGGCGCTGGATGCCTGACGCCCTGGACCGTGACTTCTCGCGGTCACGGGCGGTCTTGATCGGCACCTGGGACTACCGCCACCTGCGACCGGTGCCTGCGGCGGAGCACAGCCTGCGACGGATGCGGGACCTGCTGACCGGCCCGCTCTGCGGCAGTTGGCCCGAGGACCGGGTGACCGTCGTCGGGAACCGGGCGAGGCTGGGCGAGTTACCGCACGAGTTGACGCTGGACCTGCGGGACGTGGTGGACGTCGCCCTGTTCTACTACGTAGGCCACGGCCAGTACGACAATGACGACAGGCTCTGTCTCGCACTGGGCGAGTCCAGCTCGGATCCAGTCCTGCGGACGACGAGCAGCCTGACCTTCGACGCCGTGCGCCTCGCCTTCCGCGCGAGCCGGGCGGCCACGAAGATCGCGATACTGGACTGCTGCTTCGCGGGCCTCGCCGCCGGCCGAGACGACAGGCTCTCGGGAGCGGACGACCTGCCCCGCTCGCCGGGCTTCTGCCTGCTGATGGCCAGCGGGGAGTTCAGCACCGCCTGGTTCGAGAGCGCGGCGGACGGTCCACGCCCCCAGACCTACTTCACCAAGTACCTGGTCGACCTCGTGGAACACGGCGTCCCGGGCGGGCCGCCCGGACTCGCCCTCGGTCCGGTCTTCCAGGACCTCGCCCACGCGCTGGTCCGCGACGGCAAACCCCCGCCGCGCAGTCGCTTCGGCGACCACGCGGCCGAATTCGTCTTCGCCCGCAACAGCGCCCATCCGCACCACGGGGCACCCCGGGGGGCGGGCCCGCCGGAGCAGGACCGGCCGACACGGTCCGGGCCGGCCTCCGGACCCCCCGGTGCACCGGCCGGGACTTCCGCACCCGGCCCGGACGCCGACGCGGTGTACGCGGCCGCCCTCGCCCTGGAGAACGGCCTGGACGGAGCCGCCGACCTCGCGGAGATCGAGTCGCTGTACCGCACGGCCGCCGATCGGGGGCACGCCGACGCGATGGCCCGCCTCGGCCTCGTCCTGGAGGGCCGGACCCGGGCGAGGCTCCGGGGGGAACTCTTCAGGGAGACCTCCGACGCCGGCGTCGAAGAGGCGATGCACTGGTACCGGAAGGCCGCCGACCACGGCAGCGTGTTCGGGGCCTTCTGGCTCGGCCTCCTGTACGAGGACCGGCTGGGGGACGCCGCCGAGGCGGTGAAGTGGTACGAGACGGCCGTCCGCGGCGGGCACGAGGGCGCGAGGGAGGCACTGAAGGGGCTGCGGGACAGGCTCTCACGGGGACTCGGTCCGCTGAGCCACGCGGCCGGATTCAAGGAGGCGCCCTGATCGAACCGCTCGACCGGACAGGCGGGGCAGCACGAGGCAGAGGGGGCCGGAATGGTCAACAGGTACGCGGAAGAGCAGCTCGTGATCGTGGCGAAGATGCTGATGCGCACGGTGACGAGGCGGGAACGAGCGCGTTTCGACAAGAACCACGACCGGTGGCTGAGGGAGGAATGGCACGGAAGCGAGATGCGCGCCGTCGTCGCGTGCCTGGCCGCCGTGTCCAGGGCGTGCGGCGGCCCCCGCGGCGAGTGGGGCACGCTCACGCAGGAGGAACAGAGCGCCGTCGTCCGGTACTTCGGCATGACGTACCTGCCCACGCAGGACGAAGCCTACGAAGACGCGGAGGAGTTCGTGGAGACGGAGGTCCGCGGCCTCGACATCGGCCTGAAGGGGCTCGCGCAGCACCTCGTGCGGGCCTTCTCCGGTTCCCCCGGATCCGCATAGACCCCCGGCCCCGCCCCGCACCCGACGGACGGAGTCCGGCGCAGCGGCGCGTGAAGAAGGCGCCCCGGCGCCGAGCCGCGCGAGCGGCGCGTCAAAAAAGGAAACACTGGGGGCATGCGCATCGCCATCACCGGAGCCTCCGGACTCATCGGCAAGGCCCTCGTCCGCTCCCTCCACGCCGACGGCCACGACACCGTCCGCTTCGTGCGGCGCGACCCCGCCCGGGAGGGGGAGGCGCGGTGGGATCCGCGGACCGGGTACGTCGACCCCGACGGGCTGCGGGGGTGTGACGCCGTCGTGCACCTGGCCGGGGCCGGGGTCGGGGACCACCGGTGGACGGAGGCGTACAAGAGGGAGATCCGCGACAGCCGGGTGCTGGGGACCGGTGCCCTCGCCCGGGCCGTGGCGGCGCTGGACGAACCGCCGGGCGTGTTCGTGTGCGGGTCGGCGGTCGGGTACTACGGGGACACGGGGGAGCGGGCCGTCGACGAGTCCGCCCCCGCCGGCAGCGGGTTCCTGCCCTCCGTCTGCGCCGAGTGGGAGGCCGCCGCCGCCCCCGTCCGCGAGGCCGGGATCCGGACCGTGTTCGCCCGCACCGGACTGGTGGTCGCGGCCGGGGGCGGGGCCTGGGGGCGGATGTTCCCGATCTTCAAGGCCGGCCTCGGCGGACGGCTCGGCAGCGGCCGCCAGTACTGGTCGTTCATCTCCCTGCACGACGAGGTCGCCGCCCTGCGGTTCCTGCTGGAGACCCCCGGCCTCGAAGGGCCCTTCAACCTCACCGCCCCGCAGCCCCTGACCAACCGCGAGGTCACCGCGGCCATGGGCCGCGTACTGCGCCGCCCGGTCGCCTTCGCGGTCCCCGCCCCCGCCCTGCGCCTCGTCCTCGGGGAACTCTCGCAGGACGTGCTGGGCAGTCAGCGGGCGCGCCCCGCCCGGCTGTTGGAGTCCGGGTTCACGTTCACGTACCCCGGTGTCGAGGAGTCGATCAGGGCGGCCATGGGCGAGTAAAAGCGGGTAAAGGCGGGAGCAGGGGCGGGATCGTGTGCGACCGTTCGTGACCCGTGTGCGACCGTCGTGCGACCGGAGTTGTGCGCAATCCCCAGCCGGACTCGGGTTCTCCCGTAGCCCGTTGGGGGAAGGAGGATCCCCACACAGCCGCGCCGACCTCGGGGAGGGGCACGTGCTCAGCAGCTCACACCATGCCGCACATCACGCGGACGTCGTCATCGTAGGAGCCGGAGTCTCAGGACTCGCGGCCGCGCACCACCTGATCGCGGCAGGGGTCACCGTCAGCGTCCTGGAGACGGCCGACGACCCCGGCGGCCGCATGGCCACCGCATCGGCCGACGGGTTCCGGCTCGACCGGGTCGGCCAGCTCCTCAACACCGCCTACACCGAACCGGCCCGCACCCCGGGCCTCTCGGGGCTGGTCCTGCGCCCCTTCGCCCCCGGCGTCCTGGTGCACGGCGCCGACGGCAGGCAGCAGCGGGCCGGGGCCCTGACCCCCGCCCGCGCGCTCGCCAGCGGCTCCCTCGACCAGGCCCGCTTCAGCGCCGCGCTCGGCCGGCTCGCGGCGCTGCCCCTGGACCGCGTCCTCGCCCGGCCCGAACGCACCGCCCTCGCCGCCCTCGGCTCCCGCGGCCTGCCACCGCGCACCGTGACCGGCGTCCTGCGCCCCCTGCTCTCCACCCTGCTCCGCGACCCGGAGCTCACCACGTCCAGCCGCGTCGCCGACCTCGCGCTGCGCACCTTCGCCAGAGGCCGCCTCGCCGTGCCCGAAGGCGGCGCCGCCACCCTGCCCGGCCTGCTCGCCGCCGCCCTGCCGCCCGGCACCGTCCGCACCGGCATCCGCGTGCGGTCGGTGGCGACCAACCTCGTCACCACCGAGGAGCACGGCGACTTCGGCTGTCGCGCCGTCCTGCTCGCCACCGGGGCCCGGGCCGCCGCCGAACTCCTCCCGGGGCTGCGCGTCCCGGCCTTCCACGAGGTCACCGTCATCCACCACGCCACTCCCGAACCCCTGCCCTGGGACGGCTCCCTGCTCCTGGACGCCGACCCGAAGTGGCCGCTCGCCCACACCACCGTGATGAGCGCGATCGACCCCACCCGGGCCCCCGCCGGCCGCAGCCTGGTCACCACCACCGTGCACGGCCCGCCGCCGCCCGCCCGGACCGTCGCCTCCCGGCTGGCCCGGCTGTACGACACCCCGACACGGGACTGGGAGCTGCTGGCCGTCCACCACACCCCGGAGGCCGTCCCGGCGATGCCCCCGCCCCACGACAGGCAGCGGCCCGTACGCGTCCTGGCCGGGCTCTACGTCTGCGGCGACCACCGCGACTCCAACACCGTCCAGGGCGCCCTGCACTCCGCGCGCCGCGCCGCGACCGCCCTGCTGCGCGACTTCGGCATCCCGCTGCCCGCCCGGCCCGAGCCCGCCGTCCCGGCGGCCGCCTGAGCACCACCGGCCACGGGCCCGGTCCCCTCGGGGGCCGGGCCCACCGGTCAGCTCAGCGCCGACACCCGGTCCCGGTAGGTCCGCACCGCCGCCGCGTCCCGGTACGGCTCCAGCCGCCGCTCGAAGTCCCGTACGTACTCCACCGCGCGCACCGACCGCATCTCCATCGCCTGCTGCGCCGCCTCCGCCCCCAGCGCGCACGCCTGGTCCAGCTCGCCCAGCCCCAGCCGCGCCGTGGCCAGCACCACCCGGCAGAACAGCCGCGACCGCGCGAACCCGGGCGCCCGCAGCTGGAGCGAGCGCTCCGCGTGCTGCGCCGAGGCCCGGTACTGCTGGAGGTCCCGGTGGCAGTGCCCGAACTCGTCCGCGAGCTGCCCCTCGTCGAACAGCCGCGCCCAGTGCGGTACGTCGTCCCCCGGCCGGGCCGCGCCCAGCGCCCGCTCCGCCCGCACCAGCGAGGCCGTCGCCGCCCGCACCTCGCCCAGCACCGCGTGCCCCCGCGCCTCCGAGGCGTGCAGCAGCGACTGCACCACCGGCGGCGGCCCCGAGCCCACGCCCTGCTGGGCGACCCTGGCCAACTGCACCGCCTCCCGGCCGTGCCCCAGGTAGACCGCCTGACGGCTCATGGTGATCAGCACGTACGACCCGTACGGCCGGTCCCCGGCGGCCTGCGCCAGCCGCAGCGCCTGGACGAAGTACCGCTGGGCCAGGCCGTGCGCGGCGATGTCGTACGAGGTCCAGCCCGCGAGCCGGGTCAGGTCGGCGGCCGCGGCGAACAGCCGGCGCCCGGTGGTCTCCCCGTAGGTGCCGCGCAGCATCGGCTCGGCCTCGTGCTCCAGGTACCGCACCAGGGCCTGCCGGGCGTGTCCGCCGCCGTAGGTGTGGTCCAGGGTCCGGAACAGCTCGCTGACCGAACGCAGTGCCGCGATGTCCCCGCTGGTCACCCGCTGTCCGGGCCCCCGGTCGATCTGCCGCTGCCGGGGCACCGAGGTACGGCCCTGGGTGGGGACCCGGTGCGCGGCGGGGTCGGCGCCGCGGCCGACGCGTTCATCGGCGCGTCCGATGAGCCAGTCCCGGCTGGGCACCACCAGGCCGGCCGGGGTGAAGGCGATCTTGCGGAGCTCGGCGTGCGAGCCGGAGTCCTTGCGCCACAGCCCGCTCGCGATGTCCACGGCCTCCTCCGGGGTGGCCGCGAACTCCAGCCCGGCGTAGACGGGAGCGCACGCGTCCAGGCCCAGATCCTGTGCCGACAGCCGCCGCCCGAGGCGCCGCGTGAAGACCTCCGCGATCAGCGCCGGGGTGGTGCCGCGGGGCTGCTGGCCGCGTAGCCAGCGGGTCACCGAGGTTTTGTCGTACCGCAGGTCCAGACCGTGTTCCAGACCGAGCTGGTCGACACGGCGGGCGAGCCCGGCGTTGGAGAACCCGGCTTCCGCGATCAGTGCCGCGAGCTGCCGGTTGGGGACACGCTGGGCAGGTCGTTCGGTCATCGGCTCCACGGTTTCCGTACGTGACGGACCGGGGTCCCGGCCCTGTGAACGGCGTGAATGTAGCGGCCAACTCCCCTCACACCGCCCTCTCTGCCCCACATTCATCCGATCGTGTGCAGAATGGGTAGGGCTCTTTACGGACCGACCCACTCGGTCCGCGTACTCTGCGCCACATGACCCGCCGTCCCCACGGGGCGTACCTCCCCGACCCCTCCGCGGAATCCACCGCCCCGCTGCCCGCCCCCGAGATCACCGAGGCGGAGTGCCGCCGCTGCGGCACCCTCATCGCGGGACTGGACGGGCGCTACGCGTGCGGGGTGTGCGGCTGGGTCAACGACCACTCCGAGGGCCACCGCAGGCTGCCCAGGGCCGACGAGGACCCGGACCGGCCGGCCGCGGGCCGCAGGCGCCCCCGCCGGCTGCCCGCCGGCCCGCCGCCGGAGGCCGGTGCGGGACCTGCGTCGGGACCTGCGCCGGGGCCCGTGCCCGGGCCCGTGCCGGGGGCCTGAAGGGCCGCGCACGGGTCGCCGTACTCTTGACCGGAGTGCGATAGGTGCACACAGCAGGTTCAACGAGGAGGCGCTGCGGTGACTGAGCTTCGGTTTGTCCATCTGGGCTTCGGGCCGGAATCCGTCGAGTACACCGAGGCCTGGGAAGAGCAGCGCCGGGTGCACGCGGCCCGCTTCGCGGACGAGATCGACGACACCTGCCTGATGGTGGAGCACGAGCCGGTCTACACCGCCGGCCGCCGCACCGACCCCAGCGAGCGCCCCCTGGACGGCACCCCGGTCATCGACGTGGACCGCGGCGGCAAGATCACCTGGCACGGCCCGGGCCAGCTGGTCGGCTACCCGATCATGAAGCTGCCCCGCCCCGTCGACGTGGTCGCCCACGTGCGCCGGCTGGAGGAGGCCCTCATCCGCACCGCCGCCGAGTTCGGCCTGGAGACCACCCGGGTCGAGGGCCGCTCCGGGGTCTGGGTGCTCGGCGACCCCGTGGAGCAGCGCCCGCAGATAGGCGGCCTCTCCCTGGACTTCAGCGTCCCCGCGCCGGACCCGCGCAACGGCGACGACGAGTTCGACGCCCGCCTCCACGGCCCCGAGTACGCCCCCTCCAACGCCGGCCAGCGCCGCGAGGACCGCAAGCTCGCCGCCATCGGCATCCGCGTCGCCAAGGGCGTCACGATGCACGGCTTCTCCCTGAACGTGAACCCGGACAGCACCTGGTTCGACCGGATCATCCCCTGCGGGATCCGGGACGCCGGTGTGACCTCGCTCTCGTACGAACTGGGCCGCGAGGTCACCATCGCGGAGGTGCTGCCGGTCGTCGAACGGCACCTGAAGGACGTGCTGGAGCACGCCGAGCTGCGGCCCCGCGAGACCGAGGCCGCGGGGGCCTGACCGGCCCGGGGGAATGCGTCCGGCCGGCCCCCGGTTGGCGGACGTAAGAGCGTACGAATTTACGGGCGTACCCTGGTGGGCGCCGAAGAATCGAAGTCACAGGGAGCCGGTCGTGTCCGCAGTCGCACCCGACGGACGCAAGATGCTGCGCCTGGAGGTCCGTAACAGCCAGACCCCCATCGAGCGCAAGCCCGAGTGGATCAAGACCCGGGCGAAGATGGGCCCCGAGTACACCAAGATGCAGGCCCTGGTGAAGGGCGAAGGACTGCACACGGTGTGCCAGGAAGCCGGCTGTCCGAACATCTACGAATGCTGGGAGGACCGCGAGGCCACCTTCCTCATCGGCGGCGACCAGTGCACCCGGCGCTGTGACTTCTGCCAGATCGACACGGGCAAGCCCGAGGCCCTGGACCGGGACGAGCCGCGCCGCGTCGGCGAGTCCGTGGTCACCATGGACCTGAACTACGCCACCATCACCGGCGTCGCCCGCGACGACCTGGCGGACGGCGGCGCGTGGCTGTACGCCGAGACCGTGCGCCAGATCCACCAGCAGACGGCAGGCCGCGAGGGCGGCCACACCAAGGTCGAGCTGCTGGCCCCCGACTTCAACGCGGTCCCGGAGCTGCTGGAGGAGGTCTTCGCCTCCCGCCCCGAGGTCTTCGCGCACAACGTCGAGACCGTGCCGCGCATCTTCAAGCGCATCCGCCCGGGCTTCCGCTACGAGCGCTCCCTCGACGTGATCCGGCAGGCCCGCGCCTACGGCCTCGTCACCAAGTCCAACCTGATCCTGGGCATGGGCGAGGAGCGCGAGGAGGTCTCGGAGGCCCTGAAGGAGCTGCACGAGGCCGGCTGCGAGCTCATCACCATCACCCAGTACCTGCGGCCCTCGCCGCGGCACCACCCCGTGGAGCGCTGGGTGAAGCCGGCCGAGTTCGTGGAGCTGGCGAAGGAGGCCGAGGAGATCGGCTTCTCCGGTGTGATGTCCGGCCCGCTGGTCCGGTCGTCGTACCGCGCGGGCCGCCTGTACAACCAGGCGATGGAGAAGCGCGCCGCCGTCTGATCCGGCGGCCGCCCGGCCGTGCATGACCGTGCGTGAGTGTGAACTCACGCACAATACCTACCAATGGGTAACACCGCATCGACGCGGCCCCTAGGCTCTTTTCGTGTGAGGAGCCCGGCGGGCCGCGTCTGTGTTTGCAACGTGTCAATCACATTTGACCGACCGGTCATGCCCTGGTAACACCAGTCAGTGACGCTGGATCCACGCACCGCACACGCCCACGATGCGAGCAGCGAGAGTAGGGGTCGACATCATGCAGGCCGCGCCAGTCCGCGCCATCGCCATTCCGTCCGTAAGCGAGGCCTTCCGTGGCCTGGAATCGCTGCTCATGAGCGGTGCCCGGCGCAACGCCTGGGCCGCCGTCCTGGAGGACCGCCGCCGGGCGAAGGACCGCGTGGAAACCGAGCACGTACTCGAGGCCGCGGCGACCCGGACCCCGCAGGACACGTAAACTTCGCCTTATGGCGAGGAAGTCAAACGCAGAGACTGCTGCGAACCCCGGGCGACTGAAGCAGATCGCCCTGACGTACAAGATGACGCGCAAGGCCGACCCGCAGGTCGGTCTGATCGTCGCGGGCGTGGGAATCGTCACCTTCGGTGTCTTCCTTGCGATCGGCTTCCTGATCGGCCACCCGGTCTACCTGGGCATCCTGGGCCTCCTGGTGGCGTTCCTCGCGATGGCGATCGTCTTCGGGCGGCGGGCCGAGCGGGCTGCCTTCGGGCAGATGGAGGGGCAGCCGGGCGCTGCCGCGGCCGTACTGGACAACGTGGGACGGGGCTGGACCACGACCCCGGCCGTCGCGATGAACCGGAACCAGGACATCGTCCACCGGGCCGTCGGCAAGGCGGGCGTCGTCCTGATCGCGGAGGGCAACCCGAACCGGGTCAAGGCCCTGCTCGCGGCCGAGAAGAAGAAGATGGCCCGGATCATGCCCGACGTCCCGGTCCACGACTTCATCGTGGGCACCGGCGAGGGCGAGGTGCCCCTCAAGAAGGTCCGCACCACGCTGCTGAAGCTGCCGCGCGTCCTGTCCGGCGAGCAGATCACGATGACCAACGACAAGCTCCGTGCCATGGGTGACCTCATGAGCAACATGCCGGTCCCGAAGGGCCCGATGCCCAAGGGCATGCGCATGCCGCGCGGCGGAAAGATGCGCTGACGCACTCCTCGTACACACACAGGGGCGCCCCCGAAGCCGGATGGCTCGGGGGCGCCCCTGTGTGTATACGACCGGTGCTTTCCGGCCACCGCCGCCGTACGCGTACACCTCTACACGCGGGCGGTGGTGCGCCGCTGGTGCACCACTGGAACCGGACCCGGGTCCGGGACTAGATCCGGACCTGGACGGCGCCCGCGAGGCGGTCGTGCAGTCCGCGCCCGTCGCGGTCCCAGATCAGCGCCGGGATGACGAGGGCCAGCAGCAGGGTCCGCAGCACCACGCGGGGGATGCTCAGGCGGCCGCCGCCCTGTCCGACCACCCGGAGGCCGACCATCCGCTTGCCGGGGGTGAATCCCACGGTGCCCACGGTCAGCAGGGTCAGGGAGAGGAAGAGCGCGAGCGTCCAGTTCCCCGCGGCGGACAGATCGCCGTGGGTGATGAGCCCGTACGCGATCAGCTGGCAGCCGATCCAGTCGATGAGGACGGCGCCGAGCCGGCGTCCGAAGCGGGCCGCGGAGCCGGGTCCCGACTGGGGCAGGCCGAGCCGCTGGCCCGGATAGCCGAAGTCGACGCCCATCTCCTCGGCGGCCGCGCGCGGGCCGGAGAGCCAGGAACCGATTGCTTGCCTGTTGTCCACTCCACCACGGTACCGGTGCTCCTCCACGGGACCTGGACCGGACCCTGGTTAACTTGTGCGAAACAAATGGGTCATGCTTGGGAAATCCCGTCTGCTTATGGTCGGTCAGCGTGCGGCACCGCACTGACGCACCACGAGCTACAAAGCCCGTCCCTGCCCCGGGACCGGGAGTAGGAGGAGTTGGATGTTCAAGAACGCCGACGAAGTGAAGCAGTACATCGAGGAGAACGACGTCAAGTTCGTCGACGTCCGCTTCTGCGACCTGCCTGGTGTGATGCAGCACTTCACCATCCCGGCGCGAGCGTTCGACCCGGCGGAGGAGCTCGCCTTCGACGGTTCCTCGATCCGCGGCTTCCAGGCGATCCACGAGTCCGACATGGCGCTGCGTGCCGACATCACCACCGCGCGCCTGGACCCGTTCCGCAAGGACAAGACGCTCAACATCAACTTCTTCATCCACGACCCGATCACGGGTGAGGCCTACAGCCGCGACCCGCGCAACATCGCGAAGAAGGCCGAGGCCTACCTCGCCTCCACCGGCATCGCCGACACCGCGTTCTTCGGCCCCGAGGCCGAGTTCTACGTGTTCGACAGCGTGCGCTTCGCGACCTCCGCGAACGAGGGCTTCTACCACATCGACTCCGAGGCCGGCGCCTGGAACACCGGCTCCGAGGAGAACAACCGCGGCTACAAGGTCCGCTACAAGGGCGGTTACTTCCCGGTCGCCCCGGTCGACCACTTCGCCGACCTGCGCGCCGAGATCTCCCTCGAACTGGACGCCCAGGGCCTCCAGGTCGAGCGCCAGCACCACGAGGTCGGCACCGGCGGCCAGGCCGAGATCAACTACAAGTTCAACACGCTGCTGGCCGCGGCCGACGACCTGATGCTCTTCAAGTACATCGTGAAGAACGTCGCCTGGCGCAACGGCAAGACCGCGACCTTCATGCCGAAGCCGATCTTCGGCGACAACGGCTCGGGCATGCACGTCCACCAGTCCCTGTGGGCCGGCGGCGAGCCGCTCTTCTACGACGAGGCCGGCTACGCGGGCCTGTCGGACACCGCCCGCTACTACATCGGCGGCATCCTCAAGCACGCCCCGTCGCTGCTCGCCTTCACCAACCCGACGGTGAACTCGTACCACCGCCTGGTGCCGGGCTTCGAGGCGCCGGTCAACATGGTGTACTCGCAGCGCAACCGCTCCGCCGCCATGCGCATCCCGATCACGGGCTCGAACCCGAAGGCCAAGCGCGTCGAGTTCCGCGCGCCGGACCCGTCCTCGAACCCGTACCTCGCCTTCGCGGCGCTGCTCCTCGCGGGCCTCGACGGCGTCAAGAACAAGATCGAGCCGATGGAGCCGATCGACAAGGACCTCTACGAGCTCTCGCCCGACGAGCACGCGAGCGTCCCGCAGGTCCCGACCAGCCTCGAGGACGTCCTCAAGGCCCTGGAGGAGGACCACGAGTACCTCCTGGCCGGCGGTGTCTTCACCCCCGACCTGATCGAGACCTGGATCGACTACAAGCGCACGCACGAGATCGCCCCGATCGCGCAGCGCCCGCACCCGCACGAGTTCGAGCTCTACTTCGACCTGTAAGAAGCAGCGGCGGCGCCCGGCAGGCTGCCGCCCGGGTGTGATCAGCGTCGGCCCCATCCGTCAGGGTGGGGCCGACGTCGTGTCTGCGGAGCTATGCCGCCGACGGTTCGGGTACGCGCCAGCTGATGTGGAACCGCTGGTCGGGCGGAAGACCGAACCTGCCCACCGGAACGATCGCCTCGATGAGGTACCCGCAGATCTGATGGTGGGCTTCTTCGGAGAGCTCGTGCCAGGTCTCCGGGGTGGCGGTGAGGATCTCCCGCATCAGGGACGTGTCCGATTCCGCACGCAGCATCTCGATGCGGTGCTCGCGGTCCATGCCGTCGTCGGCGTGCATGGCGCCGATCGACCGCTGGAGGAGGTTGGGCTCGACGGCCAGTCGCCGCAGGACCTGCCGGCAGCCGTAGTGGAAGGCCGCGAGCGCGTCGGCCGCTTCCTGCCCCGGGTGGTGGTAGCCGAAGGGGCTGCCCGCCTCGACGCCCACGTAGTCGCCCTTCAGGGTCCGCAGGAGGGCGCGCAGCGCGAGCTCGGGACCGTGCGCCTCGATGAGGCGGACGCCGGCCCGCACCCAGTCGTCCTCCGAAACCGTCGGCTCGTGCGGCACCGCGAGTGCGGGGTCGATCTGGATCGCATTGAACGGGTTGATCATCAAGCCGATGACCGCCTCGGCGGTCCACCGCCCGTCGTCCGTGCCCCATCCCTGGGAGAGGTCCAGCTCCCGGGCCGACTTCACGGCGCCGGCGTCCCCTTCCCGCACCGCACGCCACAAGGGCAGGAACCGCGCCACCTCGGCCGCCGGATCCCGGGGCGGATCGACACAGGCCGCGGCGAGCACCGCCACGATCGACTGCAGGGTCTCCCAGCGCGGGACGGTCAGGCCCTTGAGGGCCGTGCGGACTCCCTCGTGACTGATGAGACCCGGGTGATCGCCCTCCGCGATCTGAGCGCTCACCCTCCGCATGCTGGGGTGCCCGGCCGCCCGGTGCAGTTCTTCCAGAGCGTCCACCAGCTCCCGGTGGGCCGCGTTCGAAGCAGGGGCGGTGTCGCTGGTCATGGTGCGGCGGTTTCCTTCGGTCGGCGGGGCGACGGTCCAGACGGCCGTCAGATCGTGCCAAGAGCGTAGGAGGGGCAGGTGGGGTACCCCATGTCAGATTGCGCCAACTTCGCGGGCCCGGGTGTCAGGGGAAGACAAGCGGGCTGGGACGGTCCGCAGGATGGATGCAGCGCCGTGAGCGAACCGGCGCGTCTTCCCGAGGAGCTGACTGCCCGTGCACATCCCCGAGTACGCCCGTCCTCTGATCCGGTCCGCGCTGCCGACCGTCCCCTCGTCCCGGCAGGTGGGGGCGTTGGACTGCTGCCTGTGCGACGAGCCCTTCGGGGAGAGGGCGGTCGTACCGCTGGGGCCGAGGCCCGATGCGGGACTGTTCGCCTGCCGTCCCTGCCTGACCCGGTTGGTCGCCAGGGCGCGGCGGGCCCGTGACGCCTCGGTGGTCCAGGACGCCGAGCGGGCCGCGGCGGAGTCCGCTGCCTGGCTGCCGGTGCGGGAGCGGCACCTGGCCCGGATGGACGGCGTGCGGGAGGCCGCGGAAGCCGTTGCCGGGCTGGCCCGGGGCGACGGCGTCGAGGCGCTGCGGGTCGCCTGGCTCCTGATCTCGCTGGAATCGGCGTACACCTGGGTTCCGGACGCGCCTGAGCCGCCCGCTTCCGTGGACCGCGAGGACCCGGAGATGAGGGACGAGGCCTTCCGGCTCGACCTGGCCATGATCTCGGCGCGGGAGGCGGTGGCGGAGCGGCTCGCCTATCACCTGATCAACGAGGTGCAGCCGGTGGACCCGGAGATGTGCGAGGAGTACGAGTGCCCGGAAGGGTGCTCGGGGCGTCATGACTCCTCACACATCGATTGCGGTCCGGACGCCGTCTACGAGGATCTGGCGGAGCACGGGATCACCGTGGAGCCTCCGGAGCCCGAACCGCTGGGGCCGCTCCTGGCCGCCCTGCTGGGGAGGGCCGGCGCGGACGGGGAGGCCCGCTCGCCGCTTCCGGCGGTGGAGGAGCCGGCCGCCGCCGTCCTCGCGCACTGCGGGGTCGACGCGGACGACGCCGATGTGCTGCTGAGCGCCGCCGCGGTCGGGCTCGTCGTCGACGCCTGGCGGGAAGGACCACTGGAGGCGATTCGTGCGGCGGGCGACGGTCCGAGCGACGGTCAGGTCCTGGCGCAGAGCGCCGATCTGTACCACCGGGCCCGTGCCGCGCTGGCAGCCGCGGAGGACGACGGACCCGAAGCGCTGCGCGCGTTCGCGGCCGTCGCCTCGGCCGTGGACCTTCCGTGGGCCGGAGGCACGTGTTTCACGCTCCGGTCGGTGTCCGGTTCCGCGGCGGAGTTCGTGCGGCACGTCGAGGACCGGGTCCGGTTCACCGCCGAGCTGATGCGTGCGCAGGGCTGGCGTGCGGGGCTGCTGCACAGGGCCGGTTCGGCCGTGCTCAAGGAGCCGGCGCACTTCGGCATGCCGGGTTGGCAGGGGGTGGTCGCTTCGGCGATGGACCGCCTCGCCGTGCTGGACCGATCGGGCGCCCCCGGGGCGATGGCCGACCTCGTGGAGGTGCGGACCGCACTGCTCGAAGCGCCTGACCGGCTGGGTGTGGAGGCTCTCGACTGGCTCTGCGGCCGAGTCGCGCTCGGCGGTCCGCCCGGTGCGGAGCCCGGAGGGCCGGCGGGGACGGCGTGAGGGAGGCCCGTAGATGACGTGGGACCGGATGACCCTCGCCCTTCTCGCCTCGTTCGGCCTCGTCACGCTGCTGCTGATGCAGATCGGCGAGGTGCTTTCGAAGCTTCCGCCGATCATTCGTGCGTGGCGCCGGGTGCGGGACGAGCTGAGCGGTGGGGGCCGGAGTGAGGGCCGGGGCGAGGGCGAGGGCGGGCCCTGAAGCGGTCCGCTGCTTTTGACAGCTCGCCTGATCGGAGTAACGGTTGATAGGACCTAAAAGCCCGATAAGCGCTATTTGTATCGGAGGTGCATGAAGATGCGCCGTAGGATCGTCGGAGCCGTTGTCGCCGGGGCCGCCGGACTCACCCTGGGTCTGCTGCCGGTCGCGAACGCCTCCGCACACGACGGTGGCCGGGACTCGCGCTCGGACTACCGCCACTCCAACCACTGGGACGACGACGACTGCGGTGGGAACGGCCGCTGGAGCGACCACGACCACGGCTGGAACGACAGCGACTGGGGTCGTTGGGACAACGCCGACTGGCACGGCCACGGTGGATGGAACGACGACTGGGGCGGCTGGCGCTGACCGCCTCGCACCCCCTCTTCCGGTGCCCCTGTTCCGCTCAGCGGAGCAGGGGCATCGCGCCGGTCAGCTCGCGCAGGGCGCGGACCGCGAGGTCCGCGGGGGAGCCTGGGCCCGAGACCGGGGCGTCGCCGGCGGACCACAGTTCCAGGGAGACGCGGATCGCGTCGGTGGCGGCCGCCGCGAGCAGGCGTACCGACATCGGGTCCGCCTCCGGGCCGGCCAGCCGGGCCACCACCGGGACCAGGCGCTCCTCGGAGTCCTGGTTCACCCGGTACCAGACCGCCCGCAGCGCCTCGTCGGAGGCGGCCGCGCGGAGCAGGCCGCGGGTGACCTCCAGCCCCTCCTCCACGGCCTGGGAGTCGCTCAGCGAGCGCGTCACGGCCCGTTCCAGCGCCTCCGCCAGGGGGGTTCCCGGGCGCTCCTCGGCGAGCAGCGCCCGCCAGGCGTCGCCGCCGCCCGCCAGCAGCGGGGCCACGGCCTCCTGCTTGTTGCGGAAGTAGCGGTAGAACGTGCGCAGCGCGACCCCCGCCCGGTGGGCGATGTCCTCGGCGGTGGTGCCGTCGGGGCCGTGCGCGGCGAAGAGCTCGCAGGCGGCGCGCGCGATGTCGAGCTGGGTGGCGGCCTTGCGGCGCTCGGTCAGCGACTGGGTTCCGGGGCCGCTCTGGGGGGAGTACGGGCGGGGAGATCTCACGGGTGAAGACTACGCCAGGACTAGCTGAAGAATGCATTTCATGCCAGTCTGGCAAAACGTGTCACGTCCTCGGTAGGCTCGCCCCATGAACCGTTACGAAGGACGTCGCGTCCTCATCACCGGCGGCGGCTCGGGCATCGGCCAGGCCACCGTCCACCGCATTCTCTCCGAGGGCGGCCGCGTCCACGCCGTCGACGTGAACGAGGCCGGACTCAAGGCCACCGCCGAGCAGGCGGCCGCCGAGGGCAACGCCGACCGGCTGACCACGGCCGTCCTGGACATATCCGACGAGGCCGCCGTCAAGACGGGCGTCGCCGCCGCCGTCGACGCCCTCACCGGCATCGACGTCCTGGTCAACGCGGCGGGCATCCTGCGCTCCGCGCACACCCACCAGACCACCCTCGACCTGTGGAACCAGGTGATCTCGGTCAACCTGACCGGCACCTTCCTGATGATCCGCGAGTCGCTCTCCGCCCTGCTGGCCGGCGAGCAGCCCGTCGTCGTCAACTTCAGCTCCACCTCGGCGAGCTTCGCCCACCCCTACATGTCCGCCTACGCGGCCAGCAAGGGCGGCATCCAGTCCATGACCCACGCACTGGCCGCCGAGTACAGCAAGCAGGGCCTGCGCTTCGTCTCCGTCGCCCCCGGCTCCATCGAGAGCGGCATGACCACCGGCACCGGCCCCGGCCTGCCCGAGGACACCGACTGGAGCCTGTTCGCCAAGCTCGCCCCCGCCCTCGGCCAGGGCTTCGCCGGCCCGCAGACCGTCGCCGGCGTCGTCGCGATGCTCGGCTCCGAGGACGGCGCCTTCATCACCGGCACCGAGATCCGCATCGACGGCGGAACCCACTACTAAGGGCGGAACCGGTCCCAGAGCCGGGGGAAGCGCTCCGCCAGCACGGCTTCGTTCTCGAAGTCCAGCGGGGCGCCCTCCGGCTCCTCCGCCTGCAACGGGATGCCCAGGTCCGGGGCCACCACCCCGGTCAGCTGCTCGTACGCCTCGTCGGCCGCGTACCCCAGCTCCTCGCCGTCCCCGTCGATCTCCTCGTCGAAGTCGCCCAGCAGCTCCGCCAGCCGGTCCGGATCGTGCACCCCGCCCTCGAAGACCTCCCGGCCCTGCCCGATCAGCCAGCACCGGAAGTAGTCGAACGCGTCGTCGCTCGCCCCGTCGAGCAGCACCCACGCCGCGCCCCACAGGTCCCAGGTGTACGCCCGGTTGTACCGGGACTCGAAGTGCCGCGCGAAGTCCAGCACGGAGTCGGGATCGAGCTGCGCCAGCCGTTCCACGAGCAGCTCGGCATGCTCCTCCGGGTCGCCCTCAGCGGCCTCGCGGGTACGGTCGACGATCTCCCAGAACTCCGTCTCGTCCATCACGGGTCCAGCATCACGGCTCCACCCCCGCGTCGCCACCGCTCGTACGGCCAAAGGCCGGTGTCCGACCCCCTTTGGGGTTGGACACCGGCCTACGGCACTTCAGCGGGACACGGCTCAGAGGCCGTAGCGCTCCCGGGCCTCCTTGACGGCGGACGCCGGCACCTCGCCGCGGCGGGCGAGCTGGGCCAGCGAGGCCACCACGATCGACTGGGCGTCGACGCCGAAGTGGCGGCGGGCGCCCTCACGGGTGTCGGACAGACCGAAGCCGTCCGTACCCAGCGAGGTGTAGTCCTGCGGCACCCACTGGCTGATCTGGTCCGGGACCTGGCGCATCCAGTCGGAGACCGCCAGGACCGGGCCCGGGGCGCCCTCCAGCACGCGGGTCACGTACGGGGTGCGCTCCTCGCCGCGCAGCAGCGCCTCGTCGCACTCCAGCGCGTCGCGGCGCAGCTCGCCCCACGAGGTGGCGGACCACACGTCGGCGGCCACGTTCCAGTCGGCGGCCAGCAGCTTCTGCGCCTCCAGGACCCAGTGGATCGCCGTACCCGAGGCCATCAGCTGGATCTTCGGGGCGTCGGCGGCCGGGGCGGCCTCCAGGGCGGCGGCCGTGTTGAACCGGTACAGGCCCTTGAGGATGCCCTCCTCCACGCCCTCGGGCATGGCCGGCTGCACCTTCGGCTCGTTGTAGACCGTCAGGTAGTAGAAGACGTCCTCGGGCTGCTCGCCGTACATCCGCCGCAGACCGTCCTTGACGATCACCGCGATCTCGTACGCGAAGGCCGGGTCGTAGTTGAGCGACGCCGGGTTCGTGGACGCGATCAGGTGCGAGTGGCCGTCGGCGTGCTGGAGGCCCTCACCGGTCAGCGTGGTGCGGCCGGCGGTGGCACCGACGATGAAGCCCTTGCCGAGCTGGTCGGCGAGCTGCCACATCTGGTCGGCGGTGCGCTGCCAGCCGAACATCGAGTAGAAGATGTAGAACGGGATCATCGGCTCGCCGTGCGTCGCGTACGACGTGCAGGCGGCGATGAAGTCGGCCATGGCGCCGGCCTCGGTGATCCCCTCGTTGAGGATCTGGCCGTCCTTGGCCTCCTTGTAGTACATCAGCTGGTCGCGGTCGACCGGCTCGTACGTCTGGCCCAGCGGCGAGTAGATGCCGGCCGACGGGAAGAGGGACTCCATACCGAAGGTACGGGCCTCGTCGGGGACGATCGGCACCCAGCGCTTGCCGGTCTCCTTGTCCCGCATCAGGTCCTTGACGAGGCGGACGAAGGCCATGGTGGTGGCCATCTCCTGCTTGCCGGAACCCTTGATGAGCGGGGCGAAGGAACGGTCCGCGGGGGCGGGCAGGGCGACCTGCTTGACCTTGCGGGCCGGGGCGGGGCCGCCGAGGGCCGCGCGGCGCTCGTTCAGGTACTGCACCTCGGGGCTGTTCGCGCCCGGGTGGCCGTAGGGCACCTTGCCGTCGACGAAGGCGCTGTCGGGGATCGGGAGGCCAAGGAGGTCACGCATGTCCTTGAACTCGTCGACCGTCAGCTTCTTCATCTGGTGGTTCGCGTTCTTCGACTCGAACCCGGCGCCCAGCGTGTAGCCCTTGACGGTCTGCGCGAGGATGACCGTCGGCGCACCCTTGTGCTCCAGGGCGGCCTTGTACGCGGCGTAGACCTTGCGGGGCTCGTGGCCGCCGCGGGAGCTGTGGAAGCACTCGGCGATCTTCGCGTCGGAGAGCAGGCCGCCCAGGGCGACGAGCTCGGCGTTGGCGCCGAAGAAGTGCTGGCGGATGTAGGCCACGTCGCGGGTCGCGTACGTCTGGAACTGCGCGTCGGGTACCTCGCGCAGGCGGCGTACCAGGGCGCCCGTGGTGTCGAGCTGGAACAGCTCGTCCCAGGCGGAGCCCCACAGCGACTTGATGACGTTCCAGCCGGCGCCGCGGAACTGGGCTTCCAGCTCCTGCACGACGCGGAAGTTCGCGCGGACCGGACCGTCGAGGCGCTGCAGGTTGCAGTTGATGACGAAGGTCAGGTTGTCGAGCTGCTCGCGGGAGGCCAGGGCCAGGGCGGCGGTCGACTCGGGCTCGTCCATCTCGCCGTCGCCGAGGAAGGCCCAGACGTGCGAGTTGGCGGTGTCCTTGATCCGACGGTTCTGCAGGTAGCGGTTGAAGCGCGCCTGGTAGATCGCGGACAGCGGGCCGAGGCCCATGGAGACCGTGGGGAACTCCCACAGCCACGGCAGGCGCCGCGGGTGCGGGTAGGACGGCAGGCCGTTGCCGCCGGACTCCTGGCGGAAGTTGTCGAGCTGCTGCTCGGAGATGCGCCCGTCGAGGAAGGCGCGGGCGTAGATGCCGGGGGAGGCGTGGCCCTGGATGTAGAGCTGGTCGCCGGATCCGTCGGCCTCCTTCCCGCGGAAGAAGTGCTGGAAACCGGTCTCGTACAGCCACGCGGCGGAGGCGAAGGTGGCGATGTGGCCGCCGACGCCGTACTTGGAGCCGCGGGTCACCATGGCGGCCGCGTTCCAGCGGTTCCAGGCGGTGATCCTGGCTTCCATCTCCTCGTCACCGGGGAAGGCCGGCTCGGCGGAGGTGGGGATGGTGTTGACGTAGTCCGTCTCCAGCAGCTTCGGCAGGGCGAGGCCGGCGGCCTCGGCGTGCTGGAGCGTGCGGCGGAGCAGGTATTCGGCGCGGCGCGTACCGGCGGCCTTTGCGACGGCGTCGAGGGAGGCCGCCCATTCGGCGGTCTCCTCGGTGTCGCGGTCCGGGAGCTGGTCGAGCTCGCTCGGAAGCTTTCCTACGGGGTCGGACATCGGTGTGCGCCGCCTTCCGGACAAAGGAGAGGAGGTGGTGAAGAAAACCCTGACGGGCAGGACAGGGTCGTTGGACCCGGTTGGGGCCCGCAGTGACTGTAAATCCCTGATCGATGATCGATCAAATAAAAGTGACGAATAATCGACGGCGGGACGAAAGTCGGCACCCGGTGCCATGAAGGCAGGCACCCGGTGCCGGTTTCATCAGTACATGCCACTGGGGCTGGGATCCACTGGAGGATCGCTAAAACCCGCAGGTCAAAGAGGTGTGGAAGCGGTCAGGCGCTACGCGGGGCGCAGCCCAGGACGTGCCGCTTCACCAGAACCCCGATATCGGGGTCCTGGCTGCGGAACGCCGCGACGAGGGCCTCGTGCTCCTCGGCGTAGGACTTCTGCACGGTTCCCAGCCACCGGATGGACAGGGCCGTGAAGACCTCGATGCCCAGGCTCTCCCAGGTGTGCAGCAGCACGCTGTTCCCGGCCGCCCGCACCATCTCCCGGTGGAAGCCCACCGTGTGCCGCACCTGCGCCGTGCCGTCCTGGATCCGGTCGGCCTCCCACAGGGCCTCCACGTGCGGCTCCAGGGCCGAGCAGTCGGCCGCCAGCCTCGGGGCGGCCAGCTCGGCCGCGATCTGCTCCAGACCCGCCCGGACCGGGTAGATCTCCTCCAGGTCGGCCGCCGAGAGGTTCCGTACGCGGACGCCCTTGTTCGGCGCCGACTCGATCAGCCGCAGCGTCTCCAGCTCGCGCAGCGCCTCGCGCACGGGCGTCTGGCTGACCTCCAGCTCCACCGCGATCCGGCGCTCCACGATCCGCTCGCCGGGCTTCCAGCGGCCGCTGACGATCCCCTCCACGATGTGCTCGCGGATCTGCTCGCGCAGCGAGTGCACGACGGGTGGGGTGATCATCGGGTTTCAACTCCTGTGTGTGCGGACACGCGGGGCCTGATGCCTAGACAATAAGGCCGCCGTGGCCTGCTCCGATGCGTTCGTGGTCAGGGACGCAGGGTGAGGCTCGTTACAACGCCGGCACGGCGCGGGCACCAACGACGGCGCCCCCGCCCGGACGAATCCGGACGGGGGCGCCGCAAGCGACAGCCGGGGCTGTGCGCAGGGCCTTACAGGCCGAGCTCGACCTCGAACTCGCCGGCCTCGAGGATCGCCTTGACGGCGGTGAGGTACCGGGCCGCGTCCGCGCCGTCCACCAGGCGGTGGTCGTAGGACAGGGTCAGGTACGTCATGTCGCGGACGCCGATGACGGTGCCCTCCTCGGTCTCGATGACCACGGGACGCTTGACCGTGGCACCGATGCCCAGGATCGCGACCTGGTTCGGCGGAACGATCACCGTGTCGAACAGCGCACCGCGCGAGCCGGTGTTGCTGATGGTGAAGGTCGCGCCGGACAGCTCGTCCGGGGTGATCTTGTTGCCGCGGACCTTGCCGGCCAGGTCGGCGGTCGCCTTGGAGATGCCCGCCAGGTTGAGGTCACCGGCACCCTTGATGACCGGGGTCATCAGGCCCTTCTCGGAGTCCACGGCGATGCCGATGTTCTCCGAGTCGAAGTAGGTGATGGTGCCCTCGTCGTCGTTGATCCGGGCGTTGACGACCGCGTGGGCCTTCAGCGCCTGGGCGGCGGCCTTGACGAAGAACGGCATCGGGGACAGCTTGACGCCCTCGCGGGCGAGGAAGCCGGCCTTGGCCTTCTCGCGCAGCTTCATGATCTTGGTGATGTCCACCTCGACCACGGAGCTGAGCTGCGCCTGCGAGTGCAGGGCCTTCATCATGTTGTCGCCGATGACCTTGCGCATGCGGGTCATCTTGACCGTCTGACCGCGCAGCTCGGACACCGCGGCCGGAGCCTTGGCGGCCGGGGCGGCAGCCGCGGCGGCCGGAGCCGGGGCGGCGGCGGCCTTGGCGGCCTCGGCGGCGGCCAGGACGTCCTGCTTGCGGATGCGGCCACCGACACCGGTGCCCGTGACCGTCGACAGGTTGACGCCGGACTCCGAGGCGAGCTTGCGCACCAGCGGGGTCACGTACGCGCCCTCGTCGCCGGAGACGGCGGCGGGAGCGGCCGGGGCGGCCGGGGTGACCGGAGCCGGAGCGGCGACCGGCGCCGGGGCGGCGACCGGCGCCGGAGCGGCCACGGGGGCCGGGGCGACCGGAGCCGGAGCGGCGGCGGCCGGGGCGGCGGCCGGAGCCGCACCCGCGACGCCGATGACGGCGAGACGGGCGCCGACCTCGGCGGTCTCGTCCTCGGCGACCAGGATCTCCAGCAGGGTGCCGGAGACCGGCGCGGGGATCTCGGTGTCGACCTTGTCCGTGGAGACCTCGAGCAGCGGCTCGTCGGCCTCGACGGACTCGCCGACCTCCTTCAGCCAGCGGGTGACGGTGCCCTCGGTGACCGACTCGCCCAGCGCGGGCAGCACGACGTCGGTACCGGAGGCGGCGCCCGCCGGAGCGGCGGCCGGAGCCGGGGTCTCGGCCGCAGGAGAGGGCGCGGCGGCAGCCGCTCCAGTGGAGCCGTTGCTTGCAACGGGGGCCGGGGCCTCGGCGACGGGGGCCGGAGCGGCCGGGGCCGCGGGGGCCTCGGCGGCGGCCGGGGCGGCAGCGGCGGCCGGGGCGCCGGAGCCGTCGTCGATGACGGCCAGCTCGGCGCCGACCTCGACGGTCTCGTCCTCGGCGACCTTGATGGAGGCCAGGATGCCGGAGACGGGGGAGGGGATCTCGGTGTCGACCTTGTCGGTCGAGACCTCGAGCAGCGGCTCGTCAGCCTCGACGCGCTCGCCCTCGGCCTTGAGCCAACGGGTGACAGTGCCCTCGGTGACGCTCTCGCCGAGCGCCGGAAGGGTTACGGAAACCGACATGGTTTCAGTTGCTCCTAACGAAAGTGCGGAAGTGGTCGTCGCGCCCGTGACGATTAGTCGTGTGCGTGCAGCGGCTTGCCGGCCAGGGCCAGGTGGGCCTCGCCGAGGGCCTCGTTCTGGGTCGGGTGCGCGTGGATGAGCTGCGCGACCTCGGCCGGCAGGGCCTCCCAGTTGTAGATCAGCTGGGCTTCGCCGACCTGCTCGCCCATCCGGTCACCGACCATGTGGACGCCGACCACGGCACCGTCCTTGACCTGGACGAGCTTGATCTCGCCCGCGGTCTTCAGGATCTTGCTCTTGCCGTTGCCCGCCAGGTTGTACTTCAGGGCGACGACCTTGTCCGCGCCGTAGATCTCCTTGGCCTTGGCCTCGGTGATGCCGACCGAGGCGACCTCGGGGTGGCAGTACGTGACGCGCGGGACACCGTCGTAGTCGATCGGCACGGCCTTCAGGCCGGCCAGGCGCTCCGCGACGAGGATGCCCTCGGCAAAGCCGACGTGCGCGAGCTGCAGGGTGGGGACGAGGTCGCCCACGGCCGAGATGGTCGGCACGTTGGTCTGCATGTACTCGTCGACCAGGACGTAGCCGCGGTCCATCGCGACGCCCTGCTCCTCGTAGCCCAGGCCCTGGGAGACCGGGCCGCGGCCGATGGCGACCAGCAGCACCTCGGCCTCGAAGGTCTTGCCGTCGGCCAGCGTGACCTTGACACCGGTCTCGGTGTACTCGGCCGACTGGAAGAAGGTGCCCAGGTTGAACTTGATGCCGCGCTTGCGGAAGGCGCGCTCCAGGATCTTGGAGCTGTTCTCGTCCTCGACCGGGACGAGGTGCTTGAGGCCCTCGATGACGGTGACGTCGGTGCCGAAGGACTTCCACGCCGAGGCGAACTCGACGCCGATGACGCCGCCGCCCAGGATGATCGCGGACTGGGGAACGCGGTCCAGGACCAGCGCGTGGTCCGAGGAGATGATCCGGTTGCCGTCGATGGTCAGGCCCGGCAGCGACTTCGGCACGGAGCCGGTCGCCAGCAGGACGTGGCGGCCCTGGATGCGCTGGCCGTTGACGTCGACGGAGGTCGGGGAGGACAGGCGGCCCTCACCCTCGATGTAGGTCACCTTGCGGGAGGCGACCAGGCCCTGCAGGCCCTTGTACAGGCCCGAGATGACCTCGTCCTTGTACTTGTGCACACCGGCGATGTCAACGCCCTCGAAAGAGGCCTTGATACCGAACTGTCCGGCCTCGCGTGCCTGGTCGGCGATCTCACCGGCGTGCAGCAGAGCCTTCGTGGGGATGCAGCCGTTGTGCAGGCAGGTGCCGCCGAGCTTGTTCTTCTCGATCAGCGCAACGTCGAGACCCAGCTGGGATGCGCGGAGAGCCGCGGCGTAACCGCCACTGCCACCGCCGAGGATCACTAGGTCGAAAACGGTGCTGGCGTCGTTCGCCACGTCACGTCCTCCATGCATGTGCGCCGGGCACCGGTCCTCTGTGACCGGGCGGCGGCTGGTAATCGGCCGCTTGTTTCTTCGGCCCTGTGGTGGGGGCCCTGTCCTGCCGAGAACCCATCTTCGCATTTGTCGGGGGACCGCGGGACGCCGGGCCCCGGGTGTGGACCGTCGTTCTGCCCGAGATCAGGGTTACCCGTGCGTAGAAACCTACTGATCCTCGACGTTTCTTCCAGAGCGAACGCGCCCCGGGACCTCGATGGGGGTCCCGGGGCGCGGCGCGTGTCACAGCGGGCGTCTCACGAGGTGGTACGCGGACGCCCGCGCGACGGGGTCCGGGGCGTCAGCCCAGGTCGCCCGTGGCGGTGCGCTCGGCCAGCCGCACCAGGGTGCGCACGGCGGAGCCGGTGCCGCCCTTGGGGGTGTAGCCGTACGGGGCGCCCTCGTGGAAGGCCGGGCCCGCGATGTCCAGGTGCGCCCAGGTGATGCCCTCGCCGACGAACTCCTGGAGGAAGAGGCCGGCCACCAGGCCGCCGCCCATCCGCACACCCATGTTGGCGATGTCGGCGGTGGGGGAGTCCATGGTCTTGCGCAGGTCCTCGGGGAGCGGCATCGGCCAGGAGGCCTCGCCGACCTCTTCCGCGATCTCGTGGATCGAGGTGCGGAAGGCGTCGTCGTTGGCCATGATCCCGAAGGTGCGGTCGCCGAGCGCCAGCACCATGGCGCCCGTGAGGGTGGCGACGTCGACGATCGCGTCCGGGTTGTCCTCGGAGGCCTTGGTCAGGGCGTCGCCCAGGACCAGGCGGCCCTCGGCGTCCGTGTTCAGGACCTCGACGGTCTTGCCGCTGTACATGCGCAGCACGTCGCCCGGCTTGGTGGCGGAGCCGGAGGGCATGTTCTCGGCGAGCGCGAGCCAGCCGGTGACGTTGACCTGGAGGCCCAGCTTGGCGGCGGCGATGACGGCGGCGAAGACGGCGGCGGCGCCGGACATGTCGCACTTCATCGTCTCGTTGTGGCCGGCCGGCTTCAGGGAGATGCCGCCCGAGTCGTAGGTGATGCCCTTGCCGACGAAGGCGAGGGTCTTCTCCGCCTTGGCGTGGGTGTAGCTGAGCTTCACCAGGCGCGGCGGGTTCTCGGAGCCCTTGCCGACGCCCATGATGCCGCCGTAGCCGCCCTTGACGAGGGCCTTCTCGTCCAGGACCTGGACCTTGACGCCGTTCTCCTTCGCGGTCGCGGAGGCGACGGCGGCGAAGGCCTCGGGGGTGAGGTCGTTCGGCGGGGTGTTGATCAGGTCGCGGGCGACGTTGACCTCGGTGGCGACGACGACGGCGCGCTCGGCCGCGGCCTTGTGCTCCTTGTCGCGCGGCTTGGCGCCGAGCAGGGCCACCTCGGCCAGCGGCTGCTTCGGGCCGCCGTTCTTGTCGGCCTTCCCGTTCTTCTTCTCGCCGCCCTGGTAGGCGGTGAAGGCGTACGCGCCGAGCAGCGCGCCCTCGGCGACGGCGGTGACGGCGGAGGCGTCGTCCAGGGGGAGGGCGAACGCGGCCTTCTTCGAGCCGTGCAGGGCGCGGGCGGCGGAGCCGGCGGCGCGGCGCAGGGCCTCCTCGTCGAAGGACTCGTCCTGCTCAGGCGCCGTACCGAGGCCGACCGCCAGCACGACCGGGGCCTTGAGGCCGGCCGGGGCGGGCAGCTTGGTGGTCTCGCCCTCGGCGCCCGTGGCGCCGAGCGAGTCGAGCACGGCGGCGAGCTTTCCGTCGAACGCCTTGTCCACGGCCTCGGCGCCTGCGGCCACGACGAGGCCCTTCGGGCCCTTCGCCACGCCGACCACGAGGGCGTCGGCGCGCAGCGTCGCAGCGCCGGCAGTGCTGAGAGTCAGAGCAGTCACGGTGGTGAAGTCTCGCTTCCGTTTGTGTTAGTGGGCGCTTGGGTCGCGTCGGGGTCACCGGCCGCTCCGCAGCGATCGTATTCGGGCCCGGCGGCCGCCGGAAACGAGCCTACGCGCAGGTAGACGTCCGTACGCCACTACAAGGTTTGTCAAGTTGTTCGATCAACGCGCCATCAGGTTCACCCATCTGTGGACTCTGCTCCAGGTTTGCCCTTTAGAGCTGACGGGGTCCGAGAGACTCGCATCACTCTCGCAAGGGGACGTGGGGTCCTTTTGCATGATTTCCACAGTGCCTCCCCGGCCCGGCCGTCCGCCATGGGCCGTCGTCGAGGGATGCCTGCGGGGGGAAGGCCGAAATGGTCAACAAGAACCGGATGAACAGGGCCGCCGCGGCGATGGCGGCGGCAGCCCTGATGTCCGTGGCAGTACCCGCCGCGACCGCCCAGGCGGCGGCCGCGACACCGCGCATCGACCTGAAGGTGCTCGTCGTCGACGACGGCGGCAGCTCGGTCGGCGCGATCACAGCGCAGCTCAAGGACACCGGCGTCCCCTACACCCGGGTCGACCTCGGCGCTTCCGGCCGCCCCGTCATCGACGCCGCGTTCCTCGCCGACACCGTCGACGGCCGCCCCCGGGCCAAGTACCAGGGGGTCGTCCTGCCCAACGAGAACCCCTTCGGCCAGGGCTCCGCCGAGATGGCGGCGCTCACCGCGTACGAGACGACGTACGGGATCCGCCAGGTCGACGCCTACACCTGGGCCCACCCGGGGGTCGGGCTGGAGTACACGGACAACGGCGGCTACAGCGGCCAGCTCGACGGCACCCAGGCCGCCGTCACCGCCGCCGGCAAGGCGGGCCCCTTCGGCTACCTCGGCGGTCAGGTCACCTTCGAGGACAACTCCGCCATGGTCCCGGAGAGCTACGGCTTCATGGGCAAGCCCCGCACCGGCTACACCAGCTACCTCGACGCCCCCGTCACCGGCGGCCGCGCCTCCCTCGTCGGCGAGTACACCCACGACGGACGCAGCGAACTCGTCGTCACCTTCGGCTACAACCAGTACCAGCAGCAGTTCCGGCTGCTGGCCCGCGGCATCGTCGACTGGCTCACCCAGGGCGTCCACCTCGGGCAGGAGCGCAGCTACTTCGCCGTCCACGTCGACGACGTCTTCGCCCCCGACGCCCGCTGGAGCAAGGAGCTCAACTGCACCCCCGGCGACTACGCCTGCGCCGGCGGCGAGGGCAAGGAGAGCACCATCCGGATGACCGCCGCCGACGCCCAGTACGCGGCGCAGTGGCAGACGTCCAAGAACTTCAAGCTGGACATGCTCTTCAACGCGGGCGCCGGCGAGGAGTGGAAGGCCGAGAACGGCGGCACCGACGCGATGACCGCCCAGCTCGTCGCCGACCGGGCCAAGTTCCGCTGGATGAACCACACCTACACGCACCCCTTCCTCGGCTGCGTCCAGGACACCAGCGCCAACCCCTGGGCCTGCACCAAGAACGCCCAGGGCGCCACCAACTGGATGAGCCGCGCCGACATCTCCGCCCAGATCCGCGACAACAACAACTGGGCCGCGGCCAAGGGCATCACCCTCGACCGCTCCGAGCTGGTCACCGGCGAGCACTCCGGCCTCAAGACCCTCCCGCAGCAGCCCCAGGACAACCCCAACCTGGCCGGCGCCCTCGCCGACAACGGGGTCAAGTGGGCGGGCAGCGACAACTCCCGCGAGCCCGACCAGCGGGCCGTCGGCGCCGCCCTGACCGTCCCCCGCCATCCGATGAACGTGTACTACAACACGGGCACCAACGCGGAGATGGCCGACGAGTACAACTGGATCTACACCAGCCGTGCCGACGGCGGCAGCGGCGTCTGCGAGGACAACCCGGCCACCTCCACCTGCCTGCCGGCCCCGCTGGACACCAACACCGGCTACCTGAACTACATCGTCCCCGCCGAAGCGCGCACCGCCATGCGCCACGTGCTGGCCAACGACCCCCGGCCGCACTACGTCCACCAGTCCAACCTCGCCGAGGACCGCACCCTCTACCCGGTGCTCAACCAGGTCCTCGACACCTACCGCGCGCTCTACGCGCCCAGCGCGCCGATCGTCAACCAGAGCATGAAGGACACCGGCGTCGAGCTCCAGCGCCGCGCCGCCTGGAACAAGGCCGTCGCCGACGGCAAGGTGACCGCCTACAAGATCGGCAAGGACGTCGTCGTCAAGGCCCCCTCCGGAGTCGTCGCCCCGGTCACCGCCCCGAACGGCACGAAGAAGCAGCTGCTCCTGGGCACCGCCGACTTCGGCACCGCCTACGCCGGCAACCGGTCCGCCTGGACGGCCCCCGAGGTGCTCCAGTCGCAGGTCACCCTCAAGCTCCTCTGACCCGGCCGCACCACCCGTACCACCCGCGCGACCCGTCCCGGCCGTACTGCCCGTACCGCCGCCCGGACGACCCGCGGCACACGTAACACCCAGAGCCGGCGCTCCACGCACGCACCACGGGCGCCGGCCCCTTTTCCGTCCTGGGGGGACACACCACATGAGCCATGGGCGTCATGTCACCATGCTCACCGAAGGCACCTACCCGCACGTCCACGGCGGCGTCAGCACCTGGTGCGACCAGCTGGTACGCGGCATGCCGGAGGTCGACTTCAACGTCATAGCCCTCACCGGCTCCGGACGAGAGCCGGTCACCTGGGAGCTGCCGCGCAACGTCTACCGGCACACCGCGGTCCCGCTCTGGGGCCCGCCGCCCGCCCGCACCCGCCGCACGGCCCTGCGCGGCAGGGCCCGCCGCCGCTTCACCGAAACGTACGAAACCTTCCTGCTCTCCCTCATCGACCCCGCACACGGGGGCTTCTCCGAGGCCCTGGGCGAACTCACCCGCCTCGCACGCGCCGGCCGCCTCGCCCCCGCCCTGCGCTCCGAAGCGGTCCTGCGCCTGCTGATGACCGTATGGACCCGCCCCGGCCTGGTCACCGCCGCCGCCGAACCCACGGTCCACGACGCGCTCACCGCCACCGACCTGCTGGAACACGCCCTGCGCCCGCTCGCGGTACGGATCCCGCCCGACAGCGTCGCCCACGCCGTCAGCAGCGGCCTCGCCACCCTCCCCGCCCTCGCCGCCAAACGCCTCGACGGAGTGCCCTTCCTCCTCACCGAGCACGGCATCTACCTGCGCGAGCGCTACCTCGGCTACCGCACCGCCGCCCAGCGCTGGCCCGTCAAGGCCCTGATGCTCGGCTTCTACCGCGAGCTCAACTCCGAGGGCTACCGGCAGGCCGACCTGATCACCCCCTGCAACCAGTACAACCGCCGCTGGGAAGAACGCGGAGGCGCCGACTCCGAACGGATCCGCACCGTCTACAACGGCGTCGACCCGCACGCCTTCCCCGAAGCCGGACCCGAACCGGACGTCCCCACCCTCAGCTGGTGCGGCCGCATCGACCCCATCAAGGACCTCGAAACCCTCATCCGCGCCTACGCGTTCATGCGTGAGGAACTCCCCGCCCTGCGCCTGCGCCTCTTCGGACCCGTCCCGGCCGGCTGCGAGGACTACAGACTCCGCCTGGAGAAACTCGCCGCCGAACTCGGCGTCACCGACGGCATCACCTACGAGGGCCGCATCGACCAGGTCGCCAAGGCCTACGCCGCCGGCTCCGTCGTCATGCTCTCCAGCATCAGCGAAGGCTTCCCCTTCAGCATCATCGAAGCCATGTCCTGCGGCCGCACCACCGTCTCCACCGACGTCGGAGGCGTCCGCGAAGCCGTCGGCGACACCGGCCTCGTCGTCCCGCCCCGCGAACCCGAGACCATGGCCCGCGCCACCCTCGCCCTCCTCCGCGACGACGAACGCCGCGCCGAACTCGGCCGGATGTCCCGCCGCCGGGTCGTCGAGAAGTTCACCCTCCACCAGTCCGTCGACGGCTTCCGGCACATCTACCGCGAACTCGCCGACCAGACGCGTCCCGGCCGGCACGTCCTGCCCGTCCGCACCCACGGCGACTGGACCCGGCGGATCACCGACCCCTGGTCCCAGGACCCCCGCAACAAGGAACTCGCGGCCGACGGGAGCATGTGGTGAGCGGATCCCTCTGGCTCAAGCCCCCCGGCCCCGAAGGCACCTGGGTCCACGTCGGCCACCCGGCCCCCGCCGGCCGCACCGACACCCCCGCCGGCCGCACCGACACCCTCCCCGAACTGCCCCGGCCCCGCCCCGGCGGGCCCGGGACCCCGGCCGCCGACGCCGGAAGCCCGGCCGCCGACCCCATGGACGAACTCGCCGACCGGCTCGGCGCGTTCGCCGGTGCGGCCGTCCACCCCGACGAGATCGCCGCCATCCTCGAATCCGACGGCATGACCGACGAACACATCCGCCTCACCTACGGCCGCCAGGACTCCTTCGCCCTCGCCGAAGACCTCTACGCCCGCGTCCCCCGCACCTTCCCCGAACCCGACCGGCTCCCCGACCCCTGGAAGGTCTCCCTCACCGCCTGCCTGCTCCGCGGCCTGATCTTCGCCCTGCCCGGCCTCGCCTACGTCCTCGGCGCACCCCTCCTCGAAGGTCCGCCCGACCGGCTCGGACTGCCCGCCGGCACCCTCACCCTGCTCGCCGGAGCCCTCATCGGCTGGGTCTGGGACCAGAGCCTGTCCCACCGCGCCTACTCCTGGCTCGGCCTCGGCGACCGGGCCGCCGCCGGACGCACCCTCCTCGTCGGAGCCCCCGCCGGCGCCCTCCTCGGCACCGCCGCCGCCTTCGCCGTCCCCGGCGGGCCGCCGTTCTCGTACGCCTTCGCCGCAGGCCAGGCCGTCTACGTCGGTGCCGCCACCGTGCTCCTGGTACTGGGCCGCGAACGGCTGCTGCTCGCCGCACTCGGCCCCATGGCCGCCGGAGCGGTCCTCTCCCTGTTCACCGACCCGCCCGTGCCCGTACGCGTCACCCTGCTCCTCGTGTCCCTGCTGGCCGCCTGCACCCTCGCCCTGCGGGAGCTGCCGCTCGCCAAGGGCGTACGGGCCGGGGTGCGCAGGATCCACCGCTGGGCGGAACGCCGCCCCGGCGAAGGCGGCCCGGTCCGCTGGCGGATGCTGCGCGGCGCCGAGGAGGACCACACCCGGCGCGGACCCCGCATCGGAGACTCCGCCCCCTACGGGGTGTTCGGCCTCGGCACCGGCCTGCTCGTCCTGTACGCCGCGCTGGGGGAGGTGCTCAGCGGCGGCCCCGCCGAAGCCGTCGCCGCACCCTCCGCGGTCGCCCTCACCCTCAGCATGGGCCCCGCCGAATGGCTCCTCCACCGCTTCCGCAGCGGCAGCCTCGCCGGGCTGCGGGCGGCCCGCTCACCCGGCGCGTTCTGGCGCCGGATGCTCGCCACCCTGGCCCGCTGCCTCAGCGTGTACCTGGCGGTGCTGCTCGTCCTCGGCGTCACCGGCACCCTGCTGTGGCCGCACGCCCCCGGCCTCACCGGACTCCGCATCGCCACCCTGCTGCTGCTCGGCACCGTGATGTGGACCGGGCTGCTCCTGCAGTCCTTCGGCGCGGTCCGCCCCGCCGCCGTCGTCTGCTCCGGCGCGGCCTTCGCCCAGAGCCTGGCCCTGCTCGCCGGCATCGGACAACCCCGCCTGGTCCAGCTGGCGGTGGCCGGCACCGCGGCGGCCGCCCTGGCCTTCCTGGTCTGCCTGCTCCTCGGGCGCGCCACGGCACACCGGTGACGCGGGAAGACAAAGGAAGACGAAGGAAGACGAAGGAACAGGAAGGAAAAGGTAGGAACCCCATGCTGCTGGTGCCGCTCTACGAGCACCCCGCCGACCGGCCCGAGGAGTGGGACCGGCTCATCCGCTCCGCCGGACAACTCCACTCGGTGGTGCTCAACCCCGACAGCGGCCCCGGCCGGGCCCCCGACGAACGGTTCGCCGCCGTCGCCGCCCGGCTCCGCGACGCGGGCGTACCCGTCCTCGGCTACACCGACACCGACTACGGGCGCCGCCCGCACGCGGCCGTCGTCCAAGACCTGCTGCGCCACCGCGACTGGTACGGGGCCGACGGCGCCTTCCTCGACCAGGCCGCCGCCGATCCGGAACTCCTCCCGCACTACGGCCGGCTCGCCGTCGCGGCCAGGGCCGCGGGCGCCCGTACGCTCGTCCTGAACCACGGAGTCCACCCCCACCCCGGGTACCTCCGGCTCGCCGACCTGCTCGTCACCTTCGAAGGCCCCTGGGACGCCTACCGCGACCAGGCCGCCACCCCGCCCCCGTGGACCGCCGACCACCCCGCCGGGCGGTTCTGCCACCTCGTGTACGCCGTCCCGCCGGACGCCCCCGCCGCCGAACTCGCCGCCGAGCGCCACGCGGGAGTGCACTGCGCGGTCCCCGGCACCGGGGCCCACCCGTGGGGCACCCTCCCGTACGCCTTGGAGGCAGCCGGATGAAGCGTTTCACCACTGCGGTCGTGGCCGGCCTGCTCCTCCTGGCGGCGGCGGCCTGCACCGCCGAGCCCGACGACGACTCCGAGACCCCGGCCCCCGGCCCCTCCTGGCCCGCCCAGAAGCCGGGGGAGCGCTGGCAACCCCGGCCCGGCACGCCCTGGCAGTGGCAGCTCACCGGCAAGCTGGACACGTCGGTGGACGTGCCGGTGTACGACGTCGACGGGTTCAACACGACGAAGGAGCAGGTCGCGGCCCTGAAGGAGCAGGGCCGCCGCACCATCTGCTACATCTCCACCGGCGCCTGGGAGGACTTCCGCCCCGACGCGGCCGACTTCCCGGACTCCCTGCTGGGCAAGGGCAACGGCTGGGAGGGCGAACGCTGGCTCGACATCCGCCGCACGGCGGAGCTGGAACCGCTGATGGCGAAACGCTTCGACATGTGCCGAGACAAGGGCTTCGACGCGGTCGAGCCCGACAACATGGACGCCTACCGCAACGACTCGGGTTTCCCGCTCACCGCTGACGACCAGCTGGGGTTCAACCGCCTCATCGCGAAACTCGCCCACGACCGGGGCATGGCCGCCGGCCTCAAGAACGACCTCGACCAGATCCCGCAGCTGGTCGGCGACTACGACTTCGCGGTCAACGAACAGTGCGCCCAGTACGACGAGTGCGAGACCCTGACCCCCTTCATCAAGGCGGGCAAAGCCGTCTTCCACGTCGAGTACGAACTCCGGACGAACCGCTTCTGCAACCAGTCCAGGCGCCTGCAACTCAGCTCCCTGGAAAAGAAGCAGGACCTGGGAGCGTGGCGCAAGACGTGCTGACGGAGCCCACGGCCCGGGGGTTGGGGGCGGGATCCCCCTGGCCCGGATCAGGGAGGGTTTGGGGGTTTCCCGTCAGTCCCATCGTCCTTCCGTGTCGGGCCGCCCTGTCAAGGGCGCTCCCTTCGGTCGCGTCGCTTCGCGATGTCGCTGCGCTCCACCCTTGACAGGCCGTCCCGCCCCGGAAAGCCGAAAGACTGCCGGGAAACCCCCAAAAGGAACGGTCACAGGGGGAGACGAGCGAGAAGCGGCCCCGTCGGAGACGAGACGAGGGACCGGGCGCCGGCACACCACGCATACGGCCCCTCAGATGTCCTGACCCCGGGCCGGGGGCCCGACTACCCGCACGAGAAGCCGACCAAAGCAGCCGAGGCAGCGGACGGGCGCGACAGATCGCTACGCGCTCCTCATCTCTCAGCGTCCGACGACCGCCTGGGGCTGATACCTACACCGGAGGACGAACAGACCAGCCGAGGCAGCCGACAGACGCGTCAGATCGCTACGCGCTTCTGTGATCTCGGCGGCCGGCGGCAGTCTTGGCCTGGTGCCCGGTCGACGGTGGCAGGACGCGCCAGGTCGTCTCAAGTGGCAACGTGTGGCCGGTCATCGACTGGATGTCGCTCTCCAATGCCACGCGGGAGCGCAGGGCCTGCAGATGCCGGGTGGTGTAGCGGTGGTGAGCTGCGGAGCTGGACCACAGGGTGGTGACCAGGTAGCGGTCTGCCTCCAGCCGGGTGACGAAACCCGTGAGCATGCCGCCGGCCGCTGCCATGCCTGGAGCCCACACCGTGCTCTGGACATCGAGGAAATGCTCCTGGCGTCCGGGTAGTAGTCGGCAGTCGGCGACCCTCAGGAGAGTGGCACGTTCAAGAGCGTGGGGCGGTTCTGTCTCACCGGGCATCTCCAAGACGACCTCGCCGGTGGCGACCTCGATCGCGGAGTAGCTGGAGCTCTGCCGGTTGTCGGCGATCACCGAGTCGTGCCGCTCCTGCATGAAGCCGAGGTACGCCTCCGCATCGGTCCACAATCCCAGCACGTGAGCA
The DNA here is from genome assembly GCF_050275515.1 of Streptomyces sp. NPDC004126. Lineage (NCBI taxonomy): Bacteria > Bacillati > Actinomycetota > Actinomycetes > Kitasatosporales > Streptomycetaceae > Streptomyces > Streptomyces sp. NPDC004126. The sequence goes on along the minus strand of NZ_JBNNPF010000012.1, from coordinate 2,699 downwards.
CAGTCGGTGCCCGGGTCCCAGCCGCCGACCTGCCCGACCAAACCTGGTTGATCACTGATCGTCGACCAGATGCCCTGGGCCGCAGAGAACTCTCCCCGCGCGGTCACCGGCACCTTGCAACTGATCCATTTGCCCCACATGAGCAGCTTCCCTCCCAGGCGCGAACCCGACGAACCAACGTGAGGAATCATCGATCGCGGACCCCGACCGACGTATCGGCCGATGGACGCAGCAAGCCTGGGACCAGCGAAGTAAGACCTGCGGACCGGCTCAGTCCAGGGGGAGTGACTGATGGGCGGCGACGATCGCGTCGATGCGGTGGGCGAGGTCGAAGTCGGCTGCGGTGAGACGGTACCCGGCGTCGTGGGTGGTGATCGTCGCCCGCAGGTGGTCGATCCGCAGGTCCAAGTCGGCGTGGTGCTGGATGCGCCTGGACCGGTCGGCGATGGTGACGATGACTGCCACGGCGGCGTGGTAGCGGATCTCGTAGGTGCGTGTGATCTCGTCGCCCTTGCGCTCCCAGCCCGGCAGGCCGGCCAGGTTCTCGGCGATCTGCTCGTCGGTCAGGACTGTCGGTACGCCCATGTCAGCTCCCCTTGCCAACCGGCGCCAGGACCTCGGCGAGGTCCCGGCCTACGGGGGCATCGTGCCACGGGCGCATGGCCCGTTCCAGGGTGAGCAGTTCGCGGACCATGCGTGCGGATCGGGTCTCGATGGCGATGCCGACGGCTTCGCGGGCGATTTCCACCGCGTGATCGGGTTCCCGTGCGGTCGCGGCGGAGGTGGCGTGCCGGGCGAGGTAGACGCCACGGTCCCGCCGTGCGCTCGCGGGGACGATGTCGAGGACCTGTGCCCAGAGCGCGTCCGCTTCCCTGCCGAGGCCGAGTCGCCCGTAGCAGGTGGCGCGTTGGACCTCCAGGTATCCGGGTGTCCTGCGGCAGGCGTTGCCCCAGGGAAGGTCGTCGTCGACGCCGGACAGCAATCCGTCGGCGGTGTCGATGAGCCGATCCACGGTGGTTCGGTCGCCGGTCAGGCTGGCGCCGTGGGCCTGCTGCTGCATGGCCATGACGCGGATCTTGGGCAGGAGCCCGCCCGACACGTCCAGGGCGGCCTCGCAGAGGTCGATCACGCCGTACCCGTCGCTCAGATCCGTCCGGACGTGCGCCTGGTTGACGAGGCTGTACCCGATGAGCTGGGGGTCACGGGACCGGACGGCCGTCTCCTGCGTGACACCGCGCCAGAAAGAGGCGGCACCGAGATCGCCCGCGTCCTGGTAGAGCCATCCCACGAGCGCGGCATAGGCGGCCCCCGCTCGCAGAAGTCCCTGGCGCACCTCGCCCTTCGCGGAGCGGATCAGCTTGTCGATCAGCTGGTACTGCGCGCTGACGGTACCGATCAGGTCGTGCGGGCCGAGATACATGTCGGCCCGGTAATGCCCTTCGAGCTGCTGCTCGAAGTAGTCGATGAGTGCCGGGTCCACGTGTTGGGGCGACATCGGCCCGGGAACGAGGGCTGCGGCTGTGACGGAGACGAACTGTCTTCTGTTCACGTCTTCCTCTTGACGGGCCTCGGGGCGAATCCAGCCGGCGGGCACGCTGAATCCGAGATCCTCGGGCCAGCGGCCCAGCGCGTCGTGCAGCACGATCGCGGTCTCCTCAGGAGGCCAGCCCGGCCGCTCGCCTTCCCATCGCCGCCAGGTGCGCGGCGACACCTCGAAGTGCCGGTCCTGCAGAAGCCGCCGCCCGTGCTCGGACAGGTTCTTCGCCGCCTGGTCCATGGTGCGCCAGCCGGCGCGCAGTCTCGCCGCCCGCAGTGCGTCATTGCGTTGGCTCATGGATCCAGCTTGAGGCGTCATCGCACCCATCCGCTTCCGTGGCCGCCACGTGGCCACCGATGGCCACACGGCGACCTGTCCGCCCCTGCGCCTGCCCGCTCATCATCTCCGCATGACGACGAACAGCGCAGAGGAACAACCCGAGTTGCGGGGATGCTGTCATCCCAGCCCCGGACTGATCGCCCGCGCGGCAGCCGGATGGGAGAGGTTCCTGCGCAGCGCAGCTGAGGAAGCGGAGCAGGGCGATGAGTGAGCAGTACGAGTACGTTCCCCATCGCCTCCTTCGCCGCCGTGTCCGCGACATCGCCTCCGGCGTCGAGGGCGAGCTGATGGCCGTGATCAACGAGAACGTCTCCGACACCAGTATCGAGCGCTGGATGGAGCTGGCCTACATCCGGGGCGCCTCCGGTCGCGAATTCACCACCGCCGCCGCCAACGTCGAACCCGCCTGCGACCAGCCCCAGGCGGCCGCCGGACGCCGAGATCAGAGAAGCGCGTAGCGATCTGTCGCGCCTGTCGGCTCCCTGGGCTGGTCTTTTCGGCCTCTGGTGTAGGCATCAGCCCCGGACGGTCGTCGGACGCTGAGGCGGGAGGAGCGCGTAGCGATCTGTCGCGCCCGCCCGCTCCCTGGGCTGGTCTGGTCGGCCTCTCGTGCGGGTGGCCGCGCCCCCGGCCCGGAGTCAGGACATCTGAGGGCCCGGATGCTCGGCGTGCCGGCCCCCGGCCACTCGCCTCATCTCCGACGGAACCGCTTCTCGTTCGTCTCCCCTTGTGACCGTTCCTTTTGGGGGTTTCCCGGCAGTCTTTCGGCTTTCCGGTTCGGGCCGGTCGGTCAAGGGTGGCCGAAGGCCATCGCGAAGCGACG